>JAFGJF010000284.1 GCA_016929205.1 Anaerolineae bacterium
CGAGCTGGTGGCCAAACTCCGAAGCGCGGATCCCGGCAGCCCACAAGACGGTTGCCGCTTGCACACGCTCTTGGCCGATCTCGAGGCCGTCGGCGTCGATCTGGGTCACCATACTGGACGTCCACACCTGCACCCCGAGGCTTTCCAGGGCGCGGGTTGCTCGGCCAGCCTGTTCTTGAGAAAAAGAGGGCAGGATCCGCGACCTGGCCTCGATCAAGATCACGCGGGTCAACTTGGGATCGATGTTCCTGAAATCCTGGGCCAATGCATAACGGCTCATTTCACCGATAGACCCCGCCAGTTCGACGCCGGTCGCCCCCCCACCTACGATCACAAACGTGAGATATTTCTTTTTCTTTTCGTCGTCGCTTTCGCTTTCCGCTTTTTCGTATGCCGTCAGGATGCGCCGCCGAATTTCAACGGCCTGGGCCAGCGTCTTGAGTCCCGGCGCGTATTCCTCCCATGCTTCATGCCCAAAGTAGGTATGCTGCGCCCCACAGGCCAGGATAAGATAATCGTACTCGAGTTCACCCACACTGGTAACCAACTTGTTGTGGCCCAGATCAATAGATTCAGCCTGCCCCTGCAAGACGCGAACGTTGTGATACCTGGCCAACAGGCTGCGGATCGGAACGGCAATCTCGGCCGGACTCAAGCCAGCCATAGCGACCTGATATAAAAGGGGTTGAAAGAGGTGATGGTTGCTGCGATCGATCAACGTAACCTCGACATTTTTGGCATTGCCCAGCACTTTGGCCGCATTCAACCCCGCAAACCCACCACCGACAATGACGACTCGTTTCATGTCAGCACCACCTTATCACAGTCTCTTTCAAAAAAAACGGAACAACGCTGCGTCCCGTCTCTATAACTGGCAGTTACCCACAAGTCGGGAACGATCTCTAGCCTGCTCGGATGCTGTGTTCACTGCCGATCACGCATCGGCGAACAACACGGTGCTCAGGTAGCGCTCCCCGGTGCTGGGCAGTACCGTCACAATCAGTTTGCCTGCATTTTCCGGCCGCTTGGCGATCTCGACAGCCGCGTAAACGGCCGCGCCGGAGCTGATCCCGGCCAGGATCCCTTCTTCCTTGGGCAGCCGCCGTCCCATTACCAGCGCTTCTTCACTGGGAACCTGGAACACCTCGTCAATGATCTTGGTATTGAGTACGGCCGGGATAAACCCCGCGCCGATCCCCTGGATCTTGTGCGGGCCGGGTGACCCACCCGATAGCACCGGTGACCCTGTCGGCTCGACGGCCACCACCTGCACCGCCGGGTTCTTGGTTTTGAGTACTTCGCCCACGCCGGTGATCGTGCCCCCTGTCCCTACACCGGCCACAAAAATGTCGATCTTGCCATCGGTGTCGTGCCAGATCTCGAGCGCCGTTGTCTCACGGTGGATTTGCGGGTTGGCCGGGTTTTCAAACTGCTGAGGGATAAACGCCCGATCATATTCTTGAGCCAGCTCTTCGGCCTTGGCGATCGCGCCCTTCATACCTTCTTTGCCGGGCGTAAGCACCAATTCGGCGCCCAACACGCGAAGCAGTTTACGTCGCTCCATACTCATCGTATCGGGCATGGTCAGAATCAGCTTGTATCCCCGCGCTGCGCAGGTAAACGCCAGGCCAATGCCCGTATTGCCGCTCGTTGGCTCAATGATCACCGTATCCGGCCCAATCTTGCCCTCGCGCTCGGCCGTATCGATCATATTCACCCCAATCCGGTCTTTGACGCTGCCCAGCGGGTTCTGACTTTCCAACTTGACCGCCACGCGAGCGACCGCGCCTTCGGTCACTCGGTTCAACTGGACCAAAGGTGTATGTCCTACCAGTTTTGTAATATCACTTGCTATGTTCATTCAAAGCTCCTTATTCTTTGCTATTCTTTATTTGAAAGATCGCCAGACCCGCTCGCCAGTTTGCCAGCAAAGGTGAGATCTGCCGGAAAGGTGGCACCAGAAAAATCTCTTGCATCCGCTCCAGTTTTTGTTCCCGGCACAGAATGCGAAAATCGGTCACCGTGCACAGGTGCACGTTTGGCGTATTAAACCAATCATAGGGTAGCAGCGGGTTCTTGGGCATGCGCCCATTGAGCAACAGATCGAGCCGCACACGCCAGTACCCAAAGTTCGGAAAGCTGATGATCGCCGTCTTGCCCGCGCGCAGCATCTCGTGAATAACCTTGACCGGGGTCGTCGTTTGTTGCAGCGTTTGGCTCAAGATCACCACGTCGAACGAATCGTCACGGTAGAACCCCATCCCTTCCAACATGTCGCCGTGATAGACCGCCACCCCTCGTTGAATGCAGGCCAGCACCGCCTGTTCGTTGATCTCGATCCCTTTTCCCGTACAACCCTTTTGGTCGATCAATTCGGCCAACAATTGCCCGTCGCCGCATCCCAGGTCGAGCACACGGGCTCCCCGTGGCACCAGCGTTTCGATCAGCTCGTAATCGAGACGGCGCTTGACGGTCTGCCTTGCAGTTGCGTGTATCATCGCCGCTCCCGTTTCTGTACATTCGCCAAAAAGCCGCTGATCGTCTCGGACAGTTCCTTGCTGGGCAGCAAAAAGGCGTCGTGCCCGTAAGGATTGGGGATCTCGAGAAAGGTTGTCTGCACGTTGTTCGCTTGCAGCGCCTTGACAATTTCCTTGGACTGCGGCGTTGGAAACAGCCAATCGCTGGTGAACGAGACCACCAGAAACTCGGCCTTGACCCCTTCAAAGGCTTTGACCAGCGAGCGATGGCCATTGGCCAGGTCAAAATAGTCAATGGCCTTGGTGATGTAAAGGTACGAATTGGGATCAAAGCGGTGCACAAAGCTGTTGCCCTGGTACCGCAGATAGCTTTCAACTTGGAACTCGGTCTCAAAACCGTACCCAAACGTTTCACGGTCCTGCAAGCGGCGGCCAAACTTGGCTCGCATCTGTTCTTCCGACAGGTAGGTGATGTGGCCGATCATCCGGGCCACGACCAACCCTCCCGCAGGCACGCTTTTGCCGTAATAGTTACCCCCTTGCCAGTTCGGATCGGCCATGATGGCTTGCCGCCCCACCTCGTCAAAAGCGATGCCTTGCGCGTTGAGACGCGCCGCAGTGGCAATCGCCAGCACCGAGGCCACTTGATCGGGATAGCGCACCGCCCAATCGAGGGCCAGCATCCCGCCCATGCTGCCGCCAGCCACCGCCAGCAGCCGTTCGATGCCCAGGTGATCGACCAGCCGCTTTTGTGCCCGGGCCATGTCGCCGACCGTCACCATCGGAAAATCAAGCGCATAGGGTGCGCCCGTTTTGGGATTCATACTCGACGGTCCGGTGCTGCCCTTGCAGCCGCCAATGACGTTGGCACAGATGACCATATACTTGTCGGTGTCAAAAGGTTTGCCCGGACCGACCATGATATCCCACCAGCCAGGTTTCACATCCGCCTCGGTGTGATAGCCGGCCACGTGCGCGTCGCCCGAAAGGGCGTGAAAAATCAAGATCGCGTTATCGCGCTGCGGGCTCAACGTCCCATAACATTCGTAGGCCTGTATCACGGGACCCAGCGACTGCCCGCACTCCAGTTCCAGCGGCCCGTCAAACGTCCACGTCTGCGTTTCAACCAGCCCAACGCTGCGCGCGCCACCCAGCTTTGAATCTTCTGAAATGGCGATTTTTTCGTCCGTTGCCACGTCTATCCTATCTGGGCCAGTGCCTGATCGAGATCGGCCAGAATGTCATCCAGCGTTTCGATGCCGATCGAAAGCCGCACAAAGTCGGGTGTCACCCCGGCCGCCAGTTGTTCTTCCTCGTTAAGCTGCTGGTGCGTCGTGGACGCCGGATGAATCGCCAGGCTGCGTGCGTCACCAATGTTGGCCAGGTGGCTGAACAACTCGAGATTTTCGATAAACTTGCGTCCGGCCTCAATCCCACCTCGCACGCCAAATCCCACCAGGCCGCTGGCGCCATGAGGCAGGTAGCGTTTGGCCAGCGCGTGGCTCGGGTGGCTGGGCAGGCCGGGATACAGCACCCAGGCCACCTTTGGATGGTGTTCCAGGAACTTGGCCGCGGCCAGCGCGTTATCCGAGTGGCGGGCCATTCTCAGGCTCAACGTCTCGGTCCCTTGCAGGGTCAGAAACGCATTGAACGGGCTCAAGCATGCGCCCAAATCGCGCAGCAGCCGCGTGCGAGCGCGCATGGCAAAGGTCATGGAGCCAAACGTCTCGAAAAACTTGAGGCCGTGATAGCTCGGGTCAGGATCGACAAACTCGGCAAAACGACCGCTGTCCCATGCAAAGCAGCCACAATCGACGACGATCCCCCCGATCGAGTTGCCGTGTCCATTCAAATACTTGGTCAGGCTGTGGACCACAATATCGGCCCCGTGCTCGATCGGCCGGCAGAGCGCGGGCGAAGCCGTGGTGTTGTCGACCATCACCGGCACACCTTGCGCGTGCGCGATCTCGGCGATGCCGTCCATGTCGGGGATCGTCAGCTTGGGATTGCCGATCGTCTCCAAATAGACGACCTTGGTCCGATCGGTGATCGCGGCCGCAAACGCGTCCGGATCGTCGCCATCCACCCACGCCGTCTTGATCCCCATCCGCGACAGCGTGTTCTTGAGCAGCGTCACCGTCCCGCCGTACAGGCGCGTGCTGGAAACGATCTCGTCTCCCTGGCTGCACAAGGTGAGCAGGGCCGCCGAGATAGCTCCCATACCGCTGGAAAAGGCCAGCCCCGCGGCGCCTCCTTCCAGAGCCGCAACCCGTTTCTCCAGCACGTCCGTCGTCGGGTTCATAATCCGCGTGTAAATGTTGCCGGCCTCTTCCAATGCAAAAAGCCGTGCCGCATGCGCCGTATCCTTGAATACGTAGCTGCTTGTCTGCCAGATCGGCACCGCCCGCGCCCCGGTCTCGGCGTCTGGCGTGTGGCCGGCGTGCAAGGCCAGCGTGTCAAAACCCTTGAACTCATTTGTGGTCATTTTTCATTCTCCAGCGTATCATTCACTTAAAAAAACTTGGGTTGCTCGTTCTGGATCGCGGATCCCGAATCGGGCATTGAAACGGTTTCACTCCATTGGATATCCGGCTGCCTGCCACGCAGCCATCCCCCCCAAGAGCGCGTAGACATCATCATAGCCCAGTTGGTACAATGTCAGCGCCGCCCCGGCGCTGGTCTGTTCGGCTGGTCAGGTGCAATAAAAGACGATTTTCACTCCTTTGGGCAGTTCCCGATACCGTGCGTCGATCTCGTCGAGCGGCATCGAGCCGGCTTTTGCAATATGGCCCGCTTCATAAGACGCCAGGCTGCGTGCATCGACGACGATCACTTTTTCTCCGGCATCCAACAAGGACTTTAGTTCTTGCGGCGTGATGCGCGGCACATCTTCAGCACTGCTCGGAACGGCGGCCTCAGCAGCCGGTTTCGACTGGCAGCTCGACAACACGATGATCCCGAGCGCGAGAACGATCATCCATCTGAATTTCGACATCATCATTCCTTTCTGCTCACAACATAGCATAATCTTTTGCCGACCGGGCTGGCTCCTCGCACAGTTCGGCCAGTGTCGTTGAATCCAACACCCTTACCACAGCGTCTCCCAGTCGCGCCCACAGCACGCGGGTAGGACAACCATCAGCCCGAGTGCATCTCTCGTCCTGTCCATCCTCGACACAATGCACCGGGTGGATCGACTCCTCGACCGCGCGTAGCACATCACCCGCGCTGATCTCTGTTGCACTTTGGGCCAGGATATACCCACCACCCGGCCCCCTCACGCTTTCCACCAATTTGGCTCTCTTGAGCTTTAGAAACAACTGGGCGAGGTAGTCATTCGAAATTTCTTGTCTGGCAGCGATATCCTTGCGTTGTACCGGTCCTTGATCTCGATGCTGTGCGAGATCGACCATCGCTCTCAAGGCATACCGCCCGACTGTGGACAACTGCATAACGCCTGCTCCTTCTGTATGGTTACCATTCCCCTACTATACTATAGTTGAGTTGTATTGTCAACTATTTAACAGACTTGGGCTTGCAGACACTGGCGCGCGTCGAGAACGCGAATCCCCAGTGCTTCCATTTCGTCGATCAATGCCTCCCTCGGTGCGCCGACGACCTTAATCGTCAGCAGCCGGTTGCTCAAATCCTCACCCTGGAACGTGCCCAGGGCGATGATATTGCCACCCAATCCGGCAATGGCCTGCGCGATCTCGGCCAGCTCGCCCTTTTGCTCCGGCACCAGGAGCGCCAGGCGTACCCCTTCCTCCCGTGCCGCAAACAGCTCGATAAACGTCTTGAACAGGTCGGTCTCGGTAATGATCCCGACCAACTGCTCGCCGCGCATCACGGGTAGGGCACCGACACTGCGATCGACCATGATCAGGGCGGCTTCCTCGATCAGCGCGTCCTCGGGCACGGTGATCAGATCGGTCGACATCACCTTCGCCACGGTGAGCCGGGAAAGCAAATAGTGTATCTCGTGCACGCTGAGCGACGTCGCAGGAGAAGGAGAAGCGTAGAGCAGTTCTTTTTCGGTGACAATGCCGACCAGCTTGTTCTTTTTGTCGATCACGGGAAAGCGACGCACGTTTTCGTCGCGCATCAATTTGAGCGCATCGGCGACGGGCAGTTCTGGCGGGATGGTGATTGGATGGCGGGTCATTCTTTCGTAAACTAACACGGTACCTCCTTGGGTTGTAATGGATCTTGGTCATTCATCGAATCAGCCTGCAATCAGGTAATGAGAGGTGATGTGGATCGATGTCGCGAATGATATATCAAGTCTAGCCGAAATGGGTCACCTTGTCTATGACAAAAGTCGTTTTCCCCCAGGTACGTACCTTTCATTCTGCTCAAGGAGGTGGGAGCGCAAGGACCGGCTATCCTGCACGGCCGGGTTGCAGACTGGTACGAGCATCATCAGCATCACTACCCCGTTGGGCCTGCTCGTCGCCGGGCCAGTGGACGACGCGGTCGGCCCGTAAGAAAAAGATTTCTAGAAACCTGTACGCACTCGTAGCAAACAAAACGGCAGAAGAGACGTTTTTATGCGTCTTTTCTGCCAATCTCTTTTTATCCTGGCCTCAACCCGTGCCAAACCGCTCACCGATCTTGCAGCAGACTCATCTTGGATTGGAGCGCGGGTCAAGCGCCGCGATCCGTGCAAACAGGCCTGCCGGCCACTGGCCCAACCGCTCGAATCCCTCCGGGACCTCTTGCTGGAACTGGACGTAGGCCTGGCAGATCCCCCGGGTGCTGTACACGATCTGGTCTTCGGTGCCCTTGTCGACCTTGACGCCGAACACTTTGTACCCCATCAACGCACAGTCCTCGAACTCGACCTTGAGATACTTGCCATGCTGCACGCTCTGCACGATACCATCCGTTGGCGTACCGTGCGGCTGCGAAAAGTTCAACGTCACCAACCGGCATCCTGTCACCCGGACCCACGTACAGGTCTGAAAACCATAATTTCCCCCTTTTAGCGAGCACTGCGGGCCCACCATCGTGCAGTCGTCAAACAGGACGTCCGAATGTTCCGGCATGGTCGGGTTCTCAACCCGTACGTATGCCCCCGCCGCATCTCCCCACCAGTCGAGCGACCACAGCAGGCAGCGCACAAAACAGATCGGTTCTCCAGTCCGCGACAGGACGCTGGCTACCCCACCCCCGAATGCCCGGCCAATACTCACACAATCCTCGACCAGCACGCTGAACGGCTCCACCCGGTGGGTTCCGTCGAAAAAGATCCCGCCGTCGCCGCCGGTGGCATACAGCCGGCGCAAGGCCCAGCGGTCCCAACCGATGCTCGAAAAAGGCTCGCCAGTGTGGGCCGGCGACCACCCCTTTGTATACGCCCGGATCGTTCCCCACCAGTCATAACTCTTGAACCCCAACATCGGATCGCCCGCATCGATCACCACCCAGCCGCTTGATCCCGAGCCCAGGCGACCATCGTGGTCACCGACCAACTCATTGTACGCACCGGCCGCCCCATGGTGTGCTGGATAGAGATTCGCCTCGACGTAAGTGTCCGGCCGCACGACCACCCGATGCCCGCCCTGGTCGTCTGGCACCGCCAGCAATGCCCGCTGGATGGTGTGAAACGCCTTCTGCCAACTGCTCCCGTCCGAGTCATCGCCCAGTTTGGAAACATACAGGTTCATTCAAGAGACTCCTTCAAGTCAACCTCGCTGTCAACACACAAGTGAGTGAGAGGGCAACAGGACAAAAGTAACATCGTCCAGTGCTGTATTGTATTATGCTGTCATTCCATTGTCAAGGTCATAAAACGATCAGGGTATATTTGACAAGTAACCGTTACAGAATAGGGACACGATCAGGCTGCTAGATGGAACGGCGTCCAGCACCGCTCTAAATCGGTAATAACG
>JAFGJF010000285.1 GCA_016929205.1 Anaerolineae bacterium
GCGTCCCCGCGTACCACGTCACTGTGGTCCACTCGTTTTCAATGTCCGCATCGGGGAATTTGTCGGTGAATGTTTCTTCGATGTGGATGGTCACCCCGCCCAACGCGTCCACAATGTTGACAAATCCCTGAAAATCGACACGCAGGTAATGATCGACAGGCACGCCCAGATTGTAACGCACCGTCTCGTCGAGCAGGCCGTGCCCGCCGCCAGGGTGATGCGTTCGCTCCCCTAACGAGTCAACCAAATTGATCCGGTCATACCCGTGTCCGGGGATATAGACCCACAGATCGCGCGGCACCGAAAGCAGCGAGATCCGCTTCGCTTTCACCTGGACAAAGGCCAAAATAATCGAATCGGTGCGCCACACGCCCGCGTCGTGTTCCTCGTCTATTCCCAACAGGGCGATAACGAGTGTATCCTCGCCAAGTGGTAGCTGCGCCGCGCCGGGAGGTTTGGGCGTCGGGGTTGGCATTTCCGTGGGAGGCACTGCCGGCACCGCCGTTGGCGTCCACGTTGCAGGGGACAAAAGTGGATCGGATTGAACAGTCGCCGTTCCGGTCGCCGGAACAGGAAACAGATCGTCACCGCCAGATCCCCCCTCACGCATAGACGTTTCCACGGGCCTGGCCACCGCAGTGGCATCGGCATAGGCGGTGCCGGACCAGCCATATTCGGCCAAGAGCAACGAGCCAAAAACAACCCAGGCCAAAAAGCCAATTGCCACCGCACCAGCCAGGATGGTTTTTTCCTGACGAGTCAATTGTAATGCCAGAAACCTGGATTTCACATTCACTGCCTACACGCACTCAAAACGATGGACATCTTATTCAGTATACCGCACAAAGCACAAACTGACAAGATGCCACAAGATGCCTACGCCTTGACGATAGCTCACATTTGGAGTATCATTTGCTTCCCCGCAAACGCGTGGTCTGCTGCCCGTGTGCCGGACTGTGAGAGTGAGGGACAATGCAGGTTAGCTCTAAAACCAAATGGATAACGCTGCTGGCACTCACCTTGATCGCCGGCGCCATTCGATTTTACCGTCTCGACGATTTTCCGCCGGGACTGCATTTCGACGAGGCCTTTCACCTGGTCGAAGCGATCGGCGTCTTGGATGGCATTACCCCCATTTATTTTACCGAGAACATGGGAATGGATCCAATGCACATTTACATGATTGCCCTGTTATTCAAAGCAATCGGCGTGACGGCAATAGGCGGCCGTCTGGTGTCGGCCATCGCAGGCACGCTGACCGTTCCGGCAACATGGTGGCTGGCGGCTGAACTCTTTGCCGAATGGGACGACCGGAGGCGGACGGCGATCAGCGCCACTTCGGCTTTTGTGTTGGCGACGTTACAATGGCATATTACATTTAGCCGCACCGGCATCCAACCCTCGCTCGTGCCGCTGCTCCTGGTTTGCACAATGGCCGCCCTGTGGCGCGGGTTACGCACAGGACGTTGGGGCTGGTTCGCCGGCGCCGGCGTTTTGCTCGGCGCCGGTCCCTATGCCTATTCGTCGTCGCGAATGGTGCCGTTGCTCATCGTGGGCGTCGTTGTCTGGCTGCTTTTGTTTCGGCGCGACACGCTGCGGCGGCGATGGTGGGGAATCCTGCTTTGTGTCGGGATTGCGATCGTGGTCTTTGGCCCGCTGGGCTATTATTTCATCTCACATTACGAGCAATTTACCTTTCGCACCCAGCAAGTCACTTTTTATACCCTGGGGCAGGGAAGCAGCGATCCGATCCAGGCAATCAAAGACAACCTGGTCAAAACACTGCTCGCTTTTAACGTCCGAGGCGACATGGAACTGATCCGCAACCTGCCCGGCCGCCCGGCATTGGATCTCTGGCAATCGTTCTTGTTTTGGCTGGGACTCCTGGTCTGCTTGTGGCACATCAAACAACCGAATTATATGACCTTACTCGGTTGGATAGCCGTGATGCTGCTGCCCACGATTCTCACCGAATTCGCGCCACACTTTGGGCGCGCGCTGGGCGTCACGCCGGCGGTTGCGATCCTGGTCGGGTTGGGAACCGTGCAGGCGGCCAGCATCGTCGTGGGCAAGCCGGACACGGGCAATTCGCCGCCCGGCGATCATGCCGAGACCGGGGCGGTTCAAGGTGCAAACCGGTCACAGCCTCAACGCCCAAAAAGAGCCGGGGTCGGCACAAAACGGTCAAACCGGCAGCACCTGGTCGTCATTGTGTTGTCGGTTGGGCTGGTCGCCAGCGCGATAGGGCACCTTTATGCCTACTTTGGCGAATGGGGATCGCAGCCGGGCCTGTACCACGCCTACGACGTCGGCCTGCTGGAAACCAGCCGCGAGGTGCGCGATCGCGTGCCATACGCCGGCGTCTACCTCTCGCCGATCGAGATGGGCCACCCCATCGTGCGTTTTATGACCTGGGATCGACACGGCGCGAAAAGTTACGACGGGCGGTACAGCCTGGTTCTGCCATCGCCCACAGACCGCCCGGCCGATTTTATCGTGGTGACTTACCTCGATCAACGCACCCTGCAACGCCTGCCGCTGTTTTATCCCGACAGCGAAATCGTCAAGCAGGGCGCGATCCGGACCGGCACGCCGTTTTACAAAGTCTTGAGGGTGGCACCTGGCAGCACGCCGCAGATCAGACCACAGCACACGCCCCGGGTGACCTGGGCCGGGCAGCTTGGGTTGATCGGCTATGATACCGACAAGGAACGGTATCAAGCGGGCGAAACCGTCCTGCTGACCCTGTACTGGCAGTCGCATTCGCCGGCCGATACCGACTATACGGCATTCACCCACTTGTTGGGCCCGCCGCACCCCGATACGGACAATCCGGTGTGGGCCGGCAGCGATCACGAACCGGGACGCGCTTCTTATCCCACCTCGGCATGGGCAGCGGGCGAGATCGTCCTGGATGAATTTGTGCTCGCCATTCCGGCCAATGCCCCGCCAGGCCAATATGACCTCGAGATCGGTTTCTACCAACTGGAAACGATGCAGCGCTTGCCCATCTCGGATGCCACCGTGCAAGCGGGCACCGATCACGCCATCATTGGCCAGATCACCGTCCGTTAGGCCAGCACCCACCACTTATTCCCCCACAAGCATTACAAATTTACGCAAAATTTACGCCATTCTTACCATTTATTAACCAGATTGCAGCAAAATCCATGGTATAATAGAAGGTACAAACGGCTTTTTTAGTCACCAGGGAGAATGTGCTTTGAAGAATCGAGGGATCCCCTCACTTTTGTTGTGTGCGGTCTTGATCGCGGCGCTCTTGCCCGGCGAGCCCGTTTCTCCGGAACGGCCGGCATACGTCGAGCCGGCGTTGGGGATATCCGGGGCACCGGCGTTGTCGGTCATCGTCACCGCGACCAGTTCCGAGCGCGCCGCCCAGGCCGTGTCACGCCTTGGCGGGCAGGTGAC
>JAFGJF010000286.1 GCA_016929205.1 Anaerolineae bacterium
CACGTTTTCCCCTGCCTTGAGCCAGGGCTTGACGTCAAGGACAAAGGGGTAAAAGGCGTTACGATGGCAGCCAATATGCTGTCCATTCAAGATGATTTCGGCGTTGGAATCAAGCCCGTTCAGGGTGAGTTCGACGACGTCGGCCGCGAGCCATTCTACGGGAACCTCAAATCGTTTGCGAAACCACCATGAACGGTCTTCAGTCCAGTGGCTGTCAAAGCTGTTCAGGCCGAGCAGCGGCTCTTTTATTTTCCCGGCGGCGATCAGTCCCTGGTGAATGTCTCCCGGCACGGGCGTCGGGATCCAGCCGTCAGGTGCGCGCGTGAGTGGTTCGGCGTTGCTCAGATCGTGATTTAAGGACGCTTCGAACAGCTCCCACGTGCCATTCAGCGATAGTCGCTCAAACATGCGGCCTCCTTTTACAGGGTGGAAGGGATAGGGTATCAGGCCCGGTTGCCAGGGCCTTGAGAATTATAGTGCTTTTTGGGCGGCGCGCAAGCTACAAGCCCTATAGTCCGTGTTCGGTACGGGCCAGGACGTGATCCTGGAGCGCTTCCGGCAGCTCGACAAAGACGGCCGAGAATCCCCAGACGCGCACAATCAGGGTGCGAAATTCGGGCGCATCGGGGCGCTGGCGGGCGCGCAGCAGCGTATCGCGGTCGATGACGTTGGGCTGCAGCGTTGCCGCGCATGGCATGTTGAGAAATGATGCAATGAGCGCGGCCAGTTTCTCTATGCCATCACCCCTGACTGCCGATGTGTGCAAGGCAAGATCCAGTACCGAACCGTGGGCGGCTTTGGTCAAATCCACCTTGGCTACGGACTTGAGCACTGCAGTGGGGCCGCTGCGATCGGTGCCGACGGCCGGGGAAAAGCTGTTGGCGCACGGATCGCCTTGCCGCCGCCCGTCCGGGGAGGCAGGCAGCATCCGTTTGTGCTGGATGCCAAAACACATCAATCCCGGGGCCCACTTGGGGCCTGGGCCGGGGAGATTGCCCGCCCGCTCGTGGACGCCATCACAAAAGAACTCGGCAATCTCTTTGGCGATGCAGTCGGCACGGTCGTCGTCATTGCCGTACTTGGGCATGCGGTTGAGCAGGCGCTGGCGCAGTGGCTCATACCCCACATAGTCTGCTTTCAGAGCGACGATCAGGTTGTCCCAGGTGAGCGTCTTTTCTCGATAGATCGATTCTTCGATCGCCGCCAGCCCATCGGCGGCATTCCCAACCTCGGCCAGGATCGAACCATAGATACTGTAGCGTGCGCCAGTCGACGAGGCTTTGTCTAAACAGTCTTCGATGGTGGCAGCAAAAAAGGGGAACGTGATGGCACTGTCCTCATTGGCACCGTGGGGCATAAATGCTGTGAGCCGCGATTTAAAATCGGCCATAACCTCGTCAAAGGTGACAAAAGGCTGCTGCCGTGCATGCTGGATCGTTGCTTGCAGTGCGGACAGGGCGTCGTGGACGCGGAACCAGATCGTACCTTTGCCGCCGATGATCAATTCCGAGCAGCCGTCATTACAATAGTCACGGGCATCCTCCGGCGGAATGCCCAGCCTGGACAGGGCAGGGATGACGACCTCGTCGTTGAAAATAGCGAGCACGTTAGCGCCTTTGGCCAGTACGCGACAGCATGCTTGTAGCAGGTGGGCCGGCGAGTTTCGGTAAAAGCGGACGTTGAGCTTGGGTTCGGGCAACATTAATCTGGCCGAGGCTCTCAGGCATATGGTGGTCAGTTCGTTGCAGGCATCGGTCCCGTCCGGCATCTGCCCGGCCAGGGCGATGTTGCGCAGATCGTCATTGGGTGCCTGGTAAACGAAACCTCGCTCGTCTGCACCGCCAAACTCGTTGATTTTGATGAACAGGCATTCAATCAGTTCTTGTGCCTTTTTCTGGGTGATCCGACCCTTCTCAATATCTTGCCTGAAAAAAGGCCAAAGCCATTGATCGAAACGACCAATGCAGCCGCGTCCACCAAAAATGCGCGTGAACTGGACCAGTTGCAGGGCGGCGTGGAACGAGGTCGGCGCGCGCGAGCACAGTTCCTGGCAGATGGCTGCGATCCGCTCCAGATCCTCGCTGCGGTTTGGATCGGTCTCTTGGCCGGCCAATTGCAAAGCATATGCACTATACTTGTGTACGTAATGACATGCGGCGTCGTAGGCGATGGCCACGGCGTGCAAGAATTCTTTTTTATCGGAATCGGTTTCCGTCTTGAGCCTGGCCTGAGCATGGTCGCGGATCCCGGCCAGTCCCATAGTCAGCAGGGTAGCGTACCCGGGTGGGTAGTGGGGATTATAGTCGCCCAGTTTGACAGCCTCTTTATCTAGGGGAACGGCCAATCGGGTGCCGACGATCAACTCATCGGGCTGGATAAAGGGATCGCTGGCTGCCAGCAAGGTGGCAAAGTCGGTGGCATAGCCAACCAGCGTGTCCTCGCCGCAGCCAGTGATGGCTTTGTGGGCCACTCCCTGTCGATACGTGCCGGCCCAATAACTCTCTCGCAGGCGGTCGATCCGGCTCTGTGATATCAGTTCGAGATCGACTTTTGGTTCATTCTCTGTTCGTGCCAGATCAGTGTGCAACATCAGGTCTCCTTTGTCGATCAACACAAGACAGGCAATTTGTGACATTATATCACTCCCTATTCCTAGCGGCAACATGCATGCGCTTGAGTGTATCGCCTTCTCTTAATCACTCATCGATTGCTCGTTACGGGTGATGACATGGGGGGTATTTTCTGGTATAATAGAGTTATTCCAAGACAACTGTTTTCACAAAATAAAAGGACATGGAAATGAACAGATCCAAACTGGTTTGGGGGATCATTTGCCTGAGTTTGGCCGCGTTGCTTGCCGTATTGACCTTTGTCTTGCCGGAAGACAAGGTGATGTTTATGGTGGGCGATGAAAATGTTCCCATTGTGCCAATGGTCATTCTCGGCGTCGTGGGGGTGGTTTTGCTCGCCACGGCGGGAAAAAGTGGGACGGAAGAAGCCACATCTTTTGTATGGAGGCGCTCGAAGGCGCAACCTTGCTGATCGTACTGGGAGCATACCTGATCGTCAAACCGTGGTTCGATAAGCGCCAGGTGTTTGGCAAGGCCGAGGAAGGCTAGACGAGTTGGTTGAGATGAGAACACGGCATGCAACAATGAGTCACCGCCAGCGCGTGTTGGCGGTGCTGGATCACCTCGAGCCGGATCGGGTTCCCCGTTACGCATCTTTGACCCCGTTTGTGCGTGAGACGTTTGAGCGCCAGACAGGGCAAACGAACCCGTCGGACTACTGGGACTGGGACCTGGCTCACGTTGGATTCCGGCGGCCCGATCCGCTGCCCGATCTGAAAGCGCGATTTGGCCCGTTCTTCCAGGGGCGTGATTGTGAGTGGATTCTCGATTGGGAGGTGAACGAGTACCCTCCCGAGTGGGGGGTGGCGACGCGTTCGGCGCATTATTTTCACCTTGCCGCGCCATTAGCGCCGATGGTGGCTTTTGAAAGTGTCGATCAGATCGCGGCCTATCCTTTTCCTGACTATGTGCAAGAGTGGAGCCACGATCACCTGGAAACCGAGGTACAACACTTGCAGCAGGCCGGTTACCCGGTCAATGCCAGTATCGGCTGGATTTTTCAGACAGCGTGGACGCTGCGCACGCGCGAAAGGTTGTTCATCGATTTTTACGACAACCCAGACCTGGCGCGGGCGCTCTTGCGCCGGGTAACGGATATCCGTCTGGCCCAGGCGGTGCGCTTTGCCGAGGCCGGAGTGGATACGATCTCGATCAATGACGACATCGGCACGCAGGAGAGCATGATTATGAGCCCGGCGATGTGGCGGCGCTGGCTCAAACCGTACATGGCCGAGGTGATCGCGGCCATCCACCGCGTCAACCCTGCAATTCGTTTTCGATATCACTCGGATGGTCTGCTTACCCCGGTGATCGACGATCTGATCGAGATCGGCGTGGCATCCTTGATCACCGTTCAGCCGGAGAGCATGGATGTATTCGAGATCAAGCGCCAGTTTGGCGACCGCGTCTGTCTCGAGGGCACATTTGGCCTGCAGGGGGCGTTTATGCGCGGCACGGCCGACGAGGTGTGGCAAATCGTCAAGGCGCAGTGCGCGGGGCTGATGCCCGGCGGCGGTTGGATCGCATCGCCGGGGAATGGCATCACGCCGGATGTGCCCTGGGAGAACCTGGTGGCTTTTTTTGACGCACTGGACGCGTACGGCAGCTATTAAAAGCGCGCGCAGAATCGGCCAAAGAGGTCGTCCAACTCGGCTACCGTCAGCGGCGTCTCGACCGTCAGCGCCAGCCCCTCCGGCTCTAGTTCGGCACATAACGTCAATACCTCTTGTGCCGGGCAGATGACCTGCAACGAGCGATCACTGTTCTGGATTTTCCTAAACATATCGATCCAGGGCAATGCCGAAGGTGCGCCCGCGCCGGGGCAAAATTGGATTGCCTGAAGTTGTGGCACGTCAAGCAGTGCGTCGAGATGGCGCGTTGCAGCGGGACCATCGAGGTGGTAAACGGCCCTTCCGACGGCAGAGGCCTGGCGAACGATGTCCGGCAGAAAGAGGTTTTCAAAGTGGCGTGGCCCGATCATACAGGCAAAATCGCATTCGGCAACCAGATAAGGTCGCGCTGACCAGAGCGCGAGCCAGTGGACGAGGTGTGCGCCGTGAGCGTCCGCGATCTCGTACAGGGTGCTGAAGGCACGATGCCAGCTTGGATAAATGGCCTCGATGGCGGCTTGCACCCGATCGGGCTGCTGCACGACATCCATACACAGCGCGGTGGCCCCACGCAGGGTAAGCAGCGCTTCGCCTGTGCCGCCCAGCCCTGGCGAACAGACGATGTACTGCCCCGGTGCGTCCCGGGCGACACACTGCATCAGGCTGATCGCTCGCTGCCACCATGGGTTGTCGTCATGTAGAATCCAGTCGGTGTTTGACCAGTCGTCGTCGATAAGGCTGGGCGTCCAGGCAGTGTCGGCCTCGAAAATCCGGTCGCCGCCGAGCAAGCTGGACAATGCGACCGGCCCCAAATCGGCACGGATGATCGGCAAAGCTTCTCCCACGCTCATCTTTCGCTCATTTTCTGAGCACTATGGCGGAATTGGCTGAACCGGCAACGCTAAATTCTCATAGATAGAGACTGGCAATCC
>JAFGJF010000287.1 GCA_016929205.1 Anaerolineae bacterium
AGATCCACGGCAAGGGAGACTTTGAGGACCGGCGGTGGGAGCCGCATCGTTCGGCCTGGGAAAAATACGACCACATTGTTGACCTGGCGGAGCAATACGGGATCGAGATCATAGCCCGGCTCGACAACCCGCCCAACTGGACGCGAGCGGTCAACGACGAACACAACAGCAAGCACCCCCCCGACAACACTGCGGATTTTGGAGACTTTGTGTACGCCGTGGTCAGCCGCTACAAGGGACGGATCCGCTATTACCAAATCTGGAACGAACCAAACCTGGTCGACGAATGGGGAGAGGTAAACGCGCACGCGTACGTCGAACTGCTCAAGGTTGCCTATACTCGCGCTCAAGAGGCTGACCCCGAATGCGTGATCGTGGCTGGCGCCCTGTCGGCGACGATCGAACTGGACGCGCAAACATTGGGACGCGGGATCAACGATTTTATTTACTTGCAGCAGATGTACGACGCAGGCGCGGCCGACCATTTCCACATTTTGAGCATGCAGGGTTACGGCCTCTATTCTGGCCCTACTGACCGCCGCATGCGCCCACGCGTGCTCAACTTTTCGCGGCCGCGCTACGTACGCGAAATCATGGTGGCAAACGGCGACGTGCACAAGCCCATCTGGATCAGTGAACTGGACTGGAGCACTCCACCGGAAGGTGTATTTCCCGCTTATGGGCGGGTCAAGGATGAGGCCACGCGCGCCCGCTATGTCGTCGAGGCCTACGAACGAATGCAAGAGGAATGGCCGTGGATGGGTGTGGCTTGTTTTTGGTTTTTCAAACGCGCCACAGACCTGGAACGCGAACAGGCGTGGTATTACTTTCGTATGGTCGAGCCGGATTTCACGCCTTTGCCGGTTTACGAGGCGATGAAACAATACACGGCACTGAATTAGGATCAATTATGGATATTGGAACGATCATTGCCCAGGCAGGCAAATATCTACCCCAGGAAAAACTAAACGTCATCCGCCAGGCCTACGAAAAGGCAGAGCAGGCGCACAAGGGCCAGGCGCACGACTCGGGCCAGGACTATATTCAACACTCGCTAAACGTAGCCTATACCCTGTCCGAACTCCAATTGGATGCGCCGGCCATCGCCGCCGGACTGCTGCATGGCGTCGTCGACGACGCCGGCATGTCGAATCAAGAGATAGAAAAAGAATTCGGCCCCAAGATCGCCCTGCTGGTGCGCGGCATGACCAAACTGGCCGAGGTCAAAGAAAGAAGCGGCGACGAATACGATCCCCAGCGCCGCACGGAAAAAGACGCGGAGAACCTGCGCAACATGCTCGTGACTGCCGCCGAGGATCCACGCGTGCTCTTGATCCGGTTGGCCGATCGCCTGCATACGATGCGCACCTTGCGAGCCATTCAAGATGTGGAACGCCGGAGACGTATCGCCCAGGAAACGCTGGACATCTTTGTGCCGCTGGCAAACCGGTTGGGCATTTATCGCATCAAGTGGGAGTTGGAAGACCTGGGATTTCGTCACGTCAATCCCCAAGCCTATCACGAGATCGCACAGAACCTGAACGAACGCCGCGAGACGCTGGAACGGCAGATCAAGATGCTGGTCAAGACGATTGGCGAAGCATTGGAAAAAGAAGGCATTGCCAATACGCAAATCGGCGGGCGCACCAAGCACATCTATTCCATTTACCGGAAAATGGAGCGCAAAGATTTGCCCTTTGACGAAATTTACGATATCCGGGCGATCCGGATCATCGTCGACACCATCCCCGAGTGTTATCACGCCCTGGGCATCGTTCACAGTTTGTGGCGGCCCGAGACAAATGGCTTTGACGATTACATTGCCGCGCCCAAGGACAACTCGTACCAGTCGCTGCACACAAACGTCCGCCTGCCAGACGGCAAACCGCTCGAGATCCAGATCCGCACGTCCGAGATGCACGAGGTCGCGGAAAAAGGCATTGCCTCCCACTGGATGTACAAAGAAGGCGGACGACAACAGGACGAGCTGCTGCAGAAAAAGGTTGCCTGGCTCAAATCGCTTCTATCACCATCTGACAATGAAGAGGATCCAGAGGCGTTTGTCGATGTGGTGAAAAGCGACGTATTCAAAGAGCAAGTCTACGTCTTTACGCCGATGGGCAAACCAATCGATCTGCCGGCAGGATCGACGCCGATCGATTTCGCCTACGCCGTTCACACCGAGGTCGGGCACCGCTGCCGGGGAGCCAAGATCAATGGCCGGCTGGTGAGTTTGGACTACAGGCTTCAAACGGGCGATCAGGTCGAGATCTTGACCACCAAGCGAGGGGGGCCCAGCCGCGATTGGCTGAATGCGGATACCGATTACGCACACACAACCCGCGCCAAACAGAAAATTCGCCAGTGGTTCCGGCTGCAGGCCCGAGAACAAAACATCGAACGTGGACGCGCATTGGTCGAAAAAGAACTGCGGCGCTTGAGCCTCGACATCAAGCCTGCCCAGGTAGCCAGGCTGTTCCGCCTGGACAACCCGGACGAGTTCTTTGCACGCACCGGGACAGGCGACATCCAACCATCGACGATTGCCACCAAGTTGGCCGAGAGCCTGACCGAAGAAGAGGAAAAATGGGATCTGCCCCCCTCAGAACCCAAGCCGGTCCCCACGCTGGGCACCGGCATCCGGGTCAAAAACGTCGGCGATCTATTAACCACAATGGCCCGCTGCTGCCACCCGGTGCCTGGTGACGAGATCATTGGTTATGTGACGCGCGGCCGCGGCGTCACGATCCACCGCCGCGATTGCCCCAACGTGTTGAGTACGCCGGATCCAGAGCGGCTGATCCAGGTCAGTTGGGGAACAGATGTCGAAACGTTTCCGGTCCAGGTACGCATCCGTGCTTACGACCGCACCAAATTGCTGCGCGACATTGGCGAGGTTTTTGGCAACGAGGACGTGTCGCTGGTCAGCGCCGACATCGAGACGCAGAAAAAGGAAAACCTGGCCACCTTTTCGATGGTGCTCCAGGTAACCGACATCGCCCAGTTGAGCCGGGTTTTGGCCAAACTGGAAGGACTGCCAAACGTATTGGAGACACGGCGCATCACCAAGTGACGCCAGATACGCGTTCTCTGGCAGCGATCCTTGCTTGAGGCAGCAGCGTTGGGTTCGTGAATTGCGGCTAGTCCAGCACCCGGCAGATCAACCCCTTGAGGTAGGTTGATTCGGGGAAATTCAGTAGAACGGGATGATCGGGGCCTTGCGTCAGGCGCTGGATAATCTGCGCATCTCGTTTGGCGTCCATGCTGGCCCCAAAGACAATCTTTTGAAACAGATCGGCGTCAATGCCCGCCGAGCAGGAAAAGGTACACAGCACACCTCCAGGCCGCAGCAGCTTGAATGCCAACAGGTTGATGTCCTTGTAGGCACGCGCCGCGCGCTCGGCATGTTTGCGTGTCGGCGCGAACTTGGGCGGGTCGAGCACGATCA
>JAFGJF010000288.1 GCA_016929205.1 Anaerolineae bacterium
ATGATGCGGGCAGTTGGATCGCCCCGTCTCAAGGTCAACCTCGACATCGGGCACGCCCAGATCACCGACGACGATCTGATCGTATCGGTGCGAGAGCTGGGGTCGGCGATCGCGCACTTGCACCTGGAAGATATCAAGGACCGGGTGCACCGCCACCTGCCGTTTGGCGAGGGCGATATCGATTTTGCGGCGCTGCGCCAGACGTTGGGCGATATAAAGTATACGGGCCCATACGTGGTCGATCTGTTTGGGTTGGATGACGCGCCGGGTGATATCGCGGCCCGCGCGCTGGCCTCGCTGCGCGATTTGTTTGGGTGACAAAATCGAGAGAGGAGATGCAATATGTCTGAAAAAGTTCGGTCTGAAACGATATCGGTCGGTGTAGCGCGGGCGGATATCACGCCGCCGGTCGGCATCAAATCGGCAGGATTTGCGGCGCGCGGTCCGCTGACGCGGCTGCACGATCCGCTGTTTGCGACAGCGCTTGTTTTCGACGATGGGCATCGCCAGGCGGCATTGATCTCGTGCGACCTGCTTCACATCGACGCCCAAACGGTGGGCGAGGTACGGTCGCACATCGAGCGCAGCACGGACATTGCAGGCGATGCCGTGACCGTTGCCTGCACGCACACTCACTACGGTCCCGATCCGTACCGAGACCTCGATGATCCGCTGGTCAAGGCTTATCGATCCAACCTGATTTACATTCTGTCCGGGGTCGTAAGCGAGGCGGCTTTGCACCTGCAGCCGGCGCGTTTCGGCGTGAGTTGGGGCGAATCGCACATCGGCATCAACCGTCGCGAAAAGCTGCCCGATGGGCGCGTGATCCTGGGGCAAAACCCCGGTGGGGCAATCGATCGCGCGGTCGGAGTGCTGCGGATTGACAGCGTGGGCGGCACGCCGCTGGCCTGCGTGGTCAACTTTCAAACCCATCCTGTGTCCCAGGGAGGAAGCGTCGATCACATTTCGGCCGATTATCCGGGCAAGATGCGAGAGGTCGTTGAGGGGTTGACGGGCGCGCAGTCTCTCTTTTTACAGGGTGCGGCCGGCAACATCAATGCGGTGATCATGGAACCGTGTTACGAATCGGCGCGTACCCTTGGCGTGCGTCTGGGGTGCGAAGTCGTCCGGGTTTGGGAGACGATCGTGCCACAGGCGGCATCGGGCATCGAGGTGCAGAGAGGAAGCGTCGATCTGCCTCGGACGCGGTATGGTTCGAGGGAAAATGCGGCGGCTCTGGTTGCCTCGCTCGAGCAAGAGATCCGCGAGCTTGAATCACAAGATGGCTCCAAAGGACGGCTCCATTGGGCGAACACCCGGCTCAAGCGGGCGCAAGATGCACTGGCGAGTTGGACGGGCGGTGTCCTGCCCGAGCCGATCAGAGCTGAGCTGCAGGCCTGGCGGATTGGGACGCTGGGTATCGTCACTACTCCCGGCGAGATCTTTACGCAGATTGGCGTGCGAGTCAAAGAGACGTCGCCTTTTGCCGATACCTTTTTCCTGGGGCACAGCAACGACTCGATCGGTTACGTCCCCATTCCCGAGGCCTATCCCGATGGCGGCTACGAGGTGACTCACGCCAGCCAGGTCGCGCCAGAGGCAGCGGGCACGCTGGCCGAAGGCTGTTTACAGCTCTTGAACGCGCTGGAGTGAGGGCAGAAAATGAACCATCGCGAGCGCGTTTTGGCCGCACTGGATCACCGCCAGCCCGATCGGGTGCCGGTTGACCTGGGCGCGACGCGCAATACCGGCATTCTTAACGAGCCATACCAGGCGCTGGTAGCGTACCTGGGCCTGCAAGAGGTCTGCAAGCCGGCAGACAGCTTTGGCCCGAGCAAAGTGCTGGGTGTCGCCACGCTCGACGAGGCCGTGCTGCGGCGTCTGGACATCGACTTTCGCGGGATCACCCTGGGCAAGCCCGAGCGGTCGAGGCAAGGGATGCGTCCCGACGGCACGCATCAGGATGAACTGGGCGTGATCCGGCAAAAGCCGCCGGGTTCGCTGTATTTTGATGTCATCCACTCGCCGTTCGACCGCGAGATTACGATCAACGACGTCGCGCGTTGGCCGTGGCCCGACCCGACCGATCCCGGATACGTGCGCGGGCTGCGCGAGCAGGCGCTGCACGTGCGCGAAACGACGGACTGCGCGCTGGTGCTGCACCTGCAGGATATCATTGTCCATTCCAGCCAGTACATGCGCGGCTTTGAACGCTGGTACATGGATCTGCTCCTGGCCCCCGAGTTGATCGGGGCAGTGATGGATGCCATCCTCGACCTGCGGCTGGAGGTGACGCGCCGCGCGCTTCTCCAGGTCGGCGATCTGATCGACGTGGTAAGCTGCTCGGATGACGTGGCCGACAAACGCGGCCCACAAATGTCGCTCGATCTGTACCGCAAGCTGATCGTGCCCCGGCACCGGCGCTATTTCGACCTGATCCATTCGCACACCGGGGCCAAGGTATTGTACCACTCGTGCGGCGCGGTGGGGTCAATGATCCCCGATTTCATCGACCTGGGCATCGATTTTCTCAACCCGGTGCAGGTGAGCGCCGACGAGATGGACACGGCCTGGCTGAAGCGTCAATACGGAGAGCGGATCGGTTTCTGGGGTGCGGTGGACACGACACGGGCCTTGCCCTTTGGTACGCCCGATGCGGTAAAGACAGAGGTCGAGCGACGCATCCGCGATCTGGGCCCGGGAGGTGGCTATGTGCTGTCGGCGGTGCACAATATCCAGCCCGACGTGCCGCCGCAAAATGTCGTGGCCATGTTCGAGGCGGCGCGGGCTTGTCGCCTTTAGGCTGGCAAAGGTTGAGAGGATGCCAGAGTGGATTCACGTGAACGAACGTTTTTAGCCCTCGATCATCAAAGTGGGGACCGGATCCCGATCGATTTTTGGGCTTCCAGCGGCATGATCCATAAACTGGAAAAGGAAATGGGGACGTTGTACGAGCAGTTTCTCGACCTGTACGACGTCGATCTGCGCTATATTCCGGGACCCGAATACATTGGCCCTCCACTCGAGGAGGGCCGAGACATTTGGGGCGTCAAGCGAACCACGATCAACGTCCAGGTGACGGGTGGGCAAGAATCGTATAAAGAAGTGGCCGAGTCTCCATTGTCAGCTGCGCAAAATGCCGAGCAGATTATGCACTATCCCTATTGGCCTTCACCCGATGCCTTCGATTACAGCGGGATCGAAACACAGTGTGAGCGGATCCGATCGCAGGGCCGCGTGGTCGTTTTTATGGGCGATCGTCTGAATCGCGTGGCGCAGCTCAAGCCGGCCATGTATCTGCGGGGCCTTGAGAATGCGCTTGCAGATCTGGTGATCCATACCGAGATCGCGCAAGCCATTTTGGATAGGATCAGGGCTTTCTACCGGGTTTATCTCGAACGTATCCTGGCGGCGGCAAAGGCCAAGATCGACATCGTGCTGACCGGCGATGACTTTGGTTCGCAAAGGGGCCTTTTGATCTCGCCACACACCTGGCGCACGTTGATCAAACCCGGCTTTCAAGACTATATCACCCTGATCAAAGGCCATGACGCCAGGGCAATGCACCACACCTGTGGGTCGGTGGTCGACATTATACCGGATATGATCGAATGTGGATTGGACGTGCTGCAGTCGATCCAACCGGAGGCGGCAAACATGTCGTTGGCGGATCTAAAGGCCCGCTTTGGCCGGGTGCTGTGTTTCCACGGCGGCATCTCGATCCAAAAGACCATGCCCTTTGGATCGCCGGATGAGGTGCGGCAGGCGGTGCGATCCATCGCGGACACGGTCAAGCCGGATGGCGGTTATATGTTTTGTACCGCGCACAACATCCAGGCGGATACCAGCGTCGAAAACGTACGCGCGCTGATGGAAGCGTATCACGAATATGGATAAAAATCGTCCCATTCGCACGTTTTACGATAACGGCGTCCGCATAAACGGACTCACAACGACGATATGACTGAAAACAACACCAGGAACCCAACGCGTCCATCTCAAAAGCGTTTCCTGCCCCAAGCAAGTGCTTTGGGGCTTGTGTTGTTTGCGCTCGTCCTTGGCGAATTTGGCTTTCGGGCGTTTCGCGACAAGGGATGGAGCGTTTACCCGCCTCAGGATGGCCTGGCACACGGTCAGGTTCAAGCCATCGCCACCGGCCCTGACGGCGTTGTGTGGGTTGGCAGCGAACGCGGCCTGTCTCGCTTCGACGGCCAAGCGTGGACGATCTGGACCGAGCGTGATGGCCTTCCGGATGGGGATATCCGATCGATCTCTATCTCTGTAGATGGCATGGTGTGGTTGTGCACCGGACAGGGCTACGTCCGCCTTGTGGATGGCGAATGGGCCAGCTACAAGCGGCTGGATATCGTGCTACGCAACTGGATCATGTTTATGGAAGCAAAGGAGAACGAGTGGCCGATTGCGGTCGCGCCTGATGGCTCGTTATGGTTCGGTACGGACAATGGCGCGCTGCACTTTAGCGAGCCCCAAGCGTCCGGAGGTGTTTTTCCGACCTGGACGCTCTATGATAAAAATGATGGCCTGCCAGATGCAAGTGTCTTGTCCATTGCCATAGGGCCGGAGGGTGAGGTTTGGGTTGGCACGGAACGGGGAGTGGCGCGATACGACGGTCAGGTGTGGAGGACCTATAGCAAAAGAGATGGCCTGGCCCACGATCGTGTCATAGCGGTCGCTGTTGCTTCTGATGGTACGGCCTGGTTCAGCACCAGGCGCGGTCTGTCCCGCTTTGATGGCCAGTCGTGGAAGACGCTGCCTCTGGCTGCCTTGGGATTACGGCATTCGCCCAAGGCGTTGGCTGTTGACGGCCAACACCGGCTGTGGATGGAAACCCACAAGGGCATCGGCGCGTGGGATGAACACGAGGGCGCGCCGCTGTGGGTGCTGCGCACCTGGTTGTTTCTGCGTATGGTTTTGGGTGGGGCGTCGTTCATACTGGCAGCGGTGCTTGTGCTAGACAGCGCATGGGGCAAACGTTTTGTCCGGCTGGCGGGTGATTGGATCCGCAGCAGGTGGTTGCGCCTAAAAGCATTTTTGTCAGGGATGTGGGCGCGGTCGTGCAACGTTGTCCTGGCTATCAGACCGCGAGACAGTCTGAATCGTTTTGTTTTGCACCACCGTACAACCCTGGTGCCGATCGCATTCCTGGTCTTGTTCAGTCTGTTGTTGCGGTTTTGGCAGCTCGACTATGGGCAGATGCTGCCTTATGTGGCCCACGCCGACGAACATACGCAGTATAACCCGGCGATCCGCGTCGTTCGCGACGGCGAATTTAATCCCCATTTTTTCAACTATCCCAGCCTGACGATCTATATCGATGCGCTCGTGTTGGCTGTCGCTTCCCGATTGGGCATCTGGTTTGGTGTATTGGACTCGCTGGACGATTTGCAGTTGATACGCACGGCTGGATACGCACGGGGAATGCTTGGAACGCCGGGTATGTTGTGGCTGGGGCGGGCCACGACGGCCGTGTTCGGCGCGCTGACCGCTGCTCTGGTGTTTATCCTGGCCGGTCAACTC
>JAFGJF010000035.1 GCA_016929205.1 Anaerolineae bacterium
ATCTCTTGGGCCCGCACGTTCTTGTTCAGAAATCCTTCTGCGCCACGCTTGATCGCCTCAAACAAGTGATCATTTTGATCGTAAACGGTCAACATGATCACTTTGACATCGAACAATTCGCGCTTGATCGCGCTCACCGCTTCCAGACCATCGCCATTCGGCATGTCGATGTCCATCAAGATCAGATCCGGCATCAACTCGCGCGCTTTCGCCACGGCCGTCGCCCCATCTTCGGCCTCACCGACTATCTCGATATCTGCTTCATACTCAATCGCATTCCGCACCCCGCGCCGGAAAAGCTCGTGATCGTCAACCAAAAGAACCCTTGTCGCTCGCATCACGCCTCCTCACCGCCCTCGTCAACTCACCTGGTCATTCACCGGCAAACGAATCACAATTCGCGTCCCCTGGTTTATACCACTCTTGATCTCGAGGCAACCACCGACCCGTTCCGCCCGCTCCTTCATAAAACGCAACCCAAACCGCCTGTCTTGCAGCACTGTCGAACCGTCAGCCAGTTCGTTTTCGTCACAACTAAACCCCCGGCCATCATCTTGTACAGCAATTTCGATTACACCAGGCTCTGGGTTATCCAGCAACAGGCGCACGCATTCGGCCCCAGAATGCTTTCGAACGTTGGTCAACGCTTCGTGAATAATGTACGAAACTTGAAACGCAGTCGAGGAAGACAAGCGAGAAAGGCGGACATCATCCAGTTCCGACTCGACCTTGCACCCCGTCTGCTCCACAAACCTGGCGATCCGATCCTGCAAAGTTGTTCTCAGATCAAAATCTCTGGGCACGTCCTCGCGCAAGCGCACGATTGAACTGCCTACCCGTCTATAGGCATCATCGATCGCGCGTCTGATCTCTTCCAGATCGTTTTGAACCTCTATGTTTTGCACCAAGCTCGAATTGCGCATAACGCCGTCAACCTGCAGACCCAGGTAGCCCAACGTCTGCGCAATATCATCGTGCATTTGTCGAGCCATCGTCTGCCGTTCTTCCAGGATCGCAACCCGCAGCTCTTGCGCTTGTAGATTTGTCCTTTCCACAGCTAGACCGAGCTGGTTTCCAATTGCCGCACACAATGCTAACTCTTGATCGTCAAACGTGCGCCGGCGGCGGCTGGCTATGACGATCACTCCCAACACATTGTCCCGGAGTTTGATCGGGATGCTGACCACGCATTGAAGGCCTTCTGTTTCAATCGGTAGACGATGTCGATCCAGCAACTGAGCCAGATCATCGATCACCAACACCGACCCAAGCATACGTGGCATAAGTCCCTCATCGATATTTGTGTTTCCCATCGCCTCCACAAACCCCGGCAAATGCCCTTGATAGTGTCGAACAGACAGCGCTTGATGTGCTGAATCGAGCAACATAATCCCGCCCGAATCCACACCCATCAACTCGATCGTACTGCTCAGAACCAATTTTAAGATCGTGTCCAGATCGTGGGTCCGATTCATTGTCTCTGCAATCGCGTAAAGCGAAGCAAGCTCTCTGACCCGTGCCTGCAGTTCTCTATCCGTTTGTTGATACAACTGGGCATTTTCGATCGCCACGGCAAGACGACCGGCCAAAGTCTTTAGCGCGAGTGCGTCATCTCTACCCAGCACATCGGGTTCAACGCTTTGCACGTCCAACACACCCATAAAGTGGCCGTCCCGTTTGATCGGTACTGCCAGGATCGACCGGCCGCCTTGCCCCTCTGGATATGGAAAATAACCCAAGTTGTCATCGACGTCGGTCAGCAACAAGAAATCATCGTCGGATAGCGTCCCGTCAACTCGCTCGATCCAGTCGGCCATTTTGGACCGTCCCTGCTCCAGACGCAGATGCTCTAGTAGATTTTTGCTCAAGGGCCCTGCCGCCGCGCGCAACACCAATTCATCACTGCCATCATCGGCCAACAAGATACTCGTCGTATGATACCCAAACGTATCGCGGATTAAACGTGCCACCTGAAACAACAGTTCGTCCTGATACAACATCGACGAGATCTCTTGGATCATGCTACTTACCAATTCCAGTTGGATGGCTCGCTTTCGCTCCTCATCACGAGCCTTTAGCTCTGCGTACAAACGGCGCAGTTCCATCATATCTTTAAAGCGCGCAATCGCTATCTCGATGGCTCGCTCCATCTCGCGAATATTGTGCGGTTTGACCAGATAAGCGCCCACACCCGCTTCGCTTGCCTGATCGACCAATTCTGGGGTATCAAAAGCCGTCAACACCACCACCGGCGTCGGACACAACTGGTGGATCTGCCGAGTCGCTTCGATGCCGTTCAATTTGGGCATCTTGATGTCCATCAAAACCACATCGGGATGAAGAAACTGGGCCAGTTCGACGGCTTCAGGACCGTTTGACGCCTCCCCGACAACCGTGTACCCTCTTTTTTCCAATGTCACTTTGAGCATCTCGCTGATATAAAAATCATCCTCAGCAAGCAAGACGCGAATTTCCTCTCGAGTAGTCATCGATCAAACCCCATAGCTCTCTTGTCATCGACGAATATTCGGTTACACACCCACCTGGTGCTATCGGTGCATAGCCTGTGAGTTCAGTTTGATTTCTAGCACACAAAAATGTGTATCGTGGAGAAAAGAAGAGCCGTTTCGCTCCAGAACAAAAAACCGCACCTATCTTCTTGATGAAAATGCTGCGGCACTAGTCGTCCTATTTACAATATGTGATTGGCGGTTGACTACCTTTTGACTCCAGTAGACTGCTCGCAGATGCTGGCCCCCCGCCCCACAACAACTTGTCGCAACATTCCAAACACGCGATATATAAAGGTCGTATTTATTCCAACTATTATTATCCATCAAAAAGGTACAGATTGGGTTAGAGAAATGTTAGAGTTTGGTTAGAACTCTGTTTCAATCGCAATTCACCAAACATAATAGACCTGGACGAGGTACAGCTGTTTTGAGGCATTCGTGCCCTAGTTTACCACAAGTAGATTTTTATGGCAATTTGACCATATCTAGAGAGACATTGCTGTTGTCAGATGGGCCTTGTATCGATGTGGGATCGGCCATTTGACAGAAAACAACAGTTGACGTATTCTTTTAGTCAGCGGACTAACCATTTATTCAAAGGAGTGAGAACATGGCAAAAAAGGCATTAATCGTTTGGGGCGGCTGGAACGGCCACGAGCCGGAACAGGTTGCCCAGGTTTTTAAGCGCACATTGGAAAACGAACAGTTTTCCGTCGAGGTTTCAGATACACTGGCAGCTTTTGAGGACGCAGACAAGCTGAAAACCCTGCACCTCATCGTTCCGGTCTGGACCATGGGCGAAATCAGCCGGGAGCAATGCGAAGCGGTGAGTGAAGCGGTCGCCAATGGCACCGGCATTGCCGGCTGCCACGGCGGTATGTGCGACTCATTCCGGACGGACGTGCAGTGGCAGTTTATGACCGGTGG
>JAFGJF010000289.1 GCA_016929205.1 Anaerolineae bacterium
GATTGAGAGTTGGTCATCAATGCTCCGGGGTTGATGGCGATTATGGAAAAATCGTCCTACAATTTGTTCTTGGTACGAATTCAGATATTTTTTGAATTGCCTATTGACATTTTTCGTCTTATATAGTATAATATGAGACGAAATAGAAAAGGAGTAGCCAAGGGTGACCTACCAGATTGACGTGATCGATCAACAGATCATTCGTTCACTACAAGACAACGGGCGCAAATCCAATGTCGATATTGCTCGTCAGGTAGGTGTGACCGAGGCTACCATCCGCAAACGGCTCGATCGTTTGCTCAGCGAACGCATTATCCACCCCACCATTTCCACCAACCTCGCTCAAATTGGTCTGAGCACTGGTGCGATGATTGCCTTGCAGGTCGATCTGACTTTTATCGGCCAGATCGCCGAGCAACTGGCCAATTTGCCCCAGGTACGTTCAGTATGTTACACGACGGGCGAGTACGATCTTTTTTGTGAAGCGGTGTTTGCTTCTGATCAGGATCTCCTCTATTTTTTAACCAACGAGATTGCTGCGATCGACGGGATTCGCAAGACGTCTACGTTCCATATCCTCAGACGGATCAAAGATGAGTGTCAGTGGACACTGCCCACACCATCGCCCACGCGCGTTTTGATCGTAGATGACGATCCTGATTTTGTCGAAGCGACGCGGATAGTGCTGGAGGCTTCCGGTTTTCAAGTCGTTGCCGCTGCCAGTGGTGACAACGCGCTCGACCTACTGCATCGGGTCAAACCTGCCGTGATCATTATGGATATCATGATGCAAGGCATTTTGGATGGCCTGAACGCAAGCTGGCAAATCCAGGCTGATCCCGAGTTGAAAAACGTTCCTATCTTGGTTGTGTCTTCAATTGCTGACTCGGATTACGCAGAAATGTTTCCGACCGAGGGACATTTTCCTGCCGATCGCTTTCTATCCAAACCCGTTTCACCAGACGTATTGATCAAAGAAGTCAAGCGATTCGTAGAATAAGGAGGAAAACAGTGCCAAGAATCCTGGTTGTGGACGATGATCCAGACTTTGTAGAAATCATCCGAACCATCCTGTTAACAGAGAGTTATGAAGTAGACACTGCGGCGAATGGGGATCAGGCGCTTACAAAGGTGCGAGCTGGAAAACCAGATCTGATTATTCTGGATATTATGATGTCTACCATTCTCGATGGCGTGAGTGTTAGCCAGGAACTGCATAAGGATCCTGAACTGCGCGAGATTCCATTGATTATGGTTTCGTCTATTGCCAGCACCGAACATGCTCAAGTGTTTCCTACGGACGAGTATCTTCATGTCGACAGGTGGCTTTCCAAACCTGTACAGCCTCAAGATTTGTTAGCTGCTGTCAAGCGTTTTGTGAGTTAGCATTTCGGCTTGCAGGTGTTGCGCCGTGTAGTTTTACGGCGATGTAATACGGCGACCGATTGGTTCTTGAACACCGCTCTCGCATCGCACACATCGTACTTACGGCAATACGCAAAGGCACTCGCCCACCGTTCAGACTTGCCTTTCAAGAATAGGGGTCGTCGCGTTTACATCAGCAGTATCCAATCGTGATACTGCCGGAACAAGATTGTCTGATCAGCGCGAGGGGATAACAGATGTCATCCAAAAGTAAAGTGCTTGTCATAGATGATGATCCAGATTTTGTCGAGTTTGTACGCATTATCCTGGAAACAAACGGATACGATGTCTCTTGTGCGTATAATGCCGATCATGGCCTGACGCTACTGCGCACCGGACATCCTGACATTGTGTTGTTGGACATCATGATGTCCTATTCAATGGCCGGTCTGGAAGTGACGCGGACGATGCATCAAGATCTAGAGCTGTCTACTATTCCTTTGATCGTGATCTCGTCCGTTTTGCCTGGGGCACAAGCACTAGAAAATCAGGAGGGGTTTTCGTCAATCGTTGCCTTTATGACCAAACCTGTTGAACCAAGTGAATTATTGCGCCTCATCGCAGACAACATTGCGACTCATAAAAAACCAAAGATGGAATAAAAACTTTTACGATCAGTTATTTGAACCGAGGAGGCAAGATGCCAGAGATCACAAAACTTGGAGATCCCGCAAAGAGATCGATGTTGCTCACTGCGCTTTATATTGCTCAAGAGCAGCACGGGTATTTGAGTCCGGAGGCCATCGAGCAGACGGCCGAGAGGTTGGGCTTATCTACCCAGGAAGTATACTCTACGGCCAGTTTTTACACCATGTTCCGGACCAAACCGGTTGGGCGCTACGTGCTCCAGGTTTGTACCGGGCTGTGTTGTTATCTGGCTAATGGAGCTGAGCGTTTGGTGGATTATCTCTCTAGAAAATTAGATATCAACGTGGGAGAGACGACACCAGATGGGCTGTTTACGCTGAAAACGGTCGAGTGTTTGGCTTCGTGCGGTACGTCACCGGCTATGCAGGTCAATGACGAATTGTACGAGGGCCTGACGCTGGACAAAGTCGATCGCTTGCTTGATCAGTTGGCAGGGAGGTAACATAATGGCGGCCAAATTTGAAAAAATCTTGTTACGGAATATCGATCGTCCCAACTCGGAAAAGATCACCACCTATCTAGAGCACGGGGGCTATCGTGCCGTGCGCAAAGCGCTCGGTGAATGCACGCCGGAGGAGTTGATTGCCGAGGTCCGGGCTTCCAAGCTGCGCGGTCGTGGCGGCGCCGGTTTCCCCGCCGGGATCAAGTGGGGATTTATGCCCAAAGATGGCGCGACCAAGTATGTCTGTGTCAATACCGATGAGGGAGAGCCGGGCACGTTCAAGGACCGGTTGTTGGTTGAACACGACCCTCACCAGGTGATCGAGGGCATCATTATCGCCAGTTACGCTGTTGGCGCCCACCGCGCCTTTATCTATATTCGCGGTGAGTTTTTCCTCGGTGTCAAGCGCTGGATCAAGGCTATCGATGATGCCTATGCGCACGGTTTTTTGGGCAAAAACATCCTCGGCAGCGGCTTTGACCTCGATCTATCGGTACATCGCGGCGCGGGAGCCTATATCTGCGGTGAAGAGACGGCGATGATCAACAGCCTGGAAGGCAAGCGAGGCGAGCCACGGTTCAAACCACCTTATCCAGCTCAAGAAGGCTTTTGGGGCCAACCCACCTTGGTGCATAACGTAGAGACGTTGGCCAACGTTCCGCATATCGTCCTGAACGGCGCGGAATGGTACGCCTCGATCGGCACTGAAGAAAGTACCGGCCCCAAGCTGTTTTGCGTCAGCGGCCACGTCAAGAATCGCGGCAATTTTGAGCTGCCGTTGGGCACGCCGCTGCGCGAGATCATTTTCGAGCACGCGGGTGGCATGCGCAGTGGTCGGCCGCTCAAAGCCATCATTCCGGGCGGTGCATCGACGCCGATGCTGACTGCCGACCAGTTAGATACGACGATGGACTTTGAGTCGTTAATCAAGGCCGGATCGATGCTGGGTACCGGTGCGATTACGGTTCTAGACGACAGTGTCTCTATTGTCGACGTGACCCGCCGCCTGACCAGGTTCTTTGTTCACGAGTCGTGCGGCCGGTGCACGCCCTGTCGTGTCGGCAACAACCGGATCCTGGAGATCCTGCAGCGTATCGTCGATGGCGATGGTCATAAGGGAGATATCGAGTTGCTGCTTTCATTGTGCGACGGCATCGCCACAAACACGTTCTGCCCGATGGGCGACGCGGCAGTCAACCCGGTTCGCAGCAGTATCGCGCGTTTTCGTGATGAATACGAATATTACATCGAGCACAAGAAAAGCCCGGTGGCAGCATAGTCAAGGTGTGGCATACAGCGCCCTTGTACACACATAAAGGAGATAAATCATGGCCAAGATCCTGGTTGTCGATGACGATCCCGATTTTGTCGAATCTACGCGTATGGTCCTCGAACCAAATGGGTACGAGGTGGTTAGTGCAGCCAATAGCGAACAAGGATTGAAAAAGCTGGCAGAGGAAAAGCCCGACCTGGTTGTGCTCGACGTGATCATGAGCACCGTGCTTGACGGTCTGTCGATGAGTCAGCGAATGTCCGAAAACCTGGCGTTCAAAGGTGTGCCGATCTTGATGGTCACCTCGATCGCCAATACCGACTATGCCGCCCTGTTCCCGACGGATGAGTACATCAACATTAGTGCTTTCCTGACCAAACCGATTTCTTCGGAGCAGTTGCTGGGACAGATCAAACGTTTGCTCAGTTCGCGCCAGGCGTAAGGTTCAGCTCTCTCCCCGAGACTGCAAGCATGATGGGAGGAAAACATGGCCAAGATCAAAATTGGCGGGGTTATGAAAAGCCCTTATTTATCCGAAATAAGTGTGCTTGGTATCCCTTCTCGCCCTGGTACAGCGGCCGCTATCCTGGGCGCGCTGGGCAAAAATGGGATCAATGTCCAGTTTATTGTGCAGTGTCTCGATGAAAATGCCCAGGACCATGTCGTGTTTTGTGTCAATCAGGATGATTTTGACGCGGCGCTCACCATCGTAGATGAGGTCAAAGGTTATGTAGAGGCTTCAAGTGTCGTGTCCAATCCTTCCGTTGCCACCATCTCTATCTTTGGCCCCGATTTTCGCGAGCGACCGGCGATTGCCGGGACAATGTTCAAGGCACTGGCAGCGCAGGGGATCAATATTCTGGCGATTTCAACTTCCATCTCGACCGTTTCGTGTGTCATTGACGCAGATCATCTAGCTCAAGCCGTAACGTCGTTGACCGAGACTTTTGATCTACCTTGACTCTACCAGCAGAGTTTTACTCTCCCCGGGTTACGGCAATCGTGATTGTAGTCAGGGGGGTGGCCAAATCCTGTCCAGACAGTAAACGTGTTTCCGGCGCAGGTTTTGCCATCATTGTGCGGAAGCGAGTAGAAAAATGAGCGAATTACTCATTTTGCCGGCACAGAGCGAAATTAACGAACGCGTTCGGTGGTTAATTCGATGGCGTTGGTTGGCCATTGTTGCGGCTTTTGTCGTGATTTTTGGCGCCAACGCCGTCCTGTCCAATACACTAGCTGTTGGTCCTCTGGTCGGTGTGACTTTTGGCATTGTGTTGTATAATCTCTTGTTATACCTGTACGTCAAGAGACTCGATCGCTATGCCGTGGCCAACAAAAATCACCAGTTTCTTATCGTTGCCCACGTTCAAAAGATCTTTGATCTGATCGCTTTCACCTGTCTGATCCATTTTGCCGGCGGCCTGGAGAATCCGTTCATTTTCATCTATATCATTCCTGTTGCCAATGCCAGCCTTTTGTTCTCCCGCAAAGTGAGTCTGTTGTATGTTGGCTTGGTGCTGTTGCTTTTTTGCGGGACGATTATCTTTGAGGCAAGTGGTGTTCTGTATCACTATAACCTGGTAGGTTATCGTAATCCGAGTCGTTATGCCGAATCGATCCACATCTTTTCGGTCAGTCTTGCTTTGTTTCTGACGCTCTTTTTTACATCCTACCTGGTTTCTTCGATTGTAGATCGTTTGCGTTCCCAAGCAAAGGAACTCTATCAAGCCAATGCGGCCTGCGAGCTCCGTTCTGGAGAGTTGATGAATGCCAACCTGGCTTGTGAATTGCGCACCCAGGAGCTGATGGAAGCGAATCAAGCCTGTGAATTGCGCACCCAGGAACTGGTCGAGTTGAACGAAAAGCTCAAAGAGCTAGACGACGCACGTATGCAGTTCACTTTGTTGGTGACCCACGAACTTCGTGCTCCTGTTGCTGCCATTCACAGCTACATTAAGCTGATCCTAGACGGGTACGTGCCCGAGGAAAGGCAGCGTGAGATCTTGGAGCGCTCGGAGCATCGAGCACGGGAGCAACTTGATCTGATCGCTGACCTGCTCGAACTGGGCAAGATCCAGCAGCGCGCTCTGATGGGGGATGTTGAATCCCTACAAGTAGAGGATGTGCTAAAGGTCGTCTGCGATACGGTGCGTTCCTGGGCGAACGATAAACAGATCACGATCAATACCACCATTGACGACAACCTTTCGCCTGTTATGGCTGCGCCCAATCACATCAAACAGTTGTGGATGAATCTGATCAGCAACGGCATCAAATATACCAAGGGGGGCGGAACGGTGACCGCTATCGTGCGCGAGCAAGATGGTTATATCGTTGGCTCGGTGCAGGATACGGGGATCGGGATTTCGCCGGAAGATCAGCCCCGTATTTTCCAGGACTTTTACCGGACGGATGAGGCAAAAGCGATGGAGAGACAGGGGACGGGGTTGGGGCTGTCTATCGTCAAGCGCATTGTGGATATCTATCATGGTGAAATCAAGCTCGAATCCGAAAAAGGTGTGGGAACGACGTTTACGTTCAAATTGCCGGTGCAGTCAGAGGCATCACAATAGCGACTCGCCTTTGTAAGGCGCTGATGGGCATACAACACAAAAGGCTACCCGTGCTTGCGCGGTAGCCTTTTGTGTTGTGTTATGCCAATTCGTTATCCGCCCCATGGCATGCCGGCGTATAGTTCAAACGCTTTGTCATGCAGATTCTGGAACAATCGCTCGTGCCCCCGTTCCCACCTGGCAAGCGTCTGGAGCGTCAGTCGAGCAACCTCGTCTTGAACCCGGTCTGCGGCCATTTCGTAAAACTCGGCAAAGTCGCGTTCAATGAGATAGGCCATCCGCAGTACACTCAAGTCGGGGACCATCGACTCGATGACGACCTGATCGAGCATTTCGGTCTCGGCACGTTGGGAGAAAAAGCCTTCGCCCTCCCATGCCGGCCCAACTTGAACGATCTTATCCCCCATATCCAACTGGGCGATCAGATTCAGGATAAAGTCGATGTGCACCTGTTCCTCATCCGCCAGCTTTTTGAATGCTCCCGATACAGCCGCGTGGCTGAATCGTCCGGCGTTCTCTTGAAAGAATTTTTTCCCCTCGCGCTCGCGTTCGAGCGCATATTCATAGATCTTGCGAATGTCCATTGTCTTATTCCTCCCTTATACAACAGCTTTGACTTTGACCGCACACACTTTGTATTCGGGGATTTTGGCGACAGGGTCCAGCGCGGGATTGGTGAGTACGTTGCCCAGTGCCTCAACAAAGTGAAAAGTTAGAAAGACGGTGCCAGGTTGTACCTGCTTGGTGACGTTGGCACGGACACGTATCTCACCGCGTCGCGAAGTGACCAGAGTCCAATCACCTTCGACCAGACATAGCTTGGCCGCATCCGATGGGTGAATGCGAAGGCGTTCTTCAGGCTGCAACTGGTTCAATCCTTCTACGCGACGAGTCATTGAACCAGTGTGAAAGTGTTCCAGTATGCGCCCGGTGGTCAAGATCAGCGGATATTCGTCGTCTGGCTCTTCGGCCGGAGGTTGCCATTCAACGGCGCTGAAATGGCCAATGCCGCGCGAGAAACGCCCGGTGTGAAGAATTTGGGTTCCCGGATGATCGGGTGTTGGGCAGGGCCATTGAATGCCAACTTGGTCGATGCGCTCGTAGCTGATTCCACCATAGGCGGGTGTCAGGGCGGCGATTTCGTCCATCACTTCTGAAGGATGGGCGAAATCCCACGAGGCAAATTGTGCGTCTGGTTTTGGCGACTGGCCGTTGGCCTGCATCCGCTTCGCCAGTTCACACAAGATCTCCCAGTCGGCTTTGCTCTCGCCAATCGGCTCGATGGCTTTACGCACGCGCTGTACGCGCCGCTCTGTGTTGGTAAAAGTACCATCCTTTTCGGCAAACGAAGCGGCGGGCAGGACTATATCGGCCAGTTGCGCCGTCTCGGTGAGGAAAATATCCTGAACAACAAGGAAATCCAGTTTTTCCAAGCATGCCTTGACGTGATCGACGTCGGGGTCGCTCATTGCTGGATTCTCGCCAATAACGTATATGGCTTTGATCTCGCCCGTCTCGATCTTGTTGAACATATGGATGACAGTGGTGCCGATATCACTGGACAACGGCACCCCCCAGGCTTCTTGAAATTTTATCTGACTTGCTTCAATGGTCACTGCTTGGTAGCCGGGATAAACGTTGGGCAGTCCCCCCATATCGCATGCTCCCTGGACGTTGTTCTGTCCGCGCAGCGGGTTGACGCCGCCACCAGGAACACCTACATTACCCAGGAGCATTTGCAGGTTGGCGCAC
>JAFGJF010000290.1 GCA_016929205.1 Anaerolineae bacterium
GACGATGGCAAAGCCTTTCAAATGGACTTATGCTGGACGTCCGCTGGTCGCCTAAATCAGTGGCGCATCTATGACTCGGTGTACTAGGTGGTGGATGACTAGCGCATCACTCTACCATTCTCGTTTTATAAGACTTTACCGCACGATCCAGCGCAGAAAGCAACGACTGGGGAGGGTCGACTTTGCTGACAAAAAAATCGGCGCTTGCGTCGAGCGCCTCTTGTTCAGCCTCCGGGCGGCTGCTTAGAGCGATAATCTTGGTGTATGCACCGGTTTGGTGCATACCCTGTATCAATGCAGCATCCGGCTTGCCGGGCAATTCCCAATCAAGCAAGACCAGATCGGGTTTCAGTTCCTCGATCTGAGAAATCAGACTCGCCACGTCCTCGCTCTCGCCAATCACAGTCAGATTTCTGTCGCTTTTAAGCAAAAGGTGCAAGGCAGAGCAGACACGCCGATCGTTATCCGCTAACAATATACGCATAGGTCTGTACCATCTTTCTCGCTTGGGACATTCAAGGCGCTGATGAACGTGAATCGTCGCTGTATGATGCACAGGCTAGATGGACCTGGCTACAACCTGACGCTGCCACCCGATCATAATTCACGCCAAAAATAGCGTCATTGATCAGGCGAATCGGATCGACGTGATGGCCCGCTGTCAGCTCTTTGCACATGAGCGCTACACGAGCCGGCGTGTGCAGCAGTCCCTCTCGATCCGAATCTTTGACGATAGCCTCGAGAATCGTCTGAACCGATCACTCGATGTTATTCGTGCACGCCTGTTCTGGCACACCAAGACGCCATTTCGAAAGACGTCAAAATCTGCGGCATCGATTTCCATTGGTGTTACGATTGTATCTTGCATTGTTTCCCCTTTGAAGGGTCTAAAACGGAGGGTCTTGACCGGGGTGATGACAAGACCCTCCTGGTTATCCCTCCAAAGACAGAGCAAGGAGGGTGAATGCGCAGCTATAGAAACGTGGTTAGCTGAGGACCAACTGCCTGCGTAAGACAAATCCACCGGCGATCAGCAGAGCACCAAGGGCAAGCGCGATAGGTGCATACAGGCTGGCAATGTTGACGCCGCCTGTCTCAGGCAGCATAGCGCTGGGCGTTGCGTCGACGCTGGGGACAGCCATCAGTGCGGGTTCGCCGCTGGCCAGGCCCATCGCAAACACCGTGTAGACCGTTCCATCGGCGAGAGCAAGGCCAGGAACGTCGAGCGCGACGGTATCTGTGCCGGCCAGTTTAACTTGGAGGTCATATGTGCCCGCATCGACGGGCAAATAGTCCCCGATTTCCTTAAAGGCGATGTTGCTGAACAGGGTCGGGCCATCCTTGACCGCAATATCAACTGCCGGTGCGTCTGGCGAGGCGTGGACGAAACGAACGTGTGCTTTGCCCGCTGCTGGGGCGCTGTTGTTATCGACCAGGACCAGTGGCTCGATGTTTTCCAATAGGCCTACGGCGACAACTGTATAGTCCTTGGCTTCGAGGGCCAGATCGGCTTCGATGACGACCGGTTCTGTCGCCCCAGTGGGCACGACCTTGACGTTGTACGTGGCCGGATCGAGTGCTGCATAGTCGGTAATCCCCTTGAACGGCGCGTTGGCGAATGCGATGCCGTCGTTGACCCAGACGTCGACCGCCGGTGCGTCAGGCGAGGCGTGCACGACGCGGACGCGAGCCTGGTGGCCATCGGCAAAGCCCGTCGTGACCAGACCTAGAACCAATGCCAATGTTGCGAATGTCGTAAAGAGTCTTTTCATTTTGTACCTTTCCTTTTGGTGTGTTTCTATGTGAGATTATCTTGAGTAAAGAGAGCGATAGGGATTAGAGCTGACAGAGACTGAGGCTCTCTCCTTTTGTTTAAACAGCCTGTGTAATGCATCCAACAGGCTACTTACCAAGTTCGTCTTGCCGGTAAAGGCATATATGCCAATACCAATTCTTAAATTAGGATATCACAAACGGCGTGGGGAAGGATCGTGCGTCAAGCTAGTCTTTGCACTAGATGAACAGCTAGTCTTGACATCAGACATAGGGCCAGGAAACCCGGAGAGGATCAGGCTAAACGGCCGAGAGCCCGCCAGTTGCATAGCTGGCGGGCTCTCGGCCAAGGTGTGATATGGGGAATGCTAGTCTGTCAGCTTGTACTTGACAGCGAGGGCAGCGGCTTCGGCGCGGTTGGTGGCGCCCAGCTTGGAGAGGATGATGCTGACATGATAGCGGACCGTAGCCACGCTGATCACCAGTCGCGATGCAATTTGTGAATTTCCCAAGCCATCCACAATCAAGGCCAGGACCTCTTTCTGGCGTTCCGTCAGCTCATCACCCGGAACGGGTTGCTGCATTGTAGCCTGGACCAGCGCTTGAGCCGCCTCCGGTGCCAGCGTTGACCGGCCGGCACGCGCTGCGCGAATGGCTTTTGCCAGATCATCGATGGGGACGTCTTTGAGCAGGTAGCTGATCGCCCCCGCCTGCAGCGCTTTCTGCACCAGGTCGCCATCCTGAAAACTGGTCAGGGCAATAACCCGAATTTCTGGATGGCGTTCGCAAAGAATGCGCGTCGTCTCTACACCGTCCATGCCGGGCATAGCCAGATCCATGAGTACCACGTCCGGTTTGGCCTCGTCGCACAAACGCAACGCTTCCTCGCCACTGGCAGCTTCGGCGACCAGTTCGATGTCATCAACGGTGAGCAAGAAAAAACGCAAGCCACCTCGGACCACGGTGTGGTCGTCCACGATTATCACTCGAATTGCCTCAGACTCTGTCATCTAGTCCTCCTCGTACTTGCCATTCTGCAGTGATCTCTGTGCCATATCCTGCCCGGCTGTCGATCTTGAAGGCGATACCAACGCTCTCGGCGCGTTCGTGCATGATCCCAACGCCCAGGTGACCGGGCGGGATCGTGTCCAGGTCAAAGCCGCGGCCGTTGTCGTGGACGCGGAGCGTCGCTTGCGCCGGGCTTGCGTGCAGTTCAACCGTGACTTGGCTGGCAGCCGCGTGCTTGGCCACGTTGTTCAACGCTTCTTGCGCAATGCGATAGAGGACAACCTGCACGTCCGGTGGCAGGGATGCCTCTTCCTCTACTGCAAGCTCGATGGGGACGCGGGTGCGGCTGGTCACGGCCTCGGTCAAGTGGCGGAGCAATTCCCCCAACGGTTTCTCTATCAGCGCAGCCGGACGAAGCTCGAGCAGCAAGGTGCGCATTTCTGCCAGCGCACCACGTGTCAACTGCTGAAGTTCTTCAAGGCCACGGCGCGCTTCGTCGGGATAACGATCCCAGATGCGCGGAATCGATTCGGCGATCACGCTGGCGGAAAAGAGCGTCTGGGTAACGGCATCGTGCAGATCACGCGCCAGTCGGCTGCGTTCAGCAGCCACCGCTGCCTGTCCGACCTCATCTCTCAACCGCGCGTTTTCGATCGCCAGAGCAACCTGGTCGCCAAAGAGAACCGCCAACTCGATCTCATCAGCCGGGAACTCGTGCGGATCGGCATAATAAAGCAACATACCGCCATAGATTTCCTCTTTGATCGCGATCGGCACAGCCAGAAGCGATCGATAGGCACTGGATGGGTCGATCTCGTCCACATCCACGGGCCGATGGACCGATATGGCTTCCTGGAGCGCATAAAGACCATTTTCAGTGCCTTTGCCAAGCTGATCATGCTCCGCCAGGCCTTGTGCCGCCTGGAGCGCCAATTGACCGCTCTCTTGATCGATTCGATAGATGGCTACCGCCTGGCTGCCAAGAAGCTGTCCCGCCTGGGCAACGATATAGTCCAGCACCTCTGCCAGAGGGCGATTCGAATTGAGGATTGCCAGAATGTCCCGCAAGCTCTCTGCGATCCGGCGACGTTTTTCTTCTTCTTTCCTGGCTGCTACGGCTTCCTGCTGAGCGTGTTCCGCCGCTTCCTTGGCCTCGCGCAGCGCAATCTCGGCTAACTTGCGTTCGGTCACGTTCTCGTGCGACACGACGGCGCGAACGCCCTCACAGCTTTCAAAACGTGTCACCGACATCGCATACCAGCGTTGTTCTGTCGGGCTGTGACACGGGTACTCTTGCAAATAGTGGTCGCGTTGGCCGGCGATGACGTCGCGAATACCTCTTGCCGCCTCTGTAGCGTCACTGGATGTCGCGGCCGATGGCGCATCAAGGATGGCTAGATAATTTCTCCCTATGCCATCATCCTGCCAAACAAGCCCGTTCTCCTGGCCGAATCGACGCCACGACGCATTGACGGCAACAATCTCACCCACCTGATCGAGCACGGCGATGTTGGCTGACAGGGCATCGAGTGCGGACTGGAAAAACTGCCTAGAGTCGACCAACGCCTGTTCTGTGCGTTTGCGCTCCGTCACATCTTCGACCGTCATAACCACACTGCTCAACTCGCCCGACTTGCCGAACAGCGGCGCCGCGTTGATCGAAAGAAACAGCCTTTGTCGATCGGCAAGTTCGATAGCGTGCTCCAGGCCGTAAAGCGGCTGCTTGCTATGCATAACCTGAGGGAAAGGTAACATCTCGTTGGGAACTGTTCGGCTATCATCATCCACAACACGCCATCTGGGATCGCTATAGTTGGCCTGGATGATCTGGGTCCTGGTCAGGCCGGTCAGCTTTTCTATCTGCGCGTTTGCGAAATTGATCCGTCCATCGCGATCCAGGACGACGATGCCCACAGGGCTCATCTCCATGATCTGGGCCACGAGGTCGCGCTCGCGCTGCAACGCATCCTCTGTCTGCTTTTGCGCAGTGATATCGCGCGACGCAACGGCGACGCTCATCACGGACGGATGATCTGCATCCGCTCCATCCTCGTCAAACACGGGGCTATAGCTTACATCCATAAACCTGGGCGCTTCGCCGGGCACGTCAAACCACGCCTGGTAGTGTACCCGCTCACCGGCAAAACAGCGATCCAGGTGTGGCTTGACCTGCTTTTCGAACAGTTCCGTGCCCAGCAATTCGGCGACGGACAAACCGACGATTTTTTCCTCGGGCAGCTTGGCATAGCGGGCATAGGCCTCGTTGACCAGCCGGTACACATAGTTCCGGTCCACGTACGACATTGGGTCGGGAACGGTCGAGACAACGGTCTCATACTGCTGCAGTGTCTCGGCTGTCTTTTTGAGACGAAGCATTGCCTCGACGCGTGCTAAAAGCTCGCGATTTGAAACGGGGCGCGCCACATATCCATCTGCCCCTGCTTCTAACCCGCTGGCCTGAAGCTCGCTTGTGATTGCAGAGGCTGAGAGCAGGATCACAAACGTGCGCGCCGCGCGCGCTTGTGTCTTGATGCGTTTGCAGAGTTCGATGCCGTTGATATCCGGCAGCATCACATCCAGCAGCACTAGATCAGGCCGCTCTTGGCTTGCCAATTGCAGGCCTTCCTGGCCGGTAGACGCTTCCAGTGTTTCATATCCGGCCTTTTGCAGCACGCGTGATGTGAGAAACAACGAGTGAGGTTCATCGTCTACGATCAGGATCTGTGCCTTGTAGTCCATAATGATGTCATTCCTTGTCCGGAAGCATATCTGACAATTCATCAACTGGCAGCGAAACATAGAATGTCGAGCCTTGCCCAACCTCACTCTCAAACCAGATCCGGCCTTCGTGCCCGGTGATGATCTTGTGTGCAATAGCCAGTCCCAACCCCGTGCTCTTTTCCCCTGCAGTGCCCTTGGTGCGCGTCGTTCCAAACCATTGGAACAAGTTGTCGCGTTCGTCTGTTGGAATCCCCTGTCCATGATCCTTGACCGAGATCACGGCATGGTCATCGCTTGAGGACACGCGGACCTCGACCAAACCGTCTGGATAGCTGTACTTGATTGCGTTGGACAAGAGATTGTTGAGCACTTGATCGATCTTGTCCCTATCGATCATCAGCAGTGGAAGCGATTCATCTGCGTAGCATAAAAGCTGGACGTCCTTTTTTTGTGCGATCGTGGCAAACAAGTCCACGCTTCGTCGCACCAGTGCGGTCAAATCGGTCGGCCAGCGATACAAAGTCAATTGACCGGACTCGATCGTCGCGACATCCAGCAGGTCGTTGACGATCTGCAGCATAAACTGGCTCGAGGTGAAGATGATATCCAGAAACCGCTCGTGTTCCTCATTCAAAACACCTGCGAGTTCATCCATCAGAAACTCGCTGTAAGTCATAATGATCCCGAGCGGCGTGCGCAGATCGTGTGCCGCCATGCCCAAGAACTGATTCTTGAGTTGGTTCAGCTTTTCCAGGTCAACATTCTTTTTAGCCAACTCGCGCTGCAAGTTGGCCATTTCGTTGTTGAGCCTGCTCAGCTCATCATAAAAGTGTACGTTCTGGCTTGTCTGAGTGCGGGAGCGCTTCACACATGCTTCAAGTGCGGCATGCAGCACGTTCATATGGTCGTCGTGACTGCTCGCCATCTCTTTGGCCAGCTTTAATATCTCGTCGCTTGACCTGGCCCCGACGATCAACAGGCTGTCGCCCGTAGCTATGCCGGCAAAGTGCAACGTTGTGATCTCGCCATCCGTGGGTACATTCATCGCCCAGTCAAAAACGGCCCCATTAGCTCGCAGTTCAACCATAAAGCTGAGCGCTTTGGCCAGGCTGGCGCGATCGACCGCAAGTGCAAACGAGCGGCCTGGCGCGAGTTGATCCGCAATGCTCAGATCATTACGGATAACCTGGCGCACGAGGCCGTCGAGATCGCACAAGAGCACAATGCCGGCTATCTGCCGTTCAGCAGCCATTATTGCCCCTCGCCGCTGCCAGCCGATTCGCGACAAGCACGGCCTGTTGTGCATCTTGAGCGCAGGCATCAGCTCCCAGCCGCCGCCACAGGTCCGGCGACAGGTTGAATGGATAGCCCCCGACCATAATGCGCACCTCGTGGCCGGCGTCTGATGCGCGCACGCTGGCGATCATCTCTGCAACGGCGCTCATATGAGGCGTCATTGTTGCCGAAATGGCCAGGACATCGGCTTTTCGGTCGGCAAGCATGTCCAAAACGCCAGCCGTCGGCGTATTTGCTCCCAAATAGGTGGTGTCCCATCCTTCCATCTCGAAAAAGTCGACGACCATCCGGATCCCCATCTCGTGCAATTCGCCGCCGACGCAGGTCGCCACGAGTCGTAAACCGCTCTTTTCTGAACTGAAAATGCGAGGATAAAGCTGAGACATAATGAGCTGCGTCGCGGCAGTGATATAGTGCTCTTGAGCGACGCTGATCTGATTTGTCTGCCACAGGCGACCTACCTCGCGTTGTGCGGGCTGAAAGACGTACAAATAGATATCCCTGATCGACGTCCCCTGCTCAACGGTATCCAGGATCATGTCGTTGGCGGCGTGTCGCTCTCCTTGCAACAGCGCATCTAGATAGCGTTGTGCCAGTGCGGTCAACGCGTGGTCGCCGGTCAGAAACGAAGGAATCGAGCCGGGAGCAGCGCGAGCATGCTGCAGCCCGGCCTGGAGCGTGGTGCGCACCACGCCTATCATCTCGGTTGGCAGTGTCTGCGCCAACGCATCGTCCATGCACTTGAGCGTCGTTACCAGGACATCATCCCCAAAGCCCAGGTTTGCAAACAGCACTTGAGCCCATCCGATATACTCGACAAACAGGCACGGGTCGGCCCCGGCGATCGCTTCGGCCAGGTACGAGAGGTGATATCCCACGTCGCGCACGCTTTTCTCATGTCCTACATTGCCATAAGACTGCCATCGTTCCGGCTTGAGGGCGTATTGCTGTGCAACGACCTTTGCAGCTATCACATCTCGTTGAGCACGGATCGCCTCGCTGGCTCGTTGCTCAATCCTTTCGACCATAGCTCTCCGACCTTCCTATATTCGACCCTTTCTTTCGGCCCGTGCTGCTTGCAGCGAAGCGACAGGGACCTTGCTGTTGTGCAATCCATCCACTGATCTTATTTGTCTTTTTTGGCGGTGGCCATAAAAACCCGTGGGATCAACACCGGAGTGCGTTTTTTGTAGGCCTCATAGTCCTCCTGACCGCCCCATTTCTCATCAGCCCGGTCCTCCAGCATTGGCACGCCGCTGATCCGGGTGAGCAGCAGGGTGACAAATACCGGCGAGATCAGGGTCACCCACTGCCAGCCCCGCAGGATGGGCAGGGCGATGATCGCCACGCCTAACCAGAGCACGATCTCGCCAAAGTAGTTGGGGTGGCGGGACCGGGCCCACAGACCGGTGTGGATGAACTTGCCCTTGTTCTCCGGATCCGCCCGGAAGCGGCTTTTCTGAGCATCGGCTGTGGCCTCGACGGAAAACCCGAAAACCCAAATCAGGAAACCGATCAGGGCAAAGAAACCCAATTCCTTCCGTATCGTCGTGGTGATCGCGGCCAGCGCCGCGGCCAGGGTAAAAGTCACCCACAATCCCTGCAGGGTCCAGACATTGAGAAAACGGAAAAAGGAGGGTTTGAGCTCATCGAAACGGGCATCCTTGCCTGCCTTGCGAACGCGTCCGAACAAAAAGATACCCAGTCGAGCCGCCCAGATCACCACCAGGACCAGCAGCAAGATCGACCGGCCATCGACTTGGGGACTGAGCAGCACAGCAAGGATCGTCACCGAGATGTAAGTGATGCTGCCGGTGAGGTCAAAGAATTTCTCGCTTTGCAGCAGGTAAGCCGGAATGAAGGCCACCCACTGGATCAGAAAAGCCAACCCAACCGAGAAGGCAAAGAGTGGAATTCCGAAAACCGAGGCTCCACCTTGGCTGCCGGCCAAAGCGACCCCCAGGCCGATCAGGATGGTAATGAGAACGGCGACAAGTGCGTTACGATCTGCTCTTTTCATCGTGTTTTGCCCTTTCTGCGCGCTAGACAAGTGGAACGGGTTAATAGAACGTGCAAAAATGTTGAAGCTCAGAATCCGCGACGCTGCCCTGTCCAAGGCGGATCGGCACCGGTCTCAAACTCGGCCACACTGGGACCCTGCAAATGCCCCAGTCGCCACAGCCCGTACAGGTAGCTCAGCGCCAACAGCACGACCGTTGCGGGCCAACCCATGATCAGATTGACAACCGCCAAAGTGCCAGCTTGCGCCTCCTGGAAAAAGAGAAATTGGACCATCACCTTGACTGTAAAGAAAAGCGTCCAGGCGATGGTCACCTCGCTGTACGCAGGACGTACCCTCGGATGCCAGTACCAACCGAGCGGCCAGCGGCGGGTGATATGGCTCGTCCAGGCAACAAGCGGACGACCTACCACGACGCTCACCCCGCACACAACCGTCGTCAGGACCCCACTGATCACGCCGGGCAGGAAATAGGCTTCCGCTCTATTCAACACCCTTGCGGCCAGAATGGCCAGGATCACGCCTCCAAGGCCACCAATGGCATATCTGAGGGATTGCCGTTTGCTCAAACGAAAGAGGCATACCAGCACAGAAACCAGCAAGGAACCCCACACCGCATAGCCAAAGCCCAACAGCGGATTGGCTATTAGGAATATGATGGGCGGGATCACTGAATCGGCCAGGTTACTGCGCCCGGCGAAAACGGTCCGAAACTCTTGCACCAATTCGCGCAACTTGGCTTTCACGACGATTCGAGCTCATCATTCAATCGATTGCCCAACCAGAAGCGTTTCCAGTCCCCGCGGCTGGCGATCAGCGCAATCAGGACGTACAGGCTGGCGGTTAAATTGCCCAGGATCATCACGAGTATCACCCACACAATCGATCGAACAATCGACTTTTCACGATAGATGATCCAACCGGAGAACAGGATAAACCCAACGTACACATCGACCAACGACACAATGCCCCAAGGCATCGACAAAAGAAGTTGGCCTTCCCCGCCAAAGTCTCCCACGGTGAAACCGTATATGAGAACCGATGCCATGGCCAGCACGCCCAGCACCGCTACGACTTTGGCTACGCCATAGAACTTGACGGACCCCATTTACTGCCTCCTTTTTCCATTATTCAACTTTTTTCGCGCGCGCCAACACAAGCAAAGCCGACCGCGTCAGGTCCCAGGTGTGTGCCAAAGACCGGGGTGATGTCTACCGATAGAATTTCTCCTTCGGGCAACAAATGCAGGGCTTTTTGACGCAGATCCTGGACTTTTTCGAGCGAGTGGGTGTGCACCAATGCCACTCGTTCCAGAGGAAGCTGTTCCTCAAGCAAGACGATCAGTCTTTTCATAGCGGCCTCTGTCGTGCGTATCTTTTCGGCCGTCGGGTTGCCATCGTGCATCTTGAGCAGCGGTTTCATCTGCAACCAGCTACCCAGGGTAGCCATCACGCGGTTCATCCGTCCGCCGCGTCGGAGGAATTCCAGCGTATCCAGCGCGGCAAAGACGCGCGTACGCTGACGCTGCTCTTTGATCAAGGCAACGATCTCATCCATGGAGTCTCCTTGGGCAGCCGCTTCTGCCGCTGCTTGCACAAGGAAACCCAGGCCCAGACTGAGCGACCCGGAGTCAAAGACGGTTACCGGCATGGATGCCTGATGTGCAGCCAAATGTGCCGTGTCGACGACTGCGCTGAGGCTCTCGGAAATGTGAACGGAGAGAATCTCTGTAGCGCCTCCATCGCCCAGCTTTTCATAGGCTTTGAGAAACATCTGTGGCCCAGGCATCGCCGTCGTTGGTGGCGGGTCACAATCCGGCAAGCGGGCATAGAACGCCTCGCGCAATAGATCGACGCCGTCCAAATAGCTCTCGCCGCCAAAGTTGATGTACAAAGGTACAATTCAGCGCAGATTCCTGTGATACCGCGCCTTTCAGTGGTCCGTCTAGCAAATCCGCCTTATGATACCACAGATCAGGTGTAAACTCAATATATCTCATGATCTCGGAGCAAGGTGTTCAGGTGGGGAACACCCCCAGGTTTTTAATCGTTCACTTACTCCATTGGTTACAGGTTAAGCAAGATGCCAAGTTGTCAAATTTGCCATAGCGCGCCATCAGCGGTACGCTCAAGCTATGGCCAAGAAA
>JAFGJF010000291.1 GCA_016929205.1 Anaerolineae bacterium
TCAAATTGAAATGCCCAGGTCAGCATGCCTTCTATTCTCGGACCGAGAGCGCTGGCCTGGTCGACGAGCTTACATGCGGCGTTGGCGACATAACTGGCGTAATACTCGGTGTTGCGGTAGGACAGGTTGGGGTTGTCGCGGATGCTGCCCGCCGCCCAACCATCGGGGTCACACTCGGAGAGGATGACCTCGTGCTGTCGCAATCCGGGGAACGAGGCGACGATCTCTAGTCCGGCGGCGACGTGGCTGAGCAGGGTGTGGATCGACGGCGTCTTTTTGGGCGCGTCCGGCTCGACGCCATACCCGCCGCCTTTAGTGTGAAAGCTGATGTAATCCAGCCGGGCGCCGGTCTGTCCCGTGACGGCGTTGGTGCCGCTTGTGCAGTGTTTGAGAAAATCGCTCAAAAATCTGCCGGCCTGTGTACGGCCGGGGCTGGTTGTGCCCGGACCGCCGATCCTGGCCTGTGGGATCGCCGAGAGCAGGCCGGCGACGGTATAGTCGTACAGGCGGCAGTATTCAGCCACCGTGCCCCGCCAGTAAAAGATGTCCGGTTCGTTCCACAGCTCCCAATACCAGCGGCTGACCTCGCGCAGCCCATAGCGTACCAGGCAGTGCTGGGCCAGGGCGCGGATTAAATCCATCCACCGGCTGTAATCTCGCGGCGGATAGCGCCATCCCTCGGCTTGAGCCCCCTCGTAAGGCAGTTCGGGTGGGGCGGAAGTGAGGGCCTGGGGCATAAATCCAAGCTCGATAAAGGGCACGCATCCTGTCTTGACGATGGCATCCAGGATACGGTCGATGATTTGCCACGAGTAGATGGGATTGCCCTGTTGGTCCTCGGTGTAGACGTTGGTCGATCCCCATTTGGGACCTCCCGTTCCGTCGCCGGAGCAGAGCAAAAAATGGCAGCGGATGAAATAAGGCGCGTCCGACATCTGCCCCAGTTTGGCCAGCAGCTCTCGCCCGTTGGCAGTGTAGGTATAGTTGGGCTCGTCATAGCCGACGTAACGCCAGATGCGGCGCAACGGTTCGCGGCGGCTGGCGTCGATCTTGATCGAGGCGTGTTCGCCGGGGTCTTGTATGCCGGGCGTTTGCCGATCGGTCACCTGCTCAGTCATTTGTCTGTTCCACCCCGATTTCAACGTTTATCTGCAGTGTTTCTGGCATAACAGACCCCAATTCCTCCAATGAGCTTATTTTTTGCGGCGGTCAAAAATGGCAAACAGACCGATCAGGACGATAAAGCCAACTGCGAAAGCAAATATCGTCGATACTGGTATGGGGAGGGATGCCGCCGTGCTGTCTATTCTTGAAGCAGAAGAGATAGAGGTATCCTGCCCCTGCAGGATTTGTAGGTTTTGGCCCACCTTGAGTTTTTTGGGGTCGGCGATGTTGTTCCAGTCCTGCAAATCCTTGGCCGAGACGCCGTATCTCTGAGCGATGCTGTATAGGGTGTCTCCCGGCTGGACGGTATAATAAATGGTGGTGGCCCCGCCTTGCGTAGAGATGCCCTGTGTACCGGCTGTCGTCGTTGCGGTCGGCGTCACGCCGCCCCCTTTGGCCTGGGCGGGCGGCGGGTGCAAGGCGCAGAGCGCGACCGTGAGCACAAAGAGCAAGGTGACGAGACCGAGTGCCCGCAGTTTCGAATTCGACATGGTATCGCTCCTTTCAGTTGTTTCATACACAGCACAGTCAACATATCATTGGTTTGATTCGACCGTTACCGTTTAGGCTAACGCGTTGCCGGTCAGGCCAACGTGGCGGCTTTTTCTCTCGAAATCTCCCACTGCAGTGGTTCGCCAGCCAGGTAGCGCTTGAGCTCGTCGACCATATAGCGTCCCATACGGCGGCACTCGTTGTCCAGCGAACCTGCAATGTGCGGCGTCAGGATCACGTTGGGCAGCGTATAGAGCGGCGAACCGGGTTCGGGGGGCTCGGGGTAGGTCACATCGAGAACGGCGAACAGATCCGGCCGCTGCTGGAGAACCTCGATCATCTCTTGTTCGCGGACAACCGCGCCGCGGGCGGTGTTGATAAAGGTGGCATTAGGTTTCATGAGCGAAAAGAGTTCGCCGGTGATCATCCCTTCCGTTTCTTTGAGCCATGGCGTGTGCAGAGAGACGACGTCGGAGCGGCTGAAAATATCTTCAAGTGAGCACTTTTCTGCGCCCAAGCGAGTGGCTTTTTCTTCATTCGAGGTGTAGGCCAGCAGGCGTACGTCAAAAGCCTGCAGCAGCCGGGCGACGCGTGTGCCGATCATACCCAGTGAGACCAGCCCTACCTCACTTTGATAGCCACCGGGGACAGGCGTCCGTTTCGGATAAGCGCCCCGCTCTTTCACCGTCAAGGCGTAATACCAGCCGCGTTTCAGGGAAAAGAGGATCTGTGACAGCGCATATTCGGCCGTAGGAATGGCGTTGGCTGCGTAGGCGCTGCTGATGGTAATGCCACGATCCCAGGTCTCATCGGTCGCAAAGCCCCGGATCGAGCCTGCACCGTAAAAGACTGCTTTCAGGTTCGGCGCGGCAGCGAGCAGGGCCTCGTCCAGCTTAGCCATACCCCACCCGGAAAAGATGACGTCTGCTTCGGCCAGGATCGATGGATCCTCCTGGATCGATGCTGCCGTCTGCTGGGGAGCATAGATGTCGACGAGCTGGCCAATCTCTTTCAGTTCGGACGGACCATAGATTCGTTCATAGGCGTTCGTGTGCAGGACAAAGATACCTTTTAGCATGCTGCCTCCAAGATGTATGCTGGACTCGATTCCGTTCACAGGATCCGATGTTTTCATTATACACCTTGTGCTGTTTGTTCGCAATTCACTTTGCGAGAAGCGACCCTGAATGGTATAATATTCGTAACATAATAGGGCAAAAGCTGGTCCAACGACAAGACGACGCTCGCTCGCCGACCAGACTCGACCTTTTTGCCCGCAATAAAGAGGGCTGCCGGATGGTGTAGTGGGCGTTTTGCGTTCAGGGGCGAGTGGGGTAAAACCAGGATTGAGAGGAGGCCGAGATGTCCAAAACGAAAAAGAAAAAAAAGTCGCAGGAAAACGAGGTGCAGGTTGTTCCAGAACTGCATCAGGATATCAAACCCGAGCGACGCACGATCAAAACCAAGGTCTATGAACGCGAGCTGCGCAAGCTGCACGTCGAACTGGTCAAGATGCAAGAGTGGATCAAGCACGCCGGGCTCAAGGTGGTCGTCATTTTCGAGGGACGCGACGCGGCAGGCAAGGGGGGGGTGATCAAGCGGATCACAGAGACACTTAACCCTCGGTATGCCCGGGTTGTGGCCCTGGGCATACCGACCGAGCGGGAAAAGTCACAGTGGTATTTTCAGCGCTACGTGCAGCATCTGCCGGCGGCGGGAGAGATGGTGTTCTTTGACCGGAGCTGGTACAATCGCGCCAACGTCGAATGGGTGATGGGGTTCTGCACCGAACCGGAATACCTCGAGTTTTTGCGCTCGTGCCCGCAATTCGAGCGGATGCTGATCCGGTCGGGCATTATCCTGGTCAAGTACTGGTTCTCGGTCAGCGACGAAGAGCAGGAGCGCCGCTTCCAGGACCGGCTCGAGGACCCGACCCGGCGTTGGAAACTGAGCCCAATGGATATGCACGCGCGCACCAAGTGGGTCGAGTATTCCAAGGCCAAGGATGCCATGTTTGCCTCGACCGACCTCAAGCAGTCGCCGTGGTACGTGGTCAATGCCGACTGTAAAAAGCTGGCCCGCCTCAACTGCATCCACCACCTGTTGAGCCTGATCCCATACGAGGACCTAACGCCCGAAAAGATCGAGCTGCCGCCGCGCCAGCCGGATGGGGGATACGTGCGGCCGCCGATCACCGACCAGACGTTCGTGCCGGAAGTGTATTGAGGCGGGAGATTGCTAAATCCCCGGTCGGGATCTGATGATCCAGGCCGAGCAGAGCAGAGGTACACAACATCTTGCTTTCCGTGTACCTCTGCTCTCTGTTTCGACAGTGTTCAGTTCTACTTGGGATAGGCTTCCGCCAGATATGCGATCACCGCCGTTTTCTCAGTCTCGGTGAGCTTGGCGCCGTTGCCAATCATACGTTCGACGGTCGCTTTCCACTCATCTGCCGTCTTTTTGGCCGACTCGACACGACCGAAATCGTGATGCTGCGCACAGCGCTCTTTGGCCAGCGCTGCGCCGTCGAGCGTGCCGGACTCTGGCGCCGTTGTCGCATCTTGAGCCTGGTTACAAGCAACGACCAGCGATCCCAGCAGCAAGACCAGGAAGGCCAGGGTAAATCCAACCACGATTCGTTTTTCCATTTTTTTCGCTCCTTTCAAGTCATTGATTGTTTGCTATCTCGATGTTTGAAATCAAGTTTGTAAAGCTCAGTGTGTCGCGCAGGCGATGCAGGGATCAAAAGCA
>JAFGJF010000292.1 GCA_016929205.1 Anaerolineae bacterium
AGAAACAGGGCACATTACCGGTCCCTGGCAGCACGATCCCGATCCAATATGGGTAGAGGATGGCGGGCACGGGATGCTCTTTAGGACATTCGAAGGGCAGTTGATGCTGACATTCCACAGCCCAAACCGCACGCCGCAGGAACGAGCGGTCTTTGTCGAACTCGAGGAAACGGGCGGCGGGATTCGCCGCAAAGCAGCCCAATAGACATGTCAGCATTCAGCGATAAGCGGGTCAGAGATTGAGGGATCAAAGATGGTTCATACCCAAGATGCTGTCCGCACCTCCCAAACTCTTTCGGCCAACGGCATTCAAGTCTGGCTAACCGGTGGATGGGGGATCGATGCGCTGCTCCAAAAACAGACGCGCCCGCATAAGGATCTCGACCTCGTCATGCTGGTGAACGACGTCATTCGAATGCGCGACCTCTTGGCTAGCGAGGGCTTTGGCTTGAAGGAACTCTGGTCCGAGAACAGTTGGGTCGTGGATGCGGACGGGACGGAAATAGCAACGGCCTTTGTGCTGCACGATCCAGAAGGGCGTGAGGTCAATGCGCACGCGATGTATCTTGACGATCGGGGCAATGGGATGCCGGCATGGGCGGGCGCCGAAGGGCTCGTCTTCAGGCGACAAGATCTCGCCGGAGAGGGGATGATCGACGGGGCTAAAGTTCGCTGTCTTGCCCCCGAAATGCAGATGGTGTGTCACACGGGCTACGATCTTCCACACGAACAGTTGCGCGATGTGGTATCATGACAAAATCTGCCAATCTGGTATGAGCCATCAAACGAGCCAGGAGTAAAAGCTATGCCCAAGATGTCAGGAGGTCGGTTCATTGCCGAGACATTTCAAGGCTACGGGGTTACGCATATCTTTTTTATGCCACTCATCGTCCCCAGGGCCCTGTTTGAGATGGAAAAGCTCGGGATCAAACGGATTATGACCCACGGAGAAAAGGCCGCAGCGTATATGGCCGACGCCTATGCCCGAACAAGCCGGCGGGTGGGCATCTGCATGGCTCAATCAGTCGGCGCCGCCAATCTGGCAGCCGGGCTGCAGGATGCCTACCTGGCCTGCTCACCGGTCATTGCCCTCACCGGCCGCCAGGCGCAAATCAACCAACACCGGCACGCCTATCAAGAGATCGACCACATTGGGCCTTTCGATGCCGTAACCAAGTACGATGCGCTCGTAAACAGCCCCGAGCAGCTCCCTGCGTTTTTGCGCCAGACATTCCGCGAGGCCTCTACAGGAACACCTGGCCCAGTTCACCTGGACCTCGAGGGTGCCAGCGGGCAGGTGATAGCGGATAATGAGGCCGACCTGGACGTGATCGTCGAAAAACCATTCCTCCAGGTGCCGCCTTTCCGGCCCGAGCCAGCGCTGTCGCAGGTGCGCGAAGCGATTCGCATACTCTGCAAGGCTGCACGCCCGATCATCGTCGCCGGCGGGGGCGTGACACTTTCTCAGGCCGGACCCGAGCTTGTCGAGCTGGCAGAAAAGCTGTCCATCCCGGTCGCGACCTCGCTGAACGCCAAGGCCATGTTCCCACACGATCACCCGCTTGCCGTCGGCGTCTGCGGCCTGTACGCCCGAGATTGCGCCAACCAGGCGGTCAGCGAAGCAGACCTCGTCTTTTTCATCGGCAGCCATGCCGGCAGTCAGGTGACTTTTGAATGGCGCATCCCGCGCCAGGGCACGCCGGTCATCCAGCTCGACATCAATCCTTCCGAATTGGGCCGTTCCTACCCGATCGTATTAGGCATGCAAGGCGACGCCAAAGCCTCACTGCGCAAAATGATCGAACATACCGAAGGACTGGATCCTCGAACCAGGTGGATCGATCGCGTGCAAGCTTTGGTGCAGAACTGGCATAACCAAGTCGCCCCCCAGGTTAACTCGGACCAGATTCCCATACGACCGGAGCGCCTCTGCAAGGAACTAAGCGGGTACCTGGACGCCGATACGATTCTCGTCTCGGATACGGGTCATTCGGGGATTTGGACCGGAACCATGATCGATTTGAAACATCCCGGTCAGAGCTATGTCCGCTGCTCGGGCTCTCTGGGATGGGGGCTCCCCGCCGCGATCGGGGCCAAGTGTGCCTGCCCGGACCGGCCGGTGCTGTGTTTCACCGGAGACGGGGGAATGTGGTATCACCTCACCGAGTTGGATACGGCGCTGCGGTACGGGATAAACACCGTGACTGTGGTCAACAACAATCACTCGCTTAACCAGGAAAAACGGATCAATGAACGGATCTACAAAGGGCCAAAACCCGGATCCAACGAACTCTGGATCCTCAACGACGCCGACTGGGCCAAGATCGCCCAGTCGATGGGGTGCTTTGGCATTCGGGTTACCCATCCGAGCGAACTCTCGAGCGCCCTGGATCAAGCCTTCGCTTCCGGGAAACCGGCCGTCGTCGACGTGAAAACAGACATCGAAGCGATCGCCCCACCACCCTGGGCACCGGAATAAGATGATTGACCAAGCATAAACTTGGATTTGGAGGGAGATGAAACCCAATGGTGAATATGGAGAGACTAGAAGGTTTAAAACACGAGGTTTTTTCCATGACGCCGGAACTGTGTAGCGAGAGGGCTCGGCTGATAACTGAATCGTACAAAGAGACAAAGGACTTGCCCACGATCATTCGAAAGGCCAGGGCCTTGGAACATATCCTGGAAAAACGAACCCTATTCGTCAGGCCAGGAGAGCTTTTCGTCGGAGCCATATCGAGCAAGTCGCGAGGCTATGAATGGTATCCCGAGTACTCGCTCGACATCGAAGCGGAGCTCGATGACGTGCCCAAGCGGACGATGGATCGATTCATCGTCAGTCGAGAGACCAAGCAAGAACTTGGGCAAATCTTTGAGTACTGGCGCAACAACGAGGTGATACAGGGAGACTATGGCCTGTCACTGCTGAAAACGGTTATGCCTCCAGAGGTCTTTGCCAAGGGGATCCTGCCCGAACGAAGATCGGGAGAGGGAGAGGGGCACCTGGTGCCCAACTTTGAGAGACTGATGAAGACGAGTCTGAGTGCCGTGATCCAAGAGGCAGTGTGGAGAAAAGAGGCCCTGGCAGGTACGTTCGGGACGGATCCCGAGAATGTGGACAAATCCCTCTTTTTGGAAGCGGTGATCATTGTCTGCCGGGCGGCAATCAAGTATGCCAAGCGGTATGCCAGGCTGCTTCAGGAACTGGCGACCAAAGAGGCCGATCCACAACGAAAGAGCGAACTGGAAGAAATGGCCAAAATCTGTGACCGGCTTTACGTCAGCCCGGTGGCAAGTTTTTGGGAAGCGATGCAGTTTGTCGTGTTGACGATAGCGATCATGAGCATTGAATCCAACGGCGTATCCGTCGCCCCTGGAAGAGTCGATCAATACCTGTACCCGTACTATGCGCGGGACATTCAAGAGGGGCGGCTGACGCGGGACCAGGCGGTCGAGCTGTGCACGGGCTTTCTGATCAATGGCAATCTCTACAACATCCTGAGGCCATGGGTTAAGCAGAGATGGCAGACCGGCTATAAAGGCGGGTTTGGCAACCCTACGTTGGGCGGACAGACGCCCGACGGCAGCGATGCATGCAACGCGTTGACCGATGTCTGGCTGGATGCGATCCCGCTGTGGAAAGGGTGGACACCTTTTGTGAATTTTCGGGTGCACGAGAACACCAATCGGGAAACACTGTTACACTGCTGTGAGACCATCGTCAAGCACGGCAGCCAGCCCAACTTTATCGGCGACAATGCCGCTATTCGGGCTCACCTGGAGGGCGGCGCGCGTCTGGAGGAGGCGCGAGATTACGCCATGTATGGGTGTGCCGAGTCAGTGATTCCGGGCAAAGCGACCGGCATTGGGATCGGTATTTGGCCCAGCTATGGCCTCTGCAAATGGTTCGAGTTCGCCCTGAATAACGGAGTAGACCCGGAAACCGGCGTTCAGATCGGCCCGGTCTGCGGCGATTTGACGACGTTCGACTCGATCGACGACGTCAAGGAGGCATTTAAAAAACAGGTAGACTATTTTGCCGAGATCGTTGCAACGGCAAGCAACGTGCTGATCCCGGTTCGGGCCAAGTTGAACCCCTGTCCGTTTTTATCCGTGTTTATCGACCACAGGGTGGACCTATGCAAGGACGTGACCGCTGGCGGCCCGCCAAACTATAATCATTCGCAAGTGATGCAGGGGCATGGGATCATTGACATCGCAGACTCGCTGGCTGCCCTGGATCTGTTGGTCTTTCGCGAGAAACACATCTCCCTAGAAGCGCTGAGACGTGCACTCGAAAGCAACTTTGAGGGCAAAGAGGGCGAGACCATCCGGCAGTTTCTGATCAACAAGGCACCCAAGTACGGCAATGACGACGACACCGCAGATGGTTACGCCGCGTGGGTTTGGAAAATATTTTTCGACGCCTTTCAAAAATATACAAATGCCAAGGGGGGCAAGTTCCACCCCACTTGCCAGACCATGTCGGCGAACGTTCCGAGTGGCGAGCAAGTTGGCGCGCTGCCCAACGGGAGAAAGGCCCGAGAACCTCTGACTGATAACACCTCGCCAGGTCCTGGCCTGGACGTCAACGGCGTGACCGCGGTGATCAAATCGGTAGCCAAGTGCCATCGGACCCGCAACTCAAGCACCGGAGCCGGCTTGGTCAATCTCAAGTTTCACCCTCACACCCTGGCGGGCCGGGATAACCTGAGCAAGTTTGCCGACCTGGCGCTTACGTTTAACGACCTGGGCGGGTGGCAGGTGCAGTTCAACGTCATCTCATCCGAGACGCTCAAGGATGCCCAAAAGAACCCCGAAAAGTACAGGGACTTGGTCGTCAAGGTCGCCGGCTATAATGCCCAATTCATCATGCTGGACAAACGGCTCCAGGATCAGATCATCGCCAGGACGGAATACCTGCCGGCAGCGAGCTTTCGCGGCTAGCCCTTGCTCAAAGGAGGCCAAGCACGCGCTGCATATTGACCGAATCGATCCAGGATGGGTGCGATGAGCACTTTGCCAGATAGAGACCGGACGCCGCGCGGCGTCGTGTTCAACATAGAGCGATACATGGTCTACGATGGGCCGGGAATCAGAACCGTCGTCTTTTTTAAGGGCTGTCCCCTGAGATGCCTGTGGTGTGATAACCCGGAAAGCCAACGACCCGGCCCCGAACTGATGGTTTTTGAGGCCAAGTGCATTGGCTGTGGGCGCTGTCTTGAGGTGTGTCCTTCGGGTGCGATCGCGATGGCCGATACGGACAAGGCCGTGGTGGATCTGTCCCGGTGTAAAGCCTCTGGCAAATGCGTGGACGCCTGTCCCTCAGAGGCGCTGGTAATGTCCGGGCAGGTCATGACCTCGGATAAAGTGATGGACGAAATCCTCAAGGACGACGTTTTTTACCGGCGCTCAGGCGGCGGGGTCACGTTGGGGGGTGGTGAACCAACCGCCCAACCCGAGTTTGCAAGAGATATCCTGAGGCAATGCCGCGAAAGAAGCATCCATACGGCGATCGAAACCTGCGGGTGCTCGAGCTGGGAGACGATGGCGACCATCCTCCGGCATACCCAGCTCGTCTACCTTGACCTGAAGCATATGGACCCGGCCGAACATGTGAAATTGACCGGTAGACGCAACGACTTGATCCTCGAAAATGCGACGCGGATCCTGCACCTTGCCGATCAAGGCAGCCTGGAAGTCATCGTCAGGTGTACCTGCGTACCCGGTTACAATGACTCGACAGAAAACATCACAAACGTAGCCGCATTTTTGGCCCGGTCCAGGGTCGATCGCCTCGAACTGCTGCCCTACCACGAACTGGGCGTGCCCAAATACGCCGTGATCGATAGAGAATATGGCCTGAGGGATCTGGAGGTCGACGACAAACATCTTCATGACCTGTCTGAAATTGTCAGATCGCACGGCCTGGAATGCCGGATCTTGTAGTGACGCCGCTTAATTCAAAGATGAACCATGTTCAATATGAGGCCTATATGAAACAAACCAAGCGGTTTGTGCCGTTCCTGTTCTGATGAGACAGAAAAATCGGGTAATGAAAACGCATCTGCTCACACGATTGGAAGCGACCTCGCTGATGGTTGGCGCAGGCGTCGGTGCGGGGATCATGGCCGTGCCTTTTCTCGCCGAGCACGTGGGACTCGTCGGCCTGGCAGTCATTCTACCCATCGCCTGGGCCGCCAGCTCCTTGATCCACCTTATGCTCGCCGAAGTGCTGTTTCGCACCGGGCGCGATCTCCAGATCGTGGAGCTGATGCGGCTCTACGTGCTGCGCGGGCGCATCGGGCGCTGGCTTTTGTGGATCGTATTCGCCTTATTGAGCATCGCCTTCCTGGCCAACCTCGCGGCGTATGTCTCCGGCGCGGGTGAGATCGTATCCGACCTTACGGGGATGGACCAACGGTTCGCCGAGATCCTGGTCTATGTGATTTCCGCCGGCGTGGTATTCTTTGGCCTCAGGGCGGTCGGTATCGCCGAACGCTTTGCGGTCCTCGTGCTCGTGGGCCTCGTTGTTGCCATTGGAGCCGGCGCGATACCCATCCCGTTTCATATCCCACTCGGGCCATCAGGCTCGGCCAAACAGTGGCTGGCGCTCTACGGAATGGTCATGTATGCTTTATGGACATTCTACAGCGTGCCCCAGGTCGTCAAGGGCCTGGGGCATGACTGTCGCGGCGCAGTCCGCGCGATCCTGATCGGGC
>JAFGJF010000293.1 GCA_016929205.1 Anaerolineae bacterium
GAGATGCTGTTCACCAACGTCTACAACAAGTTGATCCGGCGCGATGGCGATCCGGCGGCGATCGTATTCCTGATGGGCTATGACAGCACGCCCATTCTGGCCGAAAAATCGCTCTACGACCTGGCCGAGTGGACGCGCGCTCACCCAGACCTGGCTGTCCACATCCTGAACATACCCTCCGCCGATCTAACCACCCACCTATCTACTCCCTACTCTTTACTCCCTACTCCTTATTCTCAGCTCCCTGATTGGCCTGTTTTCTGCGAACGCTTTCAGACGCACCAGAATACCTACGGTCACATCATCTACGACCTGGACTTTGCCGAACTGCTGCCGATGGATGATCCTACGCCGATGCTGGAGACGATCAAGATGTACCTGCGCGGCGCGGGGACCAATCCGCACGAGCGCCAGCAGGCGGCTGCTGAAAAGCGCGAGCAAGCCGTCGAGTCCACGCGGAACCGGCTCAAGGGGCTGCGCCGTTGGGCTTTCGACAAGTCGCTCAAGATGGGGCAGGCAATGGCGCAGGTGCGCGAGAACGCCCTCGCCGACATCGGCCTGGGCTATCCCGTACTGCGCGCGATGCTGCGCGAATTGGGAGATCGCTTCGTGCAGGCCGGGAGCATCGGAGAGGCTGAGGACATCTTTTGGCTGCAAGCGGACGAGGTGCAAAGTGCGATGACTGTGTTGAATCGCGGCGAGCCGCTCGCGAATCTGGCGGAAAGTGTCGCACAGCGCCAAACCCGCCACGTGGCACTCGCGCGCGTCACCCCGCCGCCGATGCTGCCACCTCGCAAAAAGTACATGGGGATCAATATGGAACACTTTGTACCGGCGGATGAAGGAAGCCACAGCGGCGGGATGCTCAAGGGTATCGCGGCGAGTGCGGGTCAGGTCACCGCCCCCGCTTGCATCCTACACGGCCCGGAGGACTTTGACCGGATGCAGCCGGGGCACATCCTCGTGGCCGGCATCACCACGCCGGCCTGGACGCCGCTTTTTGCCATGGCGGCCGGCGTCGTCACCGACATTGGTGGGCCGTTGAGTCACGGGTCGATCGTCGCCCGCGAATATGGCATTCCGGCCGTACTGGGCACGGGCGTGGCCACCAGACGTATCCAAAGTGGCCAAACGATCACCGTCGATGGCAGTGCGGGGACGGTCACGCTGGTAGAAAGCGAGACGTAAGCCGTGATACGTCAGGCGTCATTTGTCAAACGTCATCCGTAACGCGTCACGTTTTGCGCATCACGTTTCATACAAAACATCTTTTAATTTCATTAAATTATAGAAGGGATCTGCGACAATGTCAGAAAACCACCGGGCTGGGCAGTATGAACGCAAGGTCACGCCTATCGAACGTTCGTTATCACTATCTCCTTTTGCTATCGTTACCATGGTAGCCCGGATCAAGGGGAACGTATCCGAAAGGATGTTGACAAACGCCGTTTCCCAAGTCCGTCAGAGGCATCCCCATCTCAGGGTTCGGATCAAACAAGACAGCGACCACGATTTATGGTTCACATCGGAAGGAGCCGGAGATATTCCAATCGAGATCGTGCCGCGACAAGCTGCGGCGCAAGAGTCCTCAACGCGAAAACCTGAGGATCATTGGATTCAAGTGTTTCACGAGGCGTGTCGCATTCCTTTTGACTTTGATGCCCGCCCGGCAATACGGTTCATCTTGGTTCAGTCTCCCACCGAATCCGAGTTGATCATTCTTTGCCACCACATCATCTGTGATGGTCTGTCATTGGCCTACCTGGCCAGAGACCTGATGGTTCATCTTGGGGATCCGACTCGGAAAGTGGAATTGCTGCCTGACCCGGTACCCGTTGGCAGAAACAACATTCCAGAGGACGTTTCTCTAAATGGTCTTGTCAGATTCCTGATCAACCGAATTAACGGCAAGTGGGAACAAGATAGAATCGTTTTTGACCAAGAGGATTACGAGAGCATTCATGAGGCCTATTGGTTGAGCAGCCAGCATCGTATGTTTTCCATCGAGCTGTCCGAGGCGCAGACATCGGCCCTGGTCGATCGATGTCAAAAAGAACAAGTCACGGTCAATTCTGCATTGACGGCTGCTTTTGTGGGCGCGCAATACCGCGTCCAGGGTGACAAGCCCTATCATTCGAGTGTCGGTGTTGCTGTGAGTTTGAGAGACCGCCTGCCGCGACCTGCCGGCGAGGCAATGGGATTCTATGCCGGGATAGTCACACCAAAATGCAAATACGATGGGAAAACGAGTTTCTGGGAGAACGCACGGCGGTTTCATCGCAAGATTCAACCACTCTATACAAACAAAAATATGTTTCAGGATCCGCTGACTTGGTGCCATCTTGAGCCGTCCATCCTCGAAGCCCTCAATTTCAAACGACTGGGCGGCCTGGTTCCGCCGCATTCTCCCAGGTACGAAAAGCTGTCTGCCTTTGGCAAACGAGATGACGTTATTCTGGCGCTTCTCAAGAGGGAAAAGATGGATGCACTTGACAGGGTCATCATGGGTACGGCAGTGACCAACCTCACGCGCATGGATTTCCCGCGAACCTACGGCACGCTTGAGCTGGATCGGCTGATTATGAATCCTGGCGGCGCTTTTCCTTTGTCAAATGTCAACCTGGTACTGGGCGCGGTAACCTGTGCTGGGAAACTCAGCCTGGTTCTAGAATATGCGGAACAAACGGTTGATACAAGAACGATGGAAGCAATAAAAGCCCAAGCAATGGCCTTTTTGCTTGAGAGGTAAATCACGTTTCACGCGTCATGTTTCACGCGTCACACATTCGTACTCGAGGTTTATGATGAACAAAAGCAACCGCAAAAACATCGCCATCCTGGCTTTTACCCTGATCGTGGTTATGGTTGGGTATGGAATGGTCATCCCATTGTTTCCCTTTTACATCGAAAAGATGGGCGCCAGCGGCCGGCACCTGGGGCTCCTCGTGGCCACGTCGTCGCTGCTGGAAATGCTCTGTGGCCCGATCTGGGGCAGCATCTCGGACCGCACGGGACGCAAACCCATCTTTTTGCTCGGCGTGCTGGGCTACGCGCTGTCGTCGCTGTTGTTTGGGCTGTCTACCAGGGTGTGGATGCTGTTTGCCTCGCGGGCCCTGTCCGGGCTGCTGTCGTCGGCGACCATGGTGACGGCACTGGCCTATATCAGCGACAGCACTATGGACCGGGATCGAGGTGGCGGTATGGGTATGTTGGGCGCAGCGGCGGGCCTGGGCATCATCCTCGGACCGGCTGTCGGCGGCTGGCTGGGAAGCAGTTCCCTGTCGCTGCCGTTCTTTATCGCCGCGGGAGCGTCACTCCTGGCTCTGCTGCTCGGTGTGTTATTCCTGCCCGAGTCGCTGCCTGTCGGGGCGAGGCGGCAGGAAACGCAGATCGAGACGTTCCACCTTGGTGAGCTGTGGCGCGCCCTCTCTGGCCCGATTGGCCTGCTCTTGTTCATGTTGTTCCTGGTCAGTTTTGCATTGACCAACTTTGAGTCGGTTTTTGGCCTGTACGCGGCACAGACGCTGGACTATGGTCCGGAGCGCGTTGGGACCATCCTGGCCGTGGTTGGGATTGCCTCCACGCTGGGCAAAGCCGTCCTCATCGGCCCTCTCACCAGGCGTTGGGGCGAGGAACCGATCATTCACGTTTCGTTGGCGGCCAGTTCGGCCGGGTTTATCGTTTTGCTGCTGGCATCCACCTATCCCGGCGTGCTGCTGGCCACAGGGGTCTTTATCCTGTCCAAGACGCTGCTGCGCACGGTGATCATCTCGCTGGCATCCAAGCGTGCCCTTTCCCAACAAGCGCCCAGATTTGCTCTCGCCGGATCCGCCGCGCCCGCTCACTCATCTGCGCTTGCCGGATCTGGCAATCCGGCAAAAGGTGCTGAAATGGGACAGGGCGCGACAATGGGGCTGTGCAACTCGTTTATGAACCTGGGCCGCGTCGTCGGGCCGATCTGGGCAGGGGCCATCTTTGACGTCAATCCCAACATTCCCTACCTCAGCGGCGCGGCGATCATGTTGGCCGGCTTTGTGATCAGCCTGATCTGGATCTCCTCGCCCCGCCCTGCCCCTGCGAACGGACGACCAGCATAGGGCAGTCGGCGCGTTGCAGCAGTTTGGTCGCCACGCTGCCGCCAAAGAGCATGGGCAGGCTACCGGAGGGGTGGCTGGCGATGGCGATCAGATCGGCTGTCTCGGCCCTGGCGGCGTTGACGATCGCACTGACCGGCGAGCCTGTGACCACGCGTGTTCTGGTTTCAATTCCTTTTGAGCGAAATTCGCCCTGCACGCCCTTGAGGTACAGCTCGGCTTCTTTCTGCCGGCGCGCCAGGTCTTGACGTTGCAGGGTCTGGTACGGCGCTTCCTGTACCTTGGTCAGGGCCGGCGGTTCGATGACCCGAACGAGAACCAGTGTCGCATTGGCATAGCGTGCAAGTTGCTCGACGTGAGGCAGGATCTCTTCGGCGTACATCGATCCATCCAACGGAACCAGAATCTTGCTGTACATCATGCCCTCCTCTTGGGTGCATATCTTCGTTCGCATAGTGTGAAGCGGTCGTTCCAAAATCGCTCTGTGCCCCGCATTATACCGCCAGCAAGCCGAATAGGAAAATCATACTTGCTGCTTTTGCATATCATTGGAACTCGACATCGTCGTTCTTGACGATTTTGTGCAATCGCCGGTGGTGTAAAGAATACGACTTGAACAGACCCATCCTGTAAATTCTGCACGAAGCCTAAGCGCATCGTTGCCAGGTGTGTGGTGTTTGTACTCTTGGCAAAATCTGGTACAATGGTGTCCACGAGATTCTTTTCATGACGCCAGCGGAAAAATGACCTATGCATGCATCTGCAAGATTTAACATCGTTTTCATCGTTCTGGACACACACCGCGTAGATCGCCTCGGTTGTTATGGATACCAACGCCCGGTCTCACCCAACATCGACGATTTTGCGCGTGCGTCTACTCTCTTTGAGAACGCCATTGCCCCGGCCCAGTGGACGATTCCCTCGCACGCTTCCATGTTTAGTGGCGAGCCGCCGAGCACGCACATGACCACCCAGTCCGATGACGTGCTGGATGCGGACTATGAGACGCTTTCCGAACGGCTGAGCGCGATCGGCTACCACACGGTGGGCTTTTGCAACAATCCACTTGTGGGTGTGGTCAACAACGAACTCAAGCGGGGTTTTGAGCAGTTTTACAATTATTGTGGCGCTGTGCCATCCCGCCCGATGTTCGATCGTATGCCTGCGCAGCTACACCGGATGTGGGACGGTTACCAACAGATAGTACGCAAGATTATGGATCCGATTCAAAACAACTTTGCGACCTCGGATCGAGCCTTGTTGGCCGCGCTGAATCCGCTCTGGGTGCCGTTGTGGACGCGGGTCGCGCGCTTTAAGGGCGATACGCGGCGCTCGGTGCGCGACGTGACCCACTTTGTGCGCCGGCACATGCGGGGCAGCAACGGCGATGATGGGAACCCCCATTTCTTGTTCTTTAACTTGATGGAACCGCATCTGCCGTACGCGCCGCCCAGGCGCTTTATCGATCAGTTTGTGCCTTATTACGACGACGAGCCCAAGGCGCGCGGATTCATCCGTGCGTTTAACACCCAGGCGCGGCGCTGGCTGATCCCACTCGAAGCGCCGTTTTCAGAATTGGAGGCGCGAACACTGAGTGATATGTACGACGCCGAAGTAGCCTACCAGGATCACCTGCTGGCCGAACTGTTCGACGAATTGGATCGCCCGGAGCATCGCGACAGTACCGCGGTCATTGTTGTCGCCGATCACGGCGAGATGTTGGGCGAGCACCAGTTTATGGGCCACGGTTTTGGCGTCTACCAGGAATTGATTCACGTGCCGATGCTGCTCCGCTTTCCCGGTCAGATGGCCGGGCAGCGCGTTTCACAGCCGGTGTCGACGACACGCCTGTTCGACACGGTGCTGGACTTGGCCGGGCAGGAAACCTATGAAACGAGCTGCGGCCAGGCTGTCGAGACCGGAGCGCAAAGCCTCACCCGCGAGGTCGATGGGCTTGATCTGGATGGGTCGCTCGTGATCAGCGAGGCCTATGCGCCGGAATTCGCGGTCAACATTATGGAGCGACACCAGCCTTCGGTGATCGATCGCCTGCACTGCCGGGCGACGCACTGGGCCGTGTACGAGGGCCTGCTCAAACTGATCCGGATCGACGGCATTCGTGACCGGCTGTTTTTGCTCCAGAGCGACCCGGCCGAGACGTACGATCTCTTGCCCAGGGTTGGTCAGGCGCGGCGCATTCAAAACCTGGCCTCTCGGCTGATGACCTTTGTCGAAGGCGCACGGGAGCGTCGATCGGCGCGCGGCCGGCGGCGCGCATTTGGATTTGATGACGAACTTGTGCGCCGGCGTCTGCGCGGCCTGGGGTACATTGACTAACAAGATATGGGGGCATCTATGATCGATCCAATCATCTTTACGATCCGTCTCGGCAGCTTCGAGTTCGCCCTGCGCTGGTACAGCGTGCTGGTCATCCTGGGTATCATTGTCGGCGAGTGGATCGCCGAGCGTGAAATGCGCCGCCGGGGTGAGAATCCGGAACATTTGTGGGAGGCACTGGTCTGGGGCTTGCCGGCCGGGATCGTCGGCTCGCGCCTGTGGTATGTGGCCAATGACATCCTGGGCGGCGGCACGCGCTACCTGACCAATCCGGCCAGCATTCTCGCCACCTGGGAGGGCGGGCTGCACTTTTACGGTGGCATCCTTTTTGCCGCGGTGGCCTTTTTCCTCTATGCCCGCCGGCACAAGCTGGATATGCGGCTCATCCTCGACGCTTGCGCGCCATCGCTGCTGATCGGGCAGGGCGTGGCCCGTCTCGGCAATCTGATCAACCAGGAATTATACGGCCAGCCGACGACACTGCCCTGGGGCATTCCCATCGCCCCGATGCACCGTATTCCGCCCTGGAACGACCTGACCCGTTTTCCCGAAGCGACGACGCGTTTTCACCCGACCTTTGCCTACGAGATGTTGTGGAA
>JAFGJF010000294.1 GCA_016929205.1 Anaerolineae bacterium
ACCGCCGGGCTGTTCATCAATAATCCCAGTGTGGCTACGGCTGCGGCCATGGCGATCAAGACGTAAAAGTCGGGGCGCGCGCGCGCGCCGTTGCGCACCTCACGATACGTTTCGGCCTGCTCGGTCACCGGTAAGCTGTCTTGCACGCGGGTCAGTTGCAGCTCGGCCTGGCGAAAGAGGGTCTTGACCAGACCGGCATGGCGGCGGACGATGACGGTCGATATCGATGCCTCGGCGGCGACCGTTTGCGGCACGTTGCCGAACAGCTTGCGATCGATGTAGCTTTCGTTGGTGGCGCCGATCATCACCATGTCATAGTGGGGCGTTGCTTCCTCCAAGATTCCCTCGATGACACCGGGTGCCAGCACGACCTTGGCCGAGACGCGTTCGTCGTAAGCCCACGAGGCTAGCGCGTTACGCAATTGCGCATATCCAGCGGCCCTGGCTGCTGGCCCGAGGGACTCGCGGGCGATATTTAGAGCCGTCACGTGAACGTCTGACAGTTGGAGAGCCATTTCCATCGCCAGTGGCGCGTTAGGCCCGCTGGACATGGGCACCAGTATGCTCCGGATCTCCCCCAGATCGTCCTGGCGTATCCGGACCACGGCTACGTCGCATGGCGCGTAGCGGGTGACCGGGTCCAGCGTACTGCCCAACAGGTATTGCGTCTCGCCAGGCACACCACGCCAGCCCATCAACAGCAGATTGGGATCAAGGTCACGTGCCGCATCCAAAATGACTTGGTCCGCGCGGTCACCGGCGTGAACAGTTACCGTGATATCGAGATCCTGGCATTGTACAGGCACATACAACCAATCCGGGCGTTCGCCATCCGGTGTGACACACAACAACGTTACCGAGCCCGGTTGTGCCTTGGTCAGTGCACAGGCAAAACTTAGTAGTGGGGACAATTGATCGGCTTGCCCCACGGCAACCAATACTCTAAAATTCGAGTATGCCATCGTTACGTCCTTGTGAAGGGTTGCGAGATAATCCGTCAACGTGTTCAGTATAATGTAAAAGGTCGATGCTGTCAACGAGAGGATCTGTTTCTCCAAGGCGGCAAATGGGTTGCGTCTACAAGAGATACGTTTTCGTCGGCGAGGGCAGTAGGTCTTTTTGAGAGGTTGTGATAAAATGGGGCCATAGTTCCCGGAGGGGGCGTTATTGAACAGGAGGAATAGATAGATGAAAAGGTTAATGATGGTTTTGTTGTTCGTCGTGTTGGCCGGCTGTGCGCAAACGCCGGCGCAAGAGCCGACGGCGGCTTCGACACCGACGGACGTTCCCGTGACGAACACGCCTGCGCCAACGGCGACGCCTGAATCAACGGCGACGGTGACATCCACACCGTTCCCAACGGTGACGCCTCCGGCCGAAGTGCTGGATCGCTTTGAGCAGGGGGCGCGTCTGGGGCGCGGCGTCAACCTCGGCAACGCGCTCGAAGCGCCGAACGAAGGCGAGTGGGGCATGATCCTGGAAGAGGGCTTTTTTCAGCTTATTGCTGAAGCCGGGTTCGATACGGTGCGTGTGCCCATTTGTTGGTCGGCTCACGCGATGGATGCGCCGCCCTATACGATCGACGAGACATTTTTCCAGCGCGTGGACTGGGTGATCGAAAACGCACTTGCCAACGACCTGAACGTGGTGATCAATATGCACCATTACAACCTGTTGTTCAGCGATCCTGACAAACACAAAGATCGATTTGTTGCTTTGTGGCGGCAGATCGTGCTGCGTTATCGCGATCAGCCTGCCCGGTTGTATTTCGAGCCGCTCAACGAGCCGAACGACAAGCTGACTCCGACGCGCTGGAACACACTGCTGGCCGAAAGTGTCGCCGCGATCCGCGAACTGGACAAATTCCACACGATCGTCGTTACTGGCGCAGAATGGGGCGGGATCAACGGGCTGATGGAACTCGCGGTTCCCAAAGGTGAGGAGAATTACGTCTGTTCCTTCCACTTTTACGATCCCTTCCCCTTTACCCACCAGGGCGCCGAGTGGTCCAGCGACACGTACAGCACCGGTGTGCAGTGGCCCGGCCCGCCGGAGACCAAGCTGACGCCGGATCCGGAATCGCTCGAACTCAGTTGGCTTGCCAAATGGTACGACGACTATAACAACCAGCCGGTCAAATACAACCCCTGTGGTCCCAAGGCGATCACCCAGCAACTCGATTGGGCGGTCAAATGGGGGGAAAAGCTGGACTGCCATCTATGGATGGGCGAATTTGGTGCTTACAGCAAGGCCGATATGCAGTCGCGTGTCAATTGGACGACGTTTATGCGTGAGGAGGCCGAAAAGCGGGGCTTTTCATGGTCCTATTGGGAATTCGGCGCGGGGTTTGGCGTCTATGATCGCACCGCGCGCAAGTGGAACCAGGGGCTGCTCGACGCGCTCGTCCCGTCAGAGTAAGCGCCGCCATTTTGCATACAGAGCTTTCTGCTGTTGCTCTAGAACAAAAGACTTCTGACGCGATCGTCCAGTCGGCACAGGCCGGCTTTTCTGGCCAGGCGCAACGCGTCTTGATATTCCCTGCTCGTGATGCGCCTGTTGAGGAGCGGCAAAGAGCGGGCTTGGTAGCAAGGGCGGTACTGGTCCATAACGTTGAGATAGGTATTGGTCGAAAGCGAGGCCAGAAACCGGACCATGTCTGCCGTTCCCGCCAACTCGTTCGGCAGTACCAGGTGGCGCACGAGCAACCCACAGGTGGCGATACCGCGTTCATCCACAATCAGGTCGCCGACCTGGTGGTACATTTCGCGAACGGCGGCCTGGTTGATCGCTGGATAGTTTCGTACCTTTGAGTATTGAGCTGCGATCGCCTCGTCGGCATATTTCACGTCCGGCATGTAGATATCCACCACACCATCCAGCAGCGCCAACGTCTTGAGGCTGTCATAGCCGCCGGTGTTGTACACGAGCGGCAGGTGCAATCCGGCTTTGGCCGCGACCAGTGTGGCGGCCAGGATCTGGGGGACAACGTGCGAGGGGGAGACGAGGTTGATGTTGTGACAACCTCGCCGCTGCAGGTCGAGCATAATTGCGGCCAGCGTTTGTGGGGCGAGTGGCTCGCCTTGACCGCCCTGGCTGATGTCGTCGTTCTGGCAGTATTGGCAGTTCAGATTGCACCACGAAAAAAAGATCGTGCCCGATCCGTTGCGCCCTACCAGCGGTCGTTCCTCGCCGAAATGCGGTCCCGCGCTGGCGACGATGGCTTGTTCGGCGGTATGGCAGATTCCTGTTTCGCCTGCCAGCCGGTCGACGCCACACTCGCGTGGGCAGATGTCACACGCTTTCAGGTGTTGGTATGCCGCCTCGACTCTCTGTTTCAGCGCACCATTCCCAAGTAGGGCTAGATATGCTGCTTTTGCCATCGAAACACCTTCCTTGCTTTTCTCTCCATTATACCCTTGTTCTTTGGATGGCGTCAACAAGTTATGATTGAGAG
>JAFGJF010000295.1 GCA_016929205.1 Anaerolineae bacterium
AACCGGTGCCACCATCGCCTCGGAACAGCAGCGATTGTCTGGCGGCAGCAAATAACTCGGGCGTTTGCTCGGTGATCTCGTCGCCGGGATGCAACCCCCACAGGTGAGAGACGTGGCGGTGCTTGTTTTCGGGATCGTCCTTGTCGGTCAGCCATTCCTGCAACTGCCCGTGCTGGCCGATCTGGTTGGGGGCGATGCGCGCCTGCATCACGATCAACTGCTGGCGCAGCTCTGCGTCGACATTCAGGATTTCGCTCGCGGCGATCGTGTTGTCAAAGAGGCAACGAATGATCTGGTGATCCATCGTCGGTCCCGGCACGAGGCCACCATTCTCCGGCGAGTTGGACAACGGCGAGATCAGCCAACCGGTTGTTTCGTCTTCGGTCAATATGTCGATAAAGAACAACGCAGCTCCGCGCAAGATGGGGTAAGCTCGCTCGCGCAAAAAGGATACGTCGCCGGTAAAGGCATAGCGCCACCATAAATGCTGGCACAGCCACGCTCCGCCCACCGGCCAGATGCCGTGGTTCGCGGCGTTGATCGGTGCCGCACCCCGCCACAGGTCGGTGTTGTGGTGCAGCACCCAGCCGCGCGCCCCATAATGCCTTTGGGCGACGCTGCTCCCGGCGGTGGCGACCTCTTGCAGCATATCAAACAACGGCTCGTGACATTCGGACAGGTTGGTCAGTTCGGCCGGCCAATAGTTCATCTCGGCATTGATGTTGGTCGTCCACTTGCTGTCCCAGGGTGGGTCCAGGCGGTCGTTCCAGATCCCTTGCAGGTTGGCGGGCTGCGATCCCGGGCGCGAAGAGGCGATCAAGAGATAACGGCCGTATTGAAAATAGAGTGCAAACAACTGGGGATCACGCTCCTTGTCTGCACGTGCCAGTCGATCCAGCGTGGGCAGCCCGGCGGCATCAGTCGTTCCCAGATCGAGCCGCACGCGGCGAAACAGCGCTTGATGATCGGCAATGTGTGCAATTTTGAGTTGTTCGTAGGACTTGTTCAGGATGCGCGCCAGTGCAGTTTGGCAGCGCGCAGCGGGATCGGCAGAGATGTCTTGAAAATTGACGACATTGGATGCGGCAACGAGCACAAGCACCGCTTCGGTCGCCCCGGAAATGACAAGCCCGTCAGTGGTTGGGGTGAGTGCACCGCCATCAAGCTGCACCGCCAGCCGTGCTTGAAAGAACACACCATCCGGTTGAACGCTGCCCGACAAGGCCAGTTGCTTGTTTGGGAGGAGGCGCGTCTCTGCTGTGTCGTGCGGTGATGTCAAAGTGATTGTGAAATCGAGCGCAGCGTCCCGATCTGCCGACAGCCGCAAGACGATCGCTTGATCGGGATAGCTGGAAAACATCTCTCGCTGAAAAACCACGCCGTCGCAGCGATAGGATATGGTCGCCGTCGCTGTATCCAGGTTCAGCGACCGGCAGTAATTCGTTGCTCGATCGTGGCCCGGAAAGGTGATATTCAGGTCGCCGGTAGGTTGGTATGTCTTTTGCCCTAATGGCTGCGACATGAATTCCTTCATAGCCAACGATTCCGCCTCTTGCTGCACCTGGCGTGCCCGATCCCTCTGTCCGGCACGCTCCAGACGCAGCATGTCGAACATCATATCTCGAAGCGATGGGAAATGTGCGGCTGCACCAGGGTGCGCGTAATTGTGCGGCTTGCCGGTCCAGACCATGTCCTCGTTGAACTGGAGCCGTTCTTGTACAATGCCGCCGTACACCATCGCCCCCAACCGCCCGTTTCCGATAGGCAGCGCCTCGACCCATTGTGCGGCTGGCTCGCGGTACCAGAGCACAAGCTCTGCCGGGAGGGATAAATGATCTTGATCGTCCATTTTTCGTGCTCCTTATCGTTCCCCTCGGGGGGATCACAAGCCTGGCTCATTCGTTTCGCCGGAGGGAGAAACAAAACCTGGCTGGTTGCGCACAAATACCTCCTGGCGCGGGTAGGGCAAGGTAATGTTTTCGCGTTCACAAGCGGCAAGGATGCGCTTGCGCAGTTCGGTGGCTGTGCCCCACTGCTTGCCGGGCAAGGTCTTGATCATCACCCGGATGGTCACCGCCCAATCGCCCAGGCTGAGTGGGGCAATCACGGCCGGCGGCTCCAGCAACTGCGGGGCAAAAGCGGGATCGCCAGCGAACTGCCGGGCTACCTGGTCGAGTACGGCTGTAACACGCTCCAAATTCTCTTCGTAGGCCACGCCAATATCCACCATGGCACGCGACCAGTCTCGGGTCACATTGCCCACAACGCGTATGTCCCCATTCGGCACCAGGTATAGTTTGCCGCCGACATCTCGCACATAGGTTGCCCGCAGAGTCAGCCGTTCCACAACGCCGGATACATCGCCGACCTGGATGACGTCGCCAACCGCATACTGGTTCTCGATCAAAACCATCAAGCCCCCGATCAGATCCTTGATCAACGTCTGCGCGCCCAGGCTCAGGGCCAGGCCCACCACCCCCAGGCTGGTCAAGAGCGGCGTGATGTCCACAAAGCGGCTGAGCAGCATCATCACGGCGATCCCGATCAAAGCGACGTTCACCATCCAGCCGGCAACTTGAACGATGGTCTGAATTTGCTTCTTGCGCCCGTCAGGCATTTTGGTGGACGAGTTGATGCTCTTGAGCAGTCCTCGCCGGGCCAACCTGACCGCGATCAATCCCAAGAGCATCACACCCACAATCAGCGCCAGCCAGACGCCAAATTCGATCAATGTGTTCACATCCATAACTTGTCTCGCTTTCCAAAACGATCCCCGCGCAATAGCGGCTGGCTCGAGTTTACATTCACTTTGTCAACGGAATGAGCGGTTTGGAATGGACTGTTCGTCCGACCTGAAGATGCTGTAAAGCGAGCTCACCCAGTTGTGCGGCCAGTTGGGCTGCATCGCGATCGCCAATAGACACCTGCCCGCCGGCCATTGTGCCGTGTCCGCCGGCCGTGCCTTGAAGCCCGACGATCGCTTGGGCCAGTTTCCCGGCACTGCCCCGGCGGCTTCTGGTTCTCACCGCCAGGATAAGCCGATCCTTATAGATGCCACTACAGATCACCCACTCGACGCCCTGCAGACGCAACAAGAGATCGGCCATCTCGCCTGCCATATCCGGCCGGTTCATCGTGCCGATGTAAGATAGAATGACCTGATTGTAAATGTGCGCGCCCCGCAATGTCGCATCAAGCTTTTCAAAGTACTCGATCGGCACCTGGGCACGCTCGATGTCTAACAAAGCGTCGACGTCGATGCGCGGTTGAAGCTCAAAATAAGCTTCCACATCCTCGGCGCCAGCTCCCCGGATCAATCCCATCGTGTCCGTTTTGATGCCATAGAACAGTGCCGTGGCCAGTTGGGATGAGAGTTCGACCCCCGCCGCTTGCAGGTACTCTGTGATGATCGTCGAGGTCGCACCCAGTTGAGGCCGAACGTCAACATATGCAGCCGCAGTCGATGTCTCCCGCCAAGTATGATGGTCGATGACCGCCAGGAGCGTGGATTGTGCGACGAGCGCATTGTTGCCGGCTCCGGGCTGGGTGTCGACCAACACGATGGGGACTCGGCGCAGGTCTGTGCCAGTCAGGCGACGTAGCGGACGATCGAGATAGCGCACCAGGGCCTTGTTCTCTGCCCGGCCAATGATGCCCCTATAAGCAATATGCACGATGACATCCAGCTGCTGCGCGAACAGATAGCGCAAGGCAACTGCGCTGGCAATAGCATCCGGATCGGGATCGTTGTGCGGTAAGATCAGAACCTGATCGCACGGCTCAACTGTCTGTAAGAGTGACGCTACACGTTCTTTTGTCATCGTCTCCTGTTGGGCTAAAGCCAACGCTTTCTACGAAAATAGACCACCATCAGTGCTGCGATCACGATCATGACGCCCCACACCAGGGGATACCCCCACGACCATTCCAACTCGGGCATGTACTGAAAGTTCATCCCGTACACCCCAGCGATAAACGTCAGCGGGATAAAGATGGTAGCAATGATCGTTAATACCTTCATCACCTCGTTCATGCGGTTGCTGACACTGGAGAGATAGATATCCAGCATCCCGGAAAGCATGTCGCGAAACGTTTCCACGGCATCTATCACCTGGATCGTATGGTCGTACACATCGCGCAGATACAACCTTGTCGACTCGTCGACCAGCCTAGATTCGCTACGCTCCAGGCCACCGATCACTTCGCGCAGCGGCCACACCGATTTACGGAGGAGGACCATTTCCCGCTTTAGATGGTGAATGTCGTGCAACGTCTCTGTCGTAGGATCGGCGACCAACTCTTCCTCCAGTAACTCTATCCTGTCTCCGAATCGCTCCAGGATCACAAAGTATTGGTCCACGACCATGTCGATCAAAGTGTACAACAAATAATCTACGCCCAGCTTGCGGATTCGTCCTTTGTTGTCGCGAACTCGCTCGCGGATGGGCGCGAACTCGTCTCCTTTACGTTCCTGGAACGAGAGCAACCAGTTGGGACCCAGCACCAGGCTGATCTGCTCAATCTCGGGTTCCTGGCTCGCTTGATCAACGTGGTACAACGATTTGAGAACGACAAAGAGATAGTCGCCATAGTCTTCCAGCTTGGGACGTTGTTCGGTGTTCAGGATATCTTCGATCACCAGCGGGTGAAGCCCAAAGCGGGCACCGATCTTGGCCAACGACTCAACCTCGTGCAAGCCGTCCACATTGATCCACGTCACGACTGCTCGGCTCTCCGGAAAAACCCATTCTTTTGCCGTTTGCAGTTCTTGCTCTTCAATCTGCTGCTCGTCGTAGGTGATGACGCTGATCCTGACATTGTCGATCTTGCGTTCGCCAACGTGCACGAGTGCGCCTGGTGGAAGGCCGCTCTTGACCGATCTGATCCGGATACTCTTGCGCATCTTGTTCCATCTCACTTTCAAATCAGCGTACGCAAATGGCCATGGCCCGATAGCGCTCAGATTTGTTGCACATTGCCTGTTAGCGGCGGCAAGCCTACGATTTCGATCGTCATGGACGCGACCGTGATG
>JAFGJF010000296.1 GCA_016929205.1 Anaerolineae bacterium
TGGCAGACGCGCGCGACTCAAACTCGCGTGAGGGTGACCTCTTGTGGGTTCGATTCCCACCTCCGGCATTGTATCTCAATTATACCAATTTTCAGCCAAATCGCGAATTCAAGGATTGTCTTACGAGGCTGGTCCCTACCCTGGGGAGTAGCCTTTTGTTTTGTCTGATTGCAAACGATAACGCGGAGCACATATGTTTGGCAAACGCGGATGGATCACGGCGCTCACAACAATAGCTTGTCTCCTTGGTGGAATCGGACTGGGCCTGCTCGTTGGATGGGTAATCGCGCCGGTCGAGTACGTCGATACCAATCTTGCCTACCTCCATCCCACCTACAAGAACGATTTTATTTTGACTGTAAGCGATGCGTTTGCGCTCGACGGCGATCTGGACACAGCAAAGGCTCGCCTTGCTCTCTTGATTTTGCCCGACCCGGCAGCCGCCGTCGCCGACCTCGCCCAAGATGCGATCGACCAGCAGAAACCAATTCAACAGATTCAAGCCCTGGCTCGACTGGCTGCTGCGTTGGGCATCCAACGCGAGGCGTTTGCCCCCTATTTATCTTCTATCGAGGAAAATAGCGCGCCATGAGTAAAAAACGCGAACCGAGCCGCTGGGTGCTGCCGCTGCTGTTGTTTATGGCAACGGGCACCGGCATTGGCGTTGGTTTGATCGTCAGTTGGGTCGTATGGCCAGTTGAATACGTGGACGTTGCTCCCGATTCGCTGATGCCCTCTCACCGCGAAGAAGTCCTGGTCTTGATCGGTATGTCGTATGCCTACAATCATGACCTGGGCCTGGCTCAAAACCGGCTTGCCGCCCTGGGTGACACGACCGGATCGGAGGTCGTTACCCTGGCTGAACAATACGCCTCCGGGGGTAACGATGCCGATCAGATTCGGGCATTGACCGCGCTGGCCTACGCGCTGGGGTTCCGACGGGCAGCACTCGCGCCCTATATGCCCGATTTTGCGCCCACCGCGACGTGGACGCCTTGGCCGATGCCATCCCAGACGTTTACGCCGCCGCCGACGGAAACAATGACCCCATCGCCAACGGAGACAATGCCCCCTACACCGACTGTGACGGCATCCATATCCCTCACGTCGCCAGTGACGCCGTCGACGACGCTCACAGCGACTGTTTCGCCAACGCCCGCCGCGATGCCAACCGAGGCCCCTACGGCGACGCCGATACCAACTCTGACACCAGCACCCTTGCCGACGCCGTCTCCCACCACTGCGCCAGTACCCGTGCCAGGCTTTGAAATCGTCAAGCAGCAGCACGTGTGCGATTCCCCCGGCGGGCAACTGCGGGTGACGGTACTGGACGAGACCGGACGACCACAACCCAACGTCGAATTGCTCATTCGTTGGGACGGTCAAGACGAACACTTTTTCACCGGCCTCAAGCCTGAAAAAGGCATCGGATACGCCGACTTTGATATGCAAAAAGACCGAGTATACGAGTTGGTCATCGTTGGCGCACAAAGCAACGTGGCACAAGGGCTTGACACTGGTGGGTGCGAAAATCGGCTGGCATCCTGGGACATTGTCTTTCAATTCAACCGGCCTGACCAATGAAACGAATAGACACGTGGTTTTCCAGGAAAACAGTCCACATCGGGCCGACGTTGATGTTGCTCGTCATCCTTTTGCTGGGATTTGGGCTGCGGCTTTATCGACTGGGCGATCAAAGCATCTGGTGGGACGAGGGCCATGCAGTTTGGACTGCGCGGCACGATCTGTACGGAACCACCCGCATCACTGCCTATGATGTTCATCCCCCGCTGTACCTGTGGCTGCTGAACATCTGGCTGCGCCTGGCGGGCGACAGCGAGCTTTCTGTCCGCTACCTGTCCTTGATCGGCGGGATATTGACGGTAGCTCTCGTCTATGTCGTTGCGCGACGGCTAATTGGACGACGTGCTGCCCTGTTGGCGACGTTGTTGCTCGCTACCGCCCGTTTTCATATCTGGTGGTCTCAAGAAGCACGGATGTACATCTGGGCCACGTTTTTCGCTCTCCTATCCACTTGTTTTTTCTCCCGCTTGCGGCAGGGCAACATACGAATCTGGTGGTCCTATATTTTCAGCAGTGCGGCAATGCTGTATACACTCTATCTGTCCGCTCTGGTCTTGTGCATACAAAACCTGTTTATCGTCTTGACGGTATGGCGAAAACCCCATCGACGCCGCACACTGTTCAGGTGGGCGCTATCTCAATTGGGAATCATTTTCCTGTATGCACCCTGGCTTTACATGGCACTGCCACGCATTCGTACAGACACGGCCAAAACGCCGTTCACTTTTGCACAGGTATGGCAGCTTTACGGCACGGTATTGACGACGGGCATTTCAACTAATTTGCAGCATTACCTTTGGCTGGTCGTTACCTTTGGCATACTGGCAGTGGCAGGAATTGCCCTTTTTGCACTCGACCATTCGCAACCGCAGCGATACGGTTTTTCCGGGTGGGAAATCGCCTTACTTTTAGCACTGCCGTTGATTCTGCCACCGGTCATCGTTTACATGCTGTCGATCCCGCGCGGGTTCTTTTACTCGCCCAAACCTGAAGCGCGTTACCTGCTGCTCTTTGCACCGTTCTTTTATATCCTGGTGGCGGGCACGTTAGCTGGTTTCTGGCAAAAAGGCAAACGGTGGCGCATCCTTTCTGTGTGTACCATCGTGCTTGTCTTGAGCACCTTTGTCAGCGTCCTGCCGGCACATTATGCAGGTCGCTACCTGCGCAACGACTATCAAACCGCCATGCAAACCCTGGCCGCTTATGGCCGGCCTGGCGATGCCATATTGGTCGTATCGGGCGATCGTTACCCGGTTTTTTTGTACCACTATGACCGGCAGTTCTCGCACGACGACATGGTTGTATATCTGATGCCACGTCACAACACGACCTTTACATCAGAAAACGTAGACGCCGAACTGGATCCGCTGCACAAACAATACGCCCGTCTATGGCTTGCCAGTTTCGAACGCACGCTCCAGGATCCTGACAACGTGGTCGAAGGCTGGTTGAACGCGCGACGCACGCCGGTGCTGAACGTCTCCCAAGATTACAACTATTTGCGACTCTATACCCTCGATGGTGTGGCCCCGGCGCTGGATCAAGAGACGATCCAGCCGCAACACCTGCTGCCGGATCACGACAATCACGGCATCATTGGCTACGATCTTGCCACTGTGGAATTTCGGCCCGGCGATGCGATCCAACCTGCGTTCTATGTACGAACAACCGGCGACGCTAACCCGACTATGTACCTGGTCGACGACAAAGGACAGATCATCGATCGCCAAACCGCCGGCCTGACGCCAAACGCAAACGCTGTCGCGCGCGTTATGGCCACGTTTCCCATCTATACCTATACCGCGCCGGGCCATTACTGGCTTTCGGTTTGTCCCTCCAGCCAGGCTGAATGTCTCACCGTGCCCGCAGGCCGCGTCACGCACAGTAAGCACCTGCCAAGACAGACACCGGAGGTTCCCGACTCGCTCGATGTCGGTAACGGTATGATTCAATTTCAGGGGTATTCCCTATCCGCAAAAACGGTTCGCCCCGGACAAACGCTCGACGTCGATCTGCACTGGCAAGCCGGACAGCGTCTGGACCAGGACTATACCATCTTTGCCCACCTGTTGGGGCCTTTTAACCCCGCAACGGGAGGACCGGTGTGGGCGCAACACGATAGCTACCCGCTTGATGGCGGGCACCCAACGACCCGCTGGCTGCCCGGACAAAAGGTGATCGACCGCCATACATTCGAGATCCCACCCGAGATACCTGCGGGCACATATCAGATCGAGGTTGGCCTGTACGATGCACACAGCGGCGAACGATTGGTTGTTGCCGGGAGCGAAGACAATCGCATCTTGATCGCCGAAGTCAAAATCACAACGAATTGAGTTTTTTATCCGCATCAAGCGTCGACAGTGTTTGACAGCTTGAAGGGTTAACGTTATAATCCTTGTCGACACTCTCGTTCATTTTTGGTATGGAGGAAACCTAATGCCACTCGTAACTACACAAAATATGCTTCAAGCAGCTCTCAAGGGGCGTTTTGCCGTTGGTGCATTTAACGCCAACAACATGGAAATGGTCCAGGCTATCGTAGAAGCCGCGACCGAAGAGCGCGCTCCCGTCATTTTGCAGGTCAGCCAGGGTGCGATCCGTTACGCCGGTATGCCCTTTGCAGCCGGGCTGGTGAAAATTGCTGCCGCCAACACCGACATCCCCGTCGCATTGCACCTGGATCACGGCACAGACTTTGACCAGAATGTCCTTTGCCTGCGTGAGGGGTTCACCTCATTGATGTTCGACGGCTCCAGCCTGCCGTTGGAGGAAAACATTCGCATCAGCAAGACGGTCTGCGGGATTGCCCATATTTGCGGCATTCCCGTCGAGACCGAATTGGGCAAGGTGCTCAAACGCGGTGCGACCCCAGAAGAAGTCAAAGCGGCGATGGCCAAGCCAGAAGACGCAAGACGCTTCATTGAAGAGACCGGCGCGGACTCACTGGCCGTAGCCGTTGGTTCCATTCACGCTTTGCTCTCCAAGACCGCCGAACTGGACATCACCCGTCTGGAAGAAATTCACCAGGCCATTCCCGAAATACCACTGGTCCTGCACGGGTCCTCGGGCGTCAAGGAAGACAGTGTCGTGGCATCGCTCGATCACGGGATCGCCAAGGTCAATGTGGCCACCTATCTCTCGCAGGCCTTTACCTTTGCCATGTTTGACCACCTTAAAGCCAACCCCACCGTTGAAGACCCACGCGAACACCTGGTGCCGGCTCGCGAAGCCGCCAAAGAGCGCGTTCGTGAAAAAATCCGCCTTTTCCGGTCGAACGGCACGGTTACCAGCAGCGGAGGCTTTGGCAGCCCGCCGACACAACATCGCGTCGCCGACATCGGCGAAGCCGAATAAACCAGATCGCGATCATCGTTTGCTTGAGAGTTGTCCAAGGACAGCTCTCAAGTGCTGTGCCCAAACAATTTTGTAAATTGTTGCTTTTCAAATACAGCAAGTCTCAATTTGGTGGGGTTGAGGCTTCAGCCGGTGCAGTTTGGCACTCAAAAGCCGGCTAAAGCCTCCATTCCGATCACATTCCAAGTCATATTGATAATTGCTGTTTCAAAGACTCTGGCATTGACCCTGCCTATGAACTGTGCTATAATGTAAACAATAGTTGCACAAGGGGGAATACTATGGCCGCAAAACAACCCACAACTGCACCCGTTGATCCCGCAACGCAAACACCTATTTCTACCAAGCCGCTTGTTTCCAAGCGCACGCGTACGGCAACAACGATCGTCAGTGTGATCGTCGTTCTGATCGTCCTCGGCTTGCTCATTGGGCTGGGATACTTGATGTACACCTCCTATGATCGAGCAGCGATGTCCGATACCGTACCGGGCACGGTTCGCCTGCGCGACATCGCCTTTATTGTTATGGCTGTCGAAACCCTAGTGCTAATGGTCCTTGCACTGATCATCATCGTCTTGCTGATGGTGATGACCGTGCTGATCTATGATCGGGTGATTCCTATCCTGGAGCAGTTGAACAAGACGATGAACACGGTCGTCGAGACAACACATACGGTACGCGGCACGACGACATTTGTGAGCGAAAAGATCGTTTCACCTTTTATTGAGCTGTCCAGTTACGCCGCCGGCATAGCTCGCATTGTCAAAGGCATCTTTGATCTCGTACCACGAAAAAAAGCAGGTGAACAAACGGTTGAAACAAATACGGACGTATTCAAGTTGGAACAGTAATATACAGAAAGGATATTACCATGAGCAAAAATAATGAAGCAGCATCCTTTGTCACGGGTTTTTTGATCGGCGGTCTGATCGGCGCCGCCACGGCGTTGCTCCTGGCACCGCAATCCGGTGAAGACACACGCACCCAGATTCGTGAAAAGAGCATTGAGCTAAAGGAAAAAGCCGAGGTCACGTACGCAGATCTGCAGACCAAGGTAGAGTCTGCCACTGCCGACCTGCGCGCCAAAGTAGACGAGTTATCGGCCAAGGTTGATGAAGCCATCGCACAGGGCAAAGAAAAACTGGCCAAAAAGGTCCCGGCGGAAGCACCAGCGGAAAAAAAGCCAGCAGAAGCCTAATCGATCACTGTTTTGCTGCAAAATGAAAAAAGGTGTCCCTGTTCGTGGACACCTTTTTTGTTTGTGTGTTGTACCGAGCGCGCTCGCCCTTACCCATTGAAAAGATGCTAAGCGTTTACCCGCCGCTGGTGTCTTGCCCACAGCCACCACCCAACAACAATCGTCGCCAGCAGCAGCACGATCGCCAGCAGCGTGGGCAGCAAAATCGCCAAAAAAGCAGTCAACGCCGACACCACATCTTCAACCGTGCTCAGCACGGGATTGCCCACCCCCCCGGTAGTGACCGTGACCGCCGGGCGTGCCGTTGCCTTGACCACATGCACCGTACCCGCCAAAAGCAGCCCGCAGATCATGGCCAACACCGGGTGTACGTTGGCAATTGCGTTGGTATTGGCCGCAAACAGGATCGCACCGGCAACAGGACGGATCGCCGTCTGGATCACGTCGTTCACCGAATCGACGGCAGGAATCTTGTCGGCCAAAATCTCAACAACCAACAATACGGCAATGACGCCAATCACCCACCAACTGGTCAGCACGTCAAAAGGCTCATTGAGGTGGATCCACGTCGTAAACCTGGCGACCAAGGCCACAATCAACATCGGCATATAGGCATTCAATCCTGCCGAAGTCGACAGGCCGAAACTCGTAAAAACGCCCAAAAAACTCTCCATTGCCCTATACCTTTCCGCAAAACGTCAGATCACTGTGCATCCGGCCTAATCTCGACGCCTCACGCCACCGGTGTTCTCTACCGGCTATGCCACCGGTGTTCTCTACCGGCTATGCCACCGGTGTTCTCTACCGGCTAGTACCGTCCCACGCGCGGCTGGCCCGCATCCGTCGCCAGCATCACCGCATCAAAAATCTGTTTCATCTTGGCATACTTGACTGACTGCGAAGAGGGATCGTCCCACAAGTTATGAAACTCGGACGGATCGTGCTCCAGGTCATACAGTTCGCCGATCTGATGACCGTGGTACACGACCAACTTGAATTTTCCGTCCAAGATCATATTGGCATGGCTGGCGTAGGCGCGATCAAGCGCATCGTGGTACTCGCAGCGCACAAATTCACGGTGCTGATGCGGAGCTTGTTCGCCGTTCAGAATGGGCAACAACGACTTGCCCTGTACAAAATCGGGAATGGGCAGCCCAAGCGCTTCATACAGCGTCGGCGCCAGATCGGTCAACTCAACCAGTGCCTCACTGCGCAGTCCGGCTTGAAAATGTCCGGGCCAGGAAAGGATCAACGGCACGTGTACCGCGCCTTCATAAAACCGGCAGCCCTTCCACAACAAACCGTGATCGCCCAGCATCTCGCCATGGTCGCTCGTGAAAATGACGATTGTATTCTCGCGCTGGCCGCTGGCCTCCAAGGCATCCAGCATCCGCCCGACCTGATCGTCAATCTGCTCGATCTGGGCGTAATAGGCCGCGACCATATGCCGCGCCGCATAATCTTGCGGCGCGATCGGCCTTTCGGTCTGGTGATCGATGCCTTGAAAATCGAGTTGGCTTTCCAACTCTTCGGGCTGAAAAAGCGGCAAGGGCATCTCATCGACGTTCATTCGCGCCAGGTATTCGGCCGGCGGGTCAAAGCGAGGATGGGGATCGAAAGGATTGACGCTCATCAACCACGAACCATCGCGCTGCTCGCACATAAAGGCAATGGCTTCGTTGGCGCACCACGTGGTCTGATGATACTCACTCGCAATACCTGTCCGGCTGTAGGCATGCTTGGGCCAGTCATCCAAATCAGCACGACCGGCATTATAGGCCGCGTGCCAATCGATGCCCTGGTCGGCCAACCATTGTTGATAGGCATGTTGTTTGGTCGGCCAAAACGCTTCGGAGTCGGGATGATGGCTCCACTTGAAAACGCGATAACCATCCCACCGGGCCGGGTCGTCCCATCGTGGCTCAACCCGGCCATGCGCGCCCGCAAGGTGGAGCTTGCCGACCAGGCCACAATCATAGCCAATGTCGGCCAGGCGACGCGTGATCAACAATTCACTCGACGGAAAATGCGAGTTGCCATTGCGATTGACGTGCAGCGTGCTAGGATAGCATCCGGTGAGGAACGACGCCCGGCTGGGCGTACAGATCGGACTTTGCGAAAACGCACGCGTAAACGCTACGCCCTCGGCCACAAGCCGATCCAGATTTGGCGTCCGGATATGTGCATTGCCCAAGGCGTGAACCGTGTCAAATCGCTGCTGATCAGTACAGATCCACAGGACATTGGGTCGTGTTTGGCTCATTTTACAGCCCCTCTACGACTAACCTGCAAAAAAACAGCTCGCTCATCGACGCTATCATCTTGTACCCGGCACACTAGACAACACGGCGCACTGCTTGAATTGGACAACAACCCACCGGTGGAGGTTTTGGGTTGCAAAAGACAGCCGTCCTACAACACCGCCGTCTTGGCCTTGTTGTAAAGCGACCCATATAGAAAGGCCATAACCAGCTGGGCATAAAAGGCCGTAAACACAATGCCCACACCGCACAACAGCGACCCGACGAGAGAAGCAGCAAAACTCGCCAGGATAGAAACGAGCATAACGATAAATGCCGGACCAATGTTGTCTTTTAGCATGGCAAAGATTTTGCCCAACTGGAAAGCATCGCCAAATTGGCCTGTCTCTGCATATCGAGCCCACACAAAAGGCATCAAGAGACTGATCGCAATGCCAAACAACAATGACAGGCAGCCAAAACAAGACCCCCACACAATGGCAGCGATGCCAGCCGTATCAGGATCATCGATTATGCCAGGAAAAACTCCGCCCCCCGCACCGGCACACGCGCTGATGATGATGATCGGCAACACATAAATAAGAACGATAATCGTCAACATTAATCCTTTGACAAGTTTTCCGCCAAAGTCTTCCAGCACTTCGGGCAGCGGCGTCTCTTGTTTGGCCATGACGTTTTGTATTACCTGCAGAACATATCCCATCATATAAAAAGGTCCAACGATAGGGATCAACGAGAGCAAGCCGCCAATCAAGACCTTTTTCCACCACTCTTCATCTTCGGTGATGTATGTGAATGACCGACCGACATCCATTTGGTGCCTCCTTTGCAAGACTATGCTACGCACGAATATGAACGATTACCCCACTGACCTCCACCAGTCTGGGTTGATGCCCGAGCTTTGTCACAATAGAACCGCGTCTAGTTCGAGAAGCCGAAGCCGGGTTCCAAGCTAACCTAAACAGAATACGAAAAAATCCGTCAAGTGTTACAACGGCCAAGCCATCGTACCCGTTACCCAATAGCGAAATACGCCCATTAACGTCAACTCGAACAAGGTCACAATCAAGCCGCTCAATAGCGGTATAACTGTGTCGCGCGAGTGTTCTGCCAGGCTGTCTCGACGGAACAAAATCAGCAAAATCATCGTGTTCACAATACTCAACATCCATAATATACCTGCCGTGCTGATCAGAGCAACGGGATAGAGCAGCCAGCCAGGTTCGGATTGCACGATCAGGACGACAACACCGGCAACGATCACGATGACCAACAGTTCCCACACCGTGTTTAAAGGACGGATCGGCAGCGGGTTTTTCCACAGTGTAAAATTAAAAATAGGCCAGACGATCATACTGAGCGCGATGCCGTTCAAACTGCCTGTCGTAGCACGCAACCAGTTTTGCGGCGCATAGAGCGTGGGCAAATTGCCCCACAGAGACAGATAAGAGTTTAGACCATCTATACCCATCAGGCCAATGAACGCTACCATGATCATGATCATCCCGGTAGAGAGCATTTCACCGGCACGCCAGCGGCGCAACACGGCAAGACTCAAAAAGCCAACGGCGACCCCCAGGTACGTTCCCGTACATCGCGCGCACAGGGGCAATTTGTGCCCCCCCATGTGAAAAGACCGATCTGGAATCTGATGGCAAATCGAATAACCGATTAAATCGGCCTTGTCGAGCGGTGCAAGAGGGGTCAAGAATACATAGCCCAGTATAACCAAGCCAAAGACGACGATCAGAATACGCCAAACGTGATCGCCGAGATCAGAGTTTTTGCGTTGCACCTTTACGTCATCAACGGTCATAACTGCCTGTTATCTAGCCTGGAATGTATATGGGGCGGTCTCAAAGTGTCTCGTATTATAGCATACCCTCAACAATATGCCAATCATAGAGCGCTCGTGCTTGTAACCGGAGGAACCTGGAATTTGGCTGGCTCTCCAATCATCGACCAAGGTCCCGTCCAGGTGATTCGCACTTGGGCCAGTTTGCCCTGCCAATCATTTTCCTCATCGTTAAAATAGACCAGTTTATTTGTCACCGTGCGACCTTGCCAGCGATCTTGGCGCTTTTCCTCCACCAGCACCTCGACCGTTTTGCCCATAAAATGGGCATTGATCTCGCCCACGATACGCCCTTGCAGATCATCGATGGCTTGACGTCGGCGCTCTTTTTCCTGTTGGGGCACATCATCTTGAAGCCGGGCAGCAGGCGTGCCGGGACGTACAGAATAGGCAGCAACGTGAACGGCATCGAATCGTAATTCTTCAAGCAAGCGATAGGTTGCCTCGTATTGCTCTGTCGTTTCGCCCGGAAAACCGACGATGACATCGGTTGCAATGCTGCACCCTGCCACCTGGTCAGCGGGAAACAAGGCACGAATCTGGGCAATGAGGCTTTTGAACTGAGCGACCGTATACCCACGCGCCATTCGCTGTAGAACGCGGTCATCTCCGGCCTGAATGGGCAATTCAAAGTGCGGACAGACACGCGGCAAATCCGCCACGGCGCGAATGACCTCGGGCTTCATATCTGCCGGGTGAGAAGTAAGAAATCGGATCCGGTCCAAGTCATTGATCACGTGAACGGCATATAATAGATCGGCGAGCGTTGGCTGGCGCGTCTTGCCATCGAGCATATCCATAGCAGGTAGGTCGTGCCCGTACGAGTCGACGTTTTGCCCGAGCAAGGTGACTTCGCGCACCCCCCGATTGACCAGGTCCGCAACCTCTTGAACAACCTCGGATATGGGGCGGCTCTGCTCTCGTCCACGGCGAATACGAACTATGCAATACGTACAATGATGATCGCATCCATAGCTGATCGGCACGTGCATTGAAACGGGCACAGATTCAAAAGGAGGAATGTCCTGACGCTCTGGAACCAGATCGTGGTCGCAGAGATAGTGCACCAGGTCCATAAAGGCAGAGGGTTTGATAAACAGATCGACATAGGGATAGGTGGATTCAAGTTCGTCCATATCGCCGACAAAACATCCCATCACCGCCAACAGGCCATGGGGATTGCGTCGCTTCCAACCTCTCAACGACGTCAGCCTGCCAACGCATTTGTCTTCTGCGTGCTGGCGCACAACACAAGTATTAAGCACCACGAGATCAGCACGTTCTGCCCGTGGTGCTTGACGATATCCCAACCGCCGTAGCTCTTGCTCCAGTCGCCAGGAATCTGCAAAATTCATCTGGCAACCGATCGTCCATACATAAAAAGTTTGCATCAGGTATTTGTATAGGCAGAGTCAGCCGTCTGCTTCTGTGCCGTCCTCGACAGCAGGCATCGTCTCCTGGCGCTCTTTTGTCGAGCCGCCATCCCCTGACAGATCAGTTTCCTGAACCGTACCTTGGACAGGCGAGTCACCTGCCGACAACGTCTCATCGGAAAGCACGCTCCCGATGCTCTTGACTTCCAAGACCGTGAATTCACCGTCCGGCAGCAGCGAAGTGTCTACGGACGACGTCGACTCGGGGAGTGCATCTTTGCTAAATCCAGAACCGGCAAAATCGGGCGTAAAGGTGGGCGCAGTTTCCCGTCGCTCCCTGATACGTGGCAGCACAAATGACAATACGATCACACCAATGGCAAAAATCAGCAAGATTGCCAACGGACAAAGGTACATACGGATGGTCGTTGCCGGTCCTGTCGACGGTGTCGGTGTAGACGCGATCGATGGTGATACGGTCAGATTGGCAGGCGTCGAGTTGCCTACCGGTGGAACAGCGGTTTTGTTTGCGGCTGCATCGGCAGTTGCCGTAGCCGCAGTGTTCACATCCGTTGGCAATGGCGAAATCACCGTCGGCGTCGCAGTATCGGTAGACGTGGCGGTCGGCACCAGAGTAGACGTCGCCTCCATAGTCGGGGTCAAAGTGGCAGTCGACGTTGGCGACGGCAAGTCCGTTGGGGTACTGGTCGGTGTGGCAAGTGGGCTTGCGCCGGTCTCTAGCGTACTGGTCATTGTTGGCGTCGAAACCGAAGTCGCAAACGGCGTAATTGTATTCTCTTGCGGCGGATTGGTCGGTGTTGGAGTGAGCACTCGCCGGGTCGGTGTAGCGGCCGGCGTGTACGTCGGCGTTGGTGTACGCGTTGGCGTCGACGTGCGCGTTGGCGTCGACGTGCGCGTTGGCGTCGCATAAGAGACGCTGATCGTCAACTCTTTTTCAACCTCTCCACAATGATTGCGCGCAACGAGAACATAGGTTGTCGTCTGATCCAGTGTCACCTCTCGCTCAGAAACGCCCGAAACACCTTTCCCATTCAAGTAGGCCTCAGTTGCACCCGACAGATCCCAGTAAATCGTGACCATTTCCCCACGCACAATACTGGTATCGGTCGCACCGAACTGATGAATAACGGGTAGCGCGCAAGGCGTCGGCGTATTCGTCGGTATGGCAGTCGGCGCGAGAACAAGAATCGACACCGTCTCTTGTACAAAACCACCCGGGTTTTCGGCACGGAGTGTGTAGACGTGATTTTGCTGCGGATAGACGTCGAGCGTTTGCTCAACAGACACAAGCTGACCATCGAGATAAACGCTGACCGCCTCACCATAGACCTGCCAATGCAGCGTCGTCGAATCCCCCAGGACGATCGTCGTCGGATCGGCAGTGAAAAAATAGATGTCGGGCAATGGAAAATCCGTTGGCGTCGGCCTCGGTGTATCGGTAGGCGTCGGCGTAAAGACCTGCTCGATATTGATCTGAGTAGCATCGGTGTTGTTATTTTCGCCACCAGTGCATGTCTCAGTAACATAGCCAAGCGCGTCAATCTGAACGGCAATCGAATGATATCCAGCCGTAGCAAACGAGCCGGGCACGGTCAGATTAGAGACCACCGTACCTGTCAGATTGGCGGTTGGCGCAAATGCCTGTACATCGGGTGTCACACCAACTTGGGGTGCGCGATCAACATACAGGTAGACCCACGTATCTACTGTGCCAGCATCCGTTCCATTGTTCGCAATTTCGACCTGGACGTTAAAGGACTGATCGATTCCCGGGGGGTTGGGGTTAACCGTAATCGACTGGATGACCAAATCAAGGCCAGCGCATTGCTGCAATGGCCTGTTGCCGGGCCGGACAAAGGGTAAATGCGTCTTTTGCTTTGCCTCTACCCGGATATGGCTCGCCCAGGTAGCAAGCAGCAATACGCCAAAGACCATGGCGACGCTGACCAAAAACAATCGCTTGTTCACATGACCAGACATAGTAACCCTTTGCAGACACGCATACCTACAACTGCCTGCGCGTCGTCCGTATGCCGTTTCTGGCCTGGACATTGCCGGGCGATATCTCGAGCACGTGTACGTAACAATGCATACGCTCACGCGCGTCCGGGATCAAATCAGCCAGACGAAGCCAGGCATCGACATCCCGATCATCCAACTCGACAATGCACTCGAACCAGGCACGCGCGTCCTCGTTTTTACCTTTGTCGGCGGCCTGGTTTGCTTTGTGCCAAAACGTATCAATGATGACCTGTTGATCCGTGCCCATATTCTTTTCAACCATCAACCGTCTCCTCGTTAGCCCGACCCTCAAGTGGCCCTGATAGACGAGTTGTCTGCCCTTTCAGTATACACGCCTCTTTTAGCTTTGTCAATGTCTATGACCCATGATATAATCCGGCATTCGTCAAGTGTATATGAAAAGTCGTTTTTGGTCAATATCATTATGAAAAAGAATGGTCGTTGGATTGTACCTCTAGCTCTGTTCCTATTCTCGCTGATCCTGTATGTGAGCCGAATGGCACCCTCGATCGTTCCCGGGGATCCGGGTGAATACCAAATCATCGCTGCACGATGGGGCATCGGACATCCGCCGGGATACGGCTTTTACGCGTTGTTGGGCAATACGTTCACCCACCTGGTGCCAATCGGTTCATTTGCCTGGCGAGCCAACCTGCTTTCAGCAGTCTGCGGCGCAATCATCGTCTCTCTTGCCTACGGTATGGGGCGCATCACGAGCAAAGCGCCTTACGACACCCTGCGCGGACAGATCCCGCCGATCCTGGGTGCATTGCTTTTAGCAACTGGCCTCGATTTGTGGCAGCACGCCATCCACGCCAATGCACACATTGTCACCGCCCTGCTTGCGGCGACGAGTTTATTCCTGCTACTGCTCTGGCGGCACACACAGCAGGACCGGTGGCTATTTGTCTTTTGCGTGGTAGCTGGACTGAGCCCCGCACATCATCCCTTGTTGGTCTTTGCCTTTCCTGCATACACCCTATTTATCCTGACCGTTCGCCCACGCATCTGGCAAAGGTGGACACTGCTCAAGATGTTTGGGTTCGCGCTGTTAGGCCTGATGATCTTTTTCTACTACCCGGTTCGGTGCGCGATCGGGTCGCCCCCCTTGCCCGGTCCAAATGATATGAATACCTGGTCGGGGTTCGTCCGCGTGATCACGGCACAGGGGCTGCGGGGCAACCTGTTCAACTTTTCTGGGAGCGAGATCCTCTACCGGTTATGGGATGTTCGTGTACCGCTGAGGCTGCAATATACTTTGCCCGCCTTGGTGCTGGCAATCATTGGCTTGATCGAACTGTGGGTACACCGCTACCGGACCGCACTGCTGATAACCGGCTATTTGATCGGCATTACGATGATGACTGTGAATGTCCTGCAGGACGCCATGGCCTATCTGTTAGGACCGATGGTCATTGTCGGCGTACTGGCAGGAGTGGGTATTGATACACTGATCGGCTGGCTGGACAAGCATCTTATCACCTGGCGCACCCCGGCGATCGTTGCTGCTGCTGCACTGATCGCGCTTATGCCTATATGGGCCGCCGTCATTAACTGGACCAAGATGGATCTGAGCCATTTTAATACCTCGGACGAGTGGTTGTCAATGATACGAGATCGGTTCGATGGCCAAAACGAACGCGCCATCGTGTTGACCGAATGGGAGCGTATGACGACGGTCTGGTATGATCAGCAGATTCGCGGGCAGCAATACTCTGCGCAAGATATAACATTTGTCTACATCCCTGCTGGCAAAACCTTTACCCAGGGTGTAGATGAAAATCTATCTCAGGGCCTTGTGTATCTGACGATGTATCGGCCGTTTGTGGCCGAAAAATACCGGCTCATACCCAGCGGTGAATTGTGGCAAGTTTTGCCGACATGGCCACGCGAACTGCCTGATCAGGCAAATCCCACGCACATTCTTGCTCCAGGGCATTTTGAAATTGTCGGCTGGCAATTGAGCGAGAAAGAAATCCGGCCAGGCGAACGTTTGATCCTCGACCTGTATATGCGAATGCCTGATCCTGAAGGAACAGAGGCGCAACAAACCTATTTGCCATGGGCCAGATTGGGTGAAACGACATATCACTTTACAACCGACAGCCGCTTCAACACGCCTTGGTGGCAACCGGGCGAAATCGTCGTTGAACGATTCGAGTTGCCTGTATCGTGGATGGCCGCGCCCGGGCATTATCCGCTGCAAATCGGCATCCGACTGATCAATGAAGAACGAGACCTGATCTTGCAGACCGGACAGACCTTGGCAACGTTAGCCACGATCGAGGTAAAATCGCCAGACTGGCGGCCTTTAAAATCCAAACTGGATGCGGCGCTGGGCAACCTGCGCGGAGACATCTTGTTGCGCCAAGTACGCATCAATGGAAGACGTATGCCTACAGATAAGCCACTTTTGATCGATCCAGGCGAGATGTTGCGTGTTACACTCGATTGGGAATCGCTGCGTCCCATTGAAGAAAACTATACCGTCTTTGTGCAGTTGTTGGACTGGAACACATGGCCGCCGGTCAGAGCACAAGACGATATCACGCCGTTGGGCGGCAGCGCACCCACACTATTATGGTTTCCCCGCTGGCGGCGTGGGACACGTATCGCCGATACACATCTGCTGGATGTGCCTGCCGATCTGGCCCCGGGACAATATCCGCTGGTTGTAGGTATGTATGGTTTTTCCACGCGCAAGCGCGTGCAGAATGTGCTACCGAACGGCGATATGGAAGGGGATTGGATAACGGTAGGCCACATGCTGGTAAAATAAAGCCCAGTTCAAAGCCCCACCAGTTGCGGTGGGGCTCTCTTTTTTATTGACGAGTATCAAACCACCTGGCCGTCCAAACGATACGGCCAGAACTCACAGCGCGCCGAGAGGGCTCGTGCTATGACCCACGCTGTGTTTCAAATGGCCAGGCCATAAATCCACCATCCAGGATCTCAACATTGCTGTAACCTGCGCCGGCAAGAATGCGAGAGGCTTCCCAGGCACGGAGGCTAGATTTGCAGTAGGCGACCACTGGTTTATCACGCGGGATTTCATCGAGACGAGAGCGCACCGCGCCCAACGGGATCAGCGTGCACCCGGCAATCGCGCCGGCTGCATGCTCGTCAGGCGAACGCACATCGAGCAACATCAGGTCCTCGCCTGCCTCCAGTCTCTCCTGTAACTCGATCGACGTACAGCCCTTGAGTAGTCCATCGAGCTTGTTACGTAGGGTGTTGGCGCCATTGATGAGGATGTCCATTGCCTCCGAATACGGCGGTGCATAGGTCAGATCAAGACTGGCTACCTGATCTATGGTCATTCCTGCGGTCATAGCCGTGACGGCAACGTCAACTCGTTTGACCACCTCTCCCAAACCGACTCCCTGGATACCGATCAAACGCCGGGTCGCCTTTTCGGCAATAAGCTTGAGGATGACGGGTTTGGCACCCGGATAGTAGTGTGGCTTGTCAGGCGAAGCAACCGTTGCGGCAATAACCGGGATACCGAGTTCTGTCGCTTGAGCAACGCTTAGACCTGCGCGGGCGACGTTGAGATCGAACACTTTGAGGGCCGTGGCACCCGCCACGCCCGGGAAGCGCTCCACGTGGCCCACGGCATTCGCACCTGCCACACGTCCTTCCTTGTTGGCGACCGAACCCAACGGAAGCACACACGCCGTTCCACGCACAAAACACTGCTTTTCAGCGCAATCGCCTGCCGCATAGATGTCTCGGTCTGAGGTCTGCATGTATTCGTTCACATGGATGCCACCGGCGGAACCGATCAGCAAGCCAGCTTTTTTGGCCAGTTCTACGTTAGGCCGCAAGCCGATGCTGAGCAACGCCAGCGGGGCTTCAAACGTACCGCTCGTCGTGACAACATGCGTAACTTGGCCCTCATCATCTCCCTCAAACCGCTCCACCCGTGCCGACGTCATGACCTGGACACCGCGCTGCTTCATATGTTTCTCCACAAGGAGTGCCATATCGACATCCAGTATCGGCAGGACGTGCGGCAACATCTCGACAACGGTCACGCCGGCGCCACACTCGGTCACGGCTTCTGTCATCTCCATGCCGATCAAACCGCCGCCGACGATCACAACACGAGGACAAGCCTCGTCCTGCATGTGCTCTCGGAAGCGGTCTGCATCCTCGAGGCGTTTGAGCCGGAGGACGTTCTTGAGATCTTTGCCCGGAATGGGGGGTTCGACGGGCTCCGCACCCGTGGCAATGACCAGCTTGTCATAGGGCAAGCGTTGTACCTCGCCAGTGTCTACATTTTTGACCTCGACCTCTTTGGCTTTTCGATCGATGTTCACCGCTTCAGTGCGATTGAGTACTTTGATATTCTTGACCTTGGCAAAGAACTGTGGATCGCGCAGCACACCGATCGGCGTCGCCATCAGTTGCCTGCGATCCTCGACCATACCTGAAATATAGTACGGCAGGCCGCATCCCGCATATGACAGGATCTCATCCTTTTCCACGATTGTGATCTCGGCACTGGGATCCAGTCTTCGCGCTCGAGCCGCAGCTTTTGGCCCTGCTGCCACGCCGCCAATAATCACCAGTTTCATTGTTAATATCCTCCAGTTTAGTTCTAGATCTTGTTCGATATCATTTTGGTATTTTGGATAGAATCACCCCTGAGCCAGAGACATGCAAATTTACGGGCTTGGATAATGCACGATCAAACAAGCCAACCACGCAACAGCACAAAAAGGCTCCCACAACCCGTCTAGCCGCTGACGCTTTTGGGGTCAAATACTTGAATGATCTTACAAATTACGGGAACATAACCAACCGGAAGGAGGTGGAGATTTGTTGCAGCCACCACGACAGCGCTCATGACAGAGGCCGGCACTAAAAGAAGAAAATATGCACTTGCGCATGGCTGCAAATCCTTGAATGGGAGTAAAGTGCGTTACCTGTTCTCTCGAAAAGGGACAAAACCATCACCCCTTCTCATCGAACAAGATAAAAGAGACAACTGTGTCACTTGCACAGAAGTAATTATACTTCAAGTGTGGCTTGGGCGCAACTTGGATCATTTGCCATCTCGTGGTAGACCGACACTGTTGCTGCTGCAACCTGGGCTTGTGTGAACCGGGCCAAAACGCGATCGCGACCTCGTCTGGACAACGCTTGCCATAATTCGCGATCGCTGATCAACGCCTGAAGGTGCGCGCGCAATGCGTTTACATCCGTTTCTGCAAAGATCAATCCAGCATCGCCAATGACGTTAGGAATCTCGCCCGAATCGGAGCCGATGGCCGGGACGCCACTGGCCATCGCCTCGATCAATACCCGCCCAAACTGCTCTTTCCAATTTGGACGGGTATGCGATGGCAACACTAGCGCATGCAAGCGGCTCAGATACGCAGGCACTTCACTGGCCGGGATGTGGGCATCCAAAACAACACGATCTGCAATCGACAACGAACGTGCCAGAGCCATCAACGCTTCGCGTTCAGGCCCGTTGCCCAACAGCCGGATTCGCCACTGGCCGGACAGCTTGGCCGCAGCTTGCAGCAAGTCGCCGATACCTTTTTCGGATACCAGACGTCCAACATAGCCAATGGTAAACGGCTCCACACCAGGATAGCTGGCAGGCTGATACAGTGACGGATCCACTCCAAACTGAGGGATCACATGCACCGGCCCGCCATATCCCTTGGCACCCAGCACCTGGACCGCCTCATGATTGCCGGCAATGGCAAAGGATACTCGCTTGTAGACATACTGTTCGCACCAACTAAAAGGGGGCGGATAACGCCGGTAGAGGTTCTGCCAGGTAAAAAACAAGGAACGTGCGCCAAAGCGTCTCGACAACCTTAATATGTGCCAGGTTGCCAGGTTATACGGCTCCTCATCAATGTGCACAATGTCGGGCCGTGTTTCTGCCAGGATGCGCCGCAAAAGTGGGTAGTAGTGCAGATGGAAACTGCCATTAAACGCCATTGGCGTCACGCGCAAATCATAGCCTTTAGTATACATCTGCTCAACGGGCATCCACCCCCGCTCATCGCGCCAACCTGGCGGCACAATGACGATGAGTTCGACACCCAATTGTGCAATTTCCTCCAGCTTGCGTTGGTATATCCCCGTAATGCAGGCTTTGGAAACCATCAAAACGCGCACCGTCATCTCCTCTTACCAAGGTGGATATAGTCTAGCATCAATAACTTTATTTGGCAACCTGCTAACCTATCTGACAAACTTGCGCAATGCGCCAAGATGTGATTTAATAACCGCTGCAATGTGACCCCTTTCTCAAAGGAGAGAATGAATGGAAAAAATTGCATTCGAACGACCACAATCACTGACTGATGCCAGCACACATTACTGTCCAGGATGCATTCACGGGATTGTCCATCGCGTCGTGGCCGAAGTAATGGATGAAATGGACATTCGTGAAATCTCGATCGGCATCGCGCCGGTAGGTTGCTCGGTGTTGGCTTATGACTATTTCAACTGTGATTTTGCCGAAGCCGCGCATGGCCGTGCTCCAGCTATGGCCACCGGATTGAAGCGCGTATTGCCGGACCGAGTGGTTTTCACCTATCAAGGTGACGGCGATTTGGCTTCTATCGGCGCAGCAGAAGTGATTCATGCAGCAGCGCGCGGAGAAAACATTACCACCATTTTTATCAACAATGCCGTGTACGGTATGACTGGCGGGCAGATGGCGCCGACGACACTGCCGGGCATGGTCACAACCTCGTCACCCTACGGACGTGATGTCAAGACCGCAGGCTATCCGCTACGAGTATGCGAATTGATCTCTCAAATTGACGGTGCTGCCTATATTGTCCGCCGCACAGCTACAAACCCCAAAGAGATTCGCAGACTCAAAACAGCTGTGCGCAATGCATTCCAAGTCCAGATTGCCGGATTGGGTTACTCGTTGATCGAAGTTGTTTCCAATTGCCCCACAAACTGGGGTATGTCTCCCATCGAATCGATCAAATTCGTTGAAGAAAAAATGCTGCCCTATTACCCGATGGGGGACTATAAAGTCAAACCCGAAGTGGAAACGTTGCTCAACCGCCAGCAAAGGAGAGCCGGATAATGCACGAAGAAGTCGTCTTTTCAGGCTTTGGTGGGCAGGGGGCGCTATTCGCGGGACAGTTGCTGACGTACGCAGGAATGGATGCCGGGTGGCAGGTGACCTGGATTCCCTCGTATGGCCCGGAAATGCGCGGCGGCACGGCTCACTGTACGGTCATCCTTTCCGATCAACCGATTGGCTCCCCCATCATTCGCAACCCGACGGTGGCGATCGTATTGAACCCGCCCTCGATGGAAAAATACGAATCGTTGGTCAAATCTGGGGGAGTGCTAGTCATCAACTCAACTTTGGTCAAACAGCAAACCAGGCGTGATGACATTGAGGCAGTCTATGTGCCGGCAAACGATCTAGCGTCCGACTGGGGAAACGTCAAGATGGCAAACGTTGTTCTGGTTGGAGCAATGCTGGCCAAAAGACCCATCGTGCCGCTAGAAGCCGTTGAAAAAGTACTGGATGAACATCTGGTAGGCAAAAAACAGCGCTTTATCGAGCCAAACAAGCATGCCCTTCGACGCGGGGCGCAATATGCGTTGACAGGACAGTAACACGACCAGTCCTTTTCCAAGAAGGTTTTGAAAAACGAGAACACGGTATCTGCAACACAAATTCATATCTCAAACCCAGTCAAAGGGGGAAAAATGGGGGAGCAAAAGAAACGAGCGTTGATCCTCTCTGGCGGCGGCGGACGAGGTGCTTACCATTGCGGCGTGCTGGAATACCTCGAAGCAATCGGCTGGAAACCAGACATTCTGGTCGGCACGTCCATCGGCGCGATCAATTCTGCGGCCATCGCCTCCGGGCACAACGCCGAGTCACTCAAAACTTTATGGCGCGATCTGACAACCAACAAAGTGCAAAAGTTCCGTGACGACTTGTTGAACGTACTCAACTGGCGCTACTTGTTGGACAACTCACCCTGGAAGCAGAGTATGCTGGATGCTGGCTGGTTTGATTTCGAACGCATCAACAGTGCTGATGCTCCGACGCTGGCGGTCACGGCAACAGACATCTACAGAGGTACGTTAACCGTCTTTTGCAATCGCGATATGGAGCAACCAGGCAAATCCGGTGTGCCGAGGTCAAAGCGCATTCGCCACGTCGAATTTGCACTGGATCACATCATTGCCAGTTGTAGCATCCCGGTTGTTTACCCATGGACAAACATCGAGGATGAACAGGCCTTTTATTGGGATGGTGCAGTCGTATCCAATACGCCGCTAGGGACAGCGCTGCGAGCGGGGGCAACAGAAACCATTGTCGTTTTGTTATCCCCCTGGGGAGAAGAATACGACATCCATCACCAGGATAACGCCGAACCCCCCAAGCTGTGGATGATGCCTGGCTTGGCCCTCGATTGGGCATTACTGGCGTCTTTCCGCTCCGACCTCAAGCTGCTAGCATCGGCAAACAATTTTGTAGCCGCCTTTGAACTACTAGACCCGGCACAACGCCAAAAACTGGCTGCCAACCTGTGGCCGGATGCAGACGATCAGGAACGCGAGCTAGAACTGACCAAGCTGAGTACCTGGCGGCATGTCGACACGCCCTGGATCGTCGCTCCGAAAAACTTGTTACCAATAGAGCAAATCATTACCTACGATCGCGACATTCACGAAGAAATGTTCGAACTGGGACGCAGCGATGCGGCACGCATCCTGCGTTGGATGACAGTCTAGACTTGTGCGCTACGCATCCATTGGGACGAGCGCAAATACATCATAACCATCCAACTTGTCGCGGCCATTCAAAAAGGTCAATTCGATCACAAAGGCAATGCCGGCCACTTGACCATCCAATTGTTCGACCAATTCGCATGTGGCCTTGGCCGTGCCGCCTGTTGCCAGCAGATCGTCAACAATGAGTACCTTTTGGCCGGGCTGAATTGCATCCCGATGCATTTCGAGCGCATTGGTGCCATATTCCAGCGTATACTCGGCACGAACCGTTTCGGCCGGCAATTTGTCTGGTTTGCGAACCGGCACAAAACCTATTCCCATCTCATAGGCCAGAATAGCCCCCCAAATGAATCCACGAGACTCGACGCCAACGACGACGTCGATGGCCTGATTCTCATAGCGTTCCAAAAATGCCTTGACCGAGGCCGCCAGGGCGTCAGGCGCTTTTAACAGCGTGGTGACATCTTTGAACTGGACACCTTGAATCGGAAAATCAGGGACGTTGCGAATATGCCGCGCAAGGTTCATACATGACTCCTCTTTTTAAAAGCTGCTATGGTAACTCGAATGTTTCGCGCATCGCCGTGACGGCTTCTTCCAGGCGACCAGCATCAATGACACAGGACATTGTCGAGATCGAGGTGCTGATGGCAAGAATATTGATCCCTCTGCTGCCCAGGGCGGAAAACATTTCGCCCGCAACCCCTGGTCGTTCGCGAAAATCAGACCCAAAAATCGAAATGATCGCCACATTGGGACGCTGGATCACTTTTTCGGCCCCCAACTCACGTCGTACGTCCTCGAGGATTTCTTGAGCGAGTTCCATGTTCTCCTGTGAAATACAAAAGATGACGTGATCGTTATCCAAAATGTCTATACACTGCACGATAAACTGCACATTAATGCCCTTTTTGCCAAGAGCATCTAGCACCCGGCCTGCAGTGCCGGGACGATCTGGGATCGACATAACGCCAACTTTGGCCAAATTGGTCGTTTGCATAATTCCGCCGATTTTGGTTTTTGACATCGCTCCCCCCTTTTTCACTCAACGTAGAACCGATCTGGTCTGGCCAGTTTAGCGTCCAAAGTGTTCTAATCTATTTTTACACAATACGCCCATAAAGTCAAATGGCCTCTTGGGTCGGGCGCATTTCCTATTGGTTCAAATGACCCACCGTGGTAGAATAGAACAAGGGGAAACCATGGAGGGGAAGAAATGGAAAGCAAAGCAATCGAACGAATGCAGGCCAAGTCACCGGAAGAAGCAATCATAGAACGGATTGGGCACGACTTCAACCTGGCACCGTTTATGGCCAGGACGCAGTTTGAACAGATGTGGCGGTATTTTGACCAGTGCCTGGGACTGAAACGAGATATTGGGCAAATGAACTTTTACAATTGAGCCTTGCTCGACTATGCTGGTGGCATTTTCCTTGGGGGAGTGCCACGAGCAATGGCCAAACGACAACCTTGACTCACCTGGACGTTGCACTGGAGCGTTTCTACACGGGTGATACACAACGGCTCAGTGTGTTACTTCACTACGGACAGGATCCTGTTACTGCTGACTTGGGTTGGTTTCATACTTACAATGGTCGTCAAACCATCGAGGCGGGTATCAAGGAAGGCAAACAGGTCTTTCAGATGCACCATCTCAAGGTCCGTTCCGAATCAGCCCTATTCTTGCAGGAGCACTTGGCCGCTTTCGCAGCCAACTTTGTCCGTTGGGCCGCACATTAGCTTACCACCCGGTGCCCACAAGAACCAGAGGGCTGGCAAGAAGAGACGTTGCCCGGTGTTAAGACGCAAACACCATCAGAACCGGGCCGCCCTACATGCGTTGCACAAAGTCTGCCGCCCAGAGCGCGGCAACGAGGCTGAGGACAACCGCCAGCACACCAGTCACCAAAAAGCTGGGCACGACGGTCATCGCCAGCCAGCAGGCATGGGCCACGGTCTCCGGCTGGCAGGGTGGGCCCATAGCAGTAATCAGGATCCCCTCTGGGGCAACACTGCCTTACAGGACCTCAAAGACGCCGTGCGCCGCGCCCAGCAGCCCGGCATAAAGACCCAGCGTGGAGGCGGTCACTCTGCTTGCGCGCTTGATCATACCCTATCCTCTCTGCAGGACTCGAATAACTCAACCAATTCCCTGACCACCTCGGCAGTCTGTCGCTTGCGGCGCAGTGAAGGCCAGCGCACACTTCCCGAACCACAGATGGTCGCGCCCTTGGAAACGCAGATCTCGACCATCTTGGCGAGGGTCTGGTTTTGCCCCCACTTGGCAGGAAAAA
>JAFGJF010000297.1 GCA_016929205.1 Anaerolineae bacterium
CGGCGCGCGCGTTGTCACCGGAATGCCACATTACGGCGATGGCGCGTTATCCTCAGCAGGTCGAGATGGCTCGCAAACTGGGCGCTGATGAGGTGGTGACTGGGGAAGATCCTTACGAAGCGACGGCTCGTATCACGGGAGGCAAGCTCTATACGGGCATGTTTAACGCGCGGATGGTCCTGGGCGGTTTTGACGTGGTCTATGACTGTGTGGGCTCGGAAAAGACGGTACAAGACAGTCTGCGCTGGGCGAGAGCCGGAGTGTGGGATGCCGACAACAATAACGTGCCAGTGGTCAAGCTCTTTCTGTTCCGTCCAGCAAACCGGGACGTGCGGGAGACGATCGTGGCCGGTGCTCGAAAATTGGGCCGTTTCATCTTTGACCGGGAGGTCGATATCCGCTGGTGCGCATCCATGGTGCCGCTAACCGAAAGGACAGCGGGCAGTATGATGTCACCACTCAAAGATTGCCCATTCCAAGATGAACCAGGGCGATTTGCTGCACAGAGCGAGTTGGTATGAACGAAATAATGCGCCTGGAACCAGTTCTGTTGGGACGAAACCCGACCAACTCTTACGGTCGTTGCCATCATTTTTCGATCTCCTTTTTGGTTCGCTCGATTACATGGATGGATACCAGCGGCAAACCCAGGTCGCGGATTCTGACCAACAACCCGTGTAGCGCCGCCTGGTCGACAACTGGACCGTCGAGCAGCGTCGTGCCATTTGTTTGGTGCGAGAGAGCCAAACCGTCAAACCAGTCCGACCAACGTGCATCGAGGTGACCTTTGAGCCGGATCTGGTAATGGGTCGGCTGCTGTATATCGTCTTGTTTCTTCATCGTCACCCTCTGTTCACAGGCAAATCTGGGCGAAGCATCTGCTTCGCCCAGACCTTTACCATTCAATCCGTGACACCTCGATCTGTGAGCCAAAGGCATCGGGGACGCCGCAGCGCAGCACGCCCCACACACGGAAGGATGTGCCCGTATTGCGCAGTGCCTCGATCTGTGCCTGCACATCGGCGTCGAGACTGTGAAGGCCATAGGCCACCCCGAAGCGTCCGTGCAGGACGAAATAGTCGTCAAACTGTGCACCGGGCGGATTGCTCACCAGCGTGCCCTCCCATCCCTCGACTGGCTCCGGCTCCAGATCGCGGACATATCGATCAGTTCGCTCCACATCTGGTAAAACGGGCTGGCCGGACCGGAACCGGCGAGCCCGTGGATGCAGCCGTCAAAAGTGTATCCCTATACGTTGTCGTTGGGCCAAACTCACGTCCAACCTCAAGAACCAGAAACAGCGCGGATGGAATGAGTCTGTGTCGAGATGCGCTCCTCCGGCGGTGTCCGGATCAGTATGGTCGATATCGGTCAAGCCTGGTAAAACGGATACGCCGAACGCCTGACGCGCACCATCAAAGATGAAGAGGTTGACTTGTAAGACTATCAGGACTATACTGACGCGCATCAACAACTGGACCGGTTCCAGGACGACGTGTGCCGACACAAGCGCATTCGCTCGCCGCTGGGTTATCTCACGCCGGCTGAGTTCGAGCAACACTGGCACCGACATTAAAGTTTCTCACCGACTTGGCGAAAGCGGAACGGCCTTTTGTATTGAAGGCACGCTGAGGCGCGGGAATACCAAAGAAAAATGAAGGAGCAAGATGTTAGATAAAGCCAAAGCAATACAATCTGAAATGGTCGAATGGCGACGCGATATCCACATGCATCCAGAGCTAGGGTTTGAGGAGCATCGGACTGCTGCCAAGGTCGCCGAAATGATGACCGGCTTGGGCTACCGGGTGCGAACCAGAGTCGGCAAGACCGGCGTTGTTGCCGAGATTGGCGAGGGGAAACCGGTGGTTGCCATCCGGGCTGATATGGACGCTCTCCCGATTATTGACGCGAAGGATGTGCCCTACAAGTCACGGACCGAGGGGCTTTTGCACGCCTGTGGGCATGATGCCCATGTCGCCATCGCGATGGGGACGGCAACATTATTAGCCCGGGAAGAATTTGCCGGAACGGTGCGTTTTTTGTTCCAGCCTTCTGAAGAGATGTCAGATGAGCAAGGTCTCAGTGGCGCACCCCGGATGATCGAGGATGGCGCCATCGAAGGCGCTGACATTGTCCTGGCATTACACGTCGATTCAAGTATAACCACCGGTGAGATTGTGATCGACGCGTTTTCGAGCGCGGGAGTCGATACGGTCCGGGCCAGGGTTTTTGGCAAAGGTGGGCATGGTGCGATGCCGCATACCACGGTTGATCCGATTTTTATCAGCGGGCATGTCATTTTGGCGCTCCACGGGATTGTCTCCCGGCGATTATGGCCCTTTGACCCTGCGGTGGTGACGATTGGCTCGATCCACGGCGGTCAGGCTGAGAATGTGGTCCCCGATGAGGTCAGCTTGGGGATAACGATGCGTTATTTGACGACTGAAGTTCAGGAGAAAATCCACGCCGAGATCGAGCGTGCCCTGGGGGTTGCCAAATCCCTGGGAGGCGATTATCAACTCGATATCCAAAAAGGGTACCCGCCTGCTTATAACCACCCAGAGATTGTTGCTTTGATCAAGGATGTGGTCAGCGATTTGTTGGGCCCGGAAGCGCTTGGTGATCCGCGCCCTGAAATGGGATCAGAAGATTTCGGGTATTTTGCCCGTGACATCCCTGGCGGGATGTTTATCTTGGGCTGCAAGATCGAGGGCGACGAACGCCGCCACCACGATCCGATGTTCGATATCGATGAGGGGTGTTTGCAGCTTGGTGCAGGGGTCATGGCAGAAGCCGCGCTGAGGCTTTTGAAAAAGCAGGAATAGACCACACAGACTTGGAAGACCCGAGGCGGATTGCCTCATGCTACTGCAGGACATCTATGAGATAGCTGGTGTGACCGACTATGTGTGGCATGTGCGGGAATGGTAGCTGTTCCGTGTGCCGCCATAGCGTCAGGCGGAGACAATACGTGGAAGCCGTGTGCCCATCATCTGTGCTCCAAGAGATCACACGATGCGGAACGGATATCCCGACGCTGCTACACGATCTGTACGAGCGGGCATTGCTCTGGCGGGTGGGAGAAGCCGCTGGCAGGCGCATAGACCCGCGCTGTGGACCGATTCCATCCTTTCTACGTCCCGACAGGCGGGATGACGGCCAGCCTGTCCTGGCGGTCAGGCCAGGGGCAAAGAGCATCACCCCGGTCAGCATGACGAGCCCAGGGGCCTGCCAAAGGAGTGCTGTCGATTGATTCTCAAGAACAGGCAAATCGAGCGATCACGTGGGAGGTCGTACTGGTCGGGACAAGCTCTGCTTCTGTCGCTTGATCGGAGGATGTGCAATGATATCAGACAAGAGAGCCAAACACGACGCAGTGACCGCACTGTCTGCGGTACCCTTTTTGGCTGGGTTGGATGGCGGTACCATGGAAGCCGTTGCCCAGGCTGCCGTCAGGCGAGACTATGAGACCGGCCAGGTCATCTTTGTCGAGGGGGAACCCAATGCCGGTCTGTATGTCGTCCAGGGCGGCTGGCTCAAGGTGGTCAAGTTTTCCCCCGCCGGGCGCGAGCAGGTGCTGCGCTTTGTCGGCGCCGGTCAAGCCCTGGGCCAGGTGAGCGTTTTTTCCGGTTCTCCGAGCCCGGCCACCGTCATTGCCCTGGAGCCATCCACGGTGTGGATTGTCTGCCGGGAAACCGTGCTTCAACTGCTGGACCGGTGCCCCGGCCTGGCACGGATCATCATCCAGAACCTTGCCGGGCGAGTCCAGCACCTGGTCACGTTGGTGGAAGACCTCTCGCTGCGAACGGTAGAGGCGAGGTTGGCCAGGTTCTTGCTGGAACAAGCAGTCGATGAGACGGTTCAACGCCGCCGGTGGGAGACGCAGGCCGAGATGGCCGCCCGGCTTGGCACCGTGCTGGACGTGCTCAACCGTGCGCTGCAGAGCCTGATCGAGGAGGGGCTCGTCGAAGTGGAGCGGCACCAGATCCGCATCCTCGATCGGGAGGGATTGGAGGCCCGGGCGAAACCCGGCAAATAGATCGCGGCTCCATTCGACAAAAGTCGAAGACATGCCGTCGCTCAGGTGGTACACTGCACGTACAGACTTGAGCGATTTGTTTTTTGAATAGAATAGTTCTGGAAACCAGGAGAGTCAAAATGAAAACAGTCTATGCATTGGAAGCGCCAGAGGCGCCCAACCCGCATCACGTCAGCGCACGTACCTTGTACGATACAGAGCACGCCCAGGTCGTGATGGTTACCCTTGAGCCCGGCGAAGCGCTCAAGCGACACATCACGCCGGTGGATGTGTTCTTTTACGCGATCGAGGGACGGGGCATCGTCGAGATCGGGGACGAGCGCCAGGAGGTGTCTCCGGACACGCTCATTGAAAGTCCGGCCCGCATCCCCCATCGTTTGCTCAACGAAAGTGATGCGCGGGTTCGCTTTCTGGTGGTCAAGACGCCACGCCCGACCGAAAGCACGAAAATCCTTTAGGTGCGCCCAGAAGCGCACCCAGAATCGTAAAGGAGTCGCTATGCCAACGAAACAGATCGTCTTTGCATTGGTCACGTTTCTGCATGACCTGTTCACTGCCATCTGGGTAGGCGGGTTGATCACGCTGGGGATCACCGTCCTGCCATCGGCCAGGCGCGTGCTGGGGACAGGCCCGCAGACCAGGAAACTGATGGATGCAATCCAGAAACGGCAGAGTATCTTGGTTTACGTCAGCATCGTCGGGCTGGCAGTGACGGGGCTGCTTCTGAGCAACCGGTCTCCGGCCTTCCAGGGCTTGTTGCGCTTTGGCAACGCCTACTCGGCGATGCTGGCTCTCAAGCACATCCTGGTGCTGGCCATGGTCGCCGTGGCGCTGATCCGCAGCCTGGCCTTGGGCCGGGGGCGTGGACCGCAAAAGCCTGCGCAAGAAAAGCTGAGCGCCGGGTTGTTGTTCCTCAATGTCGCGCTGGGCGTTTTGGTCCTGCTCCTCACCGGCTTTGCCGTCGCCTTTTCATCGGGACTCCCGCCGGCATAGCTGTAAACGAGCTGTGAAACGGGGCGAGCCCTGGTCTGACTCGCCCCTCGATGAATGATCTATTGTCCGGCGACGATCGCCGCCAGGTCCTCTTCTACCGTCGTGACCGGCTTGATGTCGAAATGTTCGACCAGCACGTCGAGCACGCCCGGCGAGACAAAGGCGGGCAGCGTCGGCCCGAGGCGGATGTGCTTGACGCCCAGCGAAAGCAGGGCCAGCAGCACCAGCACCGCCTTTTGCTCGTACCAGGCAATGTCGTAGGAGATCGGCAAGTCGTTGATGTCGTCCAGGCCAAAGGCCTCCTTGAGCTGCAAGGCGATGTAGGCCAGCGAGTACGAGTCGTTGCACTGTCCGGCGTCGAGGACGCGCGGGATGCCGCCGATGTCGCCCAGGTCGAGCTTGTTGTAGCGGTACTTGGCACAGCCGGCGGTTAGAATCACGTGATCGGCGGGCAGTTTCTCGGCCAGTTCGGTGAAATAGGCGCGGCTTTTGTGCCTTCCGTCGCAGCCGGCCATGACCACAAAGCGCTTGATTGCCCCCGACTTGACGGCGTCGATCACCTTGTCGGCGAGACTCATCACCGTGTGGCGCGCAAAACCGTTGGGGATGGTGCCCTCTTCCAACAGCGTTGGGCCGTCACACGCGAGCGCTTTGGCGATGACGGCGCTGAAATCCTTTTGCCCGCCATTATCGCGCGGCCCGATGTGCGGCACGCCGGGCCAGCCGACCTGCCCGGTGGTGAACAGACGGTCGAGGTAGCTTTCTTTGGGCGGCACCAGGCAGTTGGTGGTCATCAGGATCGGGCCGTTGAACGATTCAAACTCGTCGGGTTGGTGCCACCACGAGCCGCCATAGTTGCCCGCCAGGTGGCCGTATTTCTTGAGCGCCGGGTAGGCGTTGGCGGGCAGCATTTCGCCGTGGGTGTAGACGTTGACCCCTTTGCCCTCGGTCTGCTGGAGCAGTTCGTCGAGGTCGCGCAGGTCGTGCCCGCTGATCAGGATCGCCGGGCCGGAACGCACGCCGATGTTCGTCTGCGTTGGTTCGGGATGGCCGTAGGTGCTGGTGTTGGCCTCGTCTAGCAGGGCCATGGCGGTGACGCCCGTTTCGCCGCACTTGAGCACCCAGCCGACCATGTCCTGCGCGGTCAGCGCATCGTCGAGGGTGGCGACCAGGGCCTCCTGGATAAAGAACAGGATGCTGTCGTCGGTGTGTTCGAGCACGTAGGCGTGATCGGTGTAGGCGGACAGGCCTTTGAGGCCAAAGAGCAGCAGGTGGCGCAGCGAGCGCACATCCTCGCCGGCGCGATCGTCGGCGAGCAGGCCGACCTCGCTCCCCTTGGCCAGCAGCTCGACCTGGTCCCCCTTCTCCGGCAGCCACGTCGCCGCCTGGGGCGGATCCGCGACCGGGGGAATCCGGGTTTTGAGCGCGTCGCGGCGGCGGATCGTTTCGTGAGCCAGGTCGCAAAAGTGATCCGGATCAAAGTTGACGTTGGTGATCGTGGCAAAGAGCGTCTCGGCGACAAAGCGGTTGCTTGCCGGGTCCTCGATGCCCTGCTCGCGGGCGGCGATGGCGTAGAAGGAGAGCCCTTTGAGCAGCCAGATGGTCAGGTCTTGCAGGGTGGCGACCCCGGCGGATTTGCCGCACACCCCCCGCTTCATATTGCAGCCCTGGTTGCGGGCCGTCTCCTGACATTGGTAACAGAACATACTCATTTCGAACTCCTTTCATTGTGCTATCACAAGGTGAAAACCATTCACTATCCGGTGCGGCCTTGCGGGCCGCCGGCAATGACGCCGATCTCCATCCGTTCACACCTGCCAACGCGCGCGCCCAGGATCTGGGCCAGGATCTGCGCGCCACAGCAAATGCCAAAGCAAGGCTTCCCGGCATCCAGGGCTTGTTCCAGGTAGGCAACCTCAGCCTGCAGAAAAGGGTGCTCGTGCGCGACATAAGCTGAGAGCGGCGTCCCGCCGACGAGAATGGCGTCAAACGACTCTAGCGGGGGCAGGAAATGCCCTCGATAGGCGTGCGTTACCTGATAGTCGATCCCTCGGGCGGCGAGATGCCGCTCGTAGAGACCAAATCCCTCAATTTCACAGTTCTGGATGGCCAGGATTTTGTTCAGTTCCTCACTCCTGATGGAGGTTCTCAGGTTCGATCGTTAGCTGGTGCTCGCGTTTGCGCTTGATGTGCCAAGATCCACTCATCCAGGTGCCCGACCTTGAAAACGACCCGGATGCATTGGTTTAGTACCAAAGCAACGGGGATGGAGAGCAAGTTGGCCGCGGCCAGGACCACCGTATAGAGCAGTACGTACTCTTCCCAGCCGGTGAAAACTGAGTAATAGTACCGCGCCGGGATGTAGAACCCGACGAACGCCCAGGCCCAACCGGCGAACACCGCAAGCAGCAGGTTCCGCTTGCGCAGCAAGGCCACGATCCCCGCCGCAAGGCCGTAGGAAGAGAGGGCAAAGACGACGTAGGGCAAGAGCTCGTCGCTGCACCCATAGACCCAACAGTGGGCGACCTCGCTCGCCATGAGCCCCACGACGGCGAGGGACAGGGCAATCCATGGCGTGAAAGCCAGGCCGGCGATGGTGACGAGCGCGGCCATGAACGAGAGATAAAAGGTGATCGTCACCAGGTTGGGAATGGGCACAAAGCGGATCGGGATCCGCAGTACGGTGCGGCTGAGGACCATCAGGCACACGAGCGCCCCGGCGATCAGGATGAATCGCCTGGCGGACGCTCCACCGTGCCGGCGCCACACCCCGTAGCACAGCCCTGCCAGGACAAGGCCAGCGATAATCAGCAGCAGCGGCGCGACCCAATTGGTGCCTGTGGCCAGGTGCGTATCCCCGGCCTGCTGCCAGACCAGTGCCTCGATGTCGTAGGAGTGAACACCCTTGGCCATCTCCTCCGCGACGTTCAGCGTGGCACCCTGGTTGAAATCGCCCCGCGAAAAGAGGGTGATCGTGCCGGCCTTGAGGTCGACGATGTAGGAGTACATCACGATGCCCAGTGCCGTCTCTTCCAGGACCGCAGCGCATCCCTCGCCGGTCAGGGGATCCATCGTCTCAAGCATGGCCGCAGCGGTCTTGTACCGGCGATCGGTATCGCGTCCGGCCGGGTCTTGCACCAGGCTGAAATTGGTGGAAACGAGATAGCCTCCCGACTTGTCCGTGATTGCCAGTTCGCCGCGCGCGTCCAGCCCCAGCACGACCGCGTTGCCCTGCCGGTCGGCAACGTGCACTTGCTGGGTTTCCAGGAAGCGCAGGTCATATCCCTGCACCCATTCCCTGACCTGCTCGATGGTCGCGCATCGCTCCAGCATCTCGACAAAGAAAGAGCCGGGATAGGGCGTTTTGTCCGGATGGCGGGCGGCGCGCGTAGTGTGCAGCGCGTTCGAGTCGACGACGAGGTCCTGGTCATTCATCCCGCCGACGGGGACGTCCGCGTGCCCGCCGACCGAGTAACCAAAGAGGACAACGCCGTACCGGTCCCTGCGCGGCGGATAGAACCAGACTCGCCCCTGGCGCGCGTCGTCGTTGTCTTCGTTGTTGCCGAAAAAGGCCGCGTTCTGATCGGCGACCGTGAAAATGGTGCAGCTTGGAGAGGCTTGATGCGTTGGCCAGACGGCGCTGAGCGTGGTGCCCAGAGCCGAGGCCAGAACTGCAGCAGCCAAGACCGCGGCCGCCGAAACCGCGGCTGCCGGAACCGCAGTGGCCAGAGTATGAAAGCCGGTTTTCATATGCTCCCCCTTTTCACGGTGAGACCCTCACCCATTGGCCCTCCGTCTCAGCCATGCCCAGGATCCACGTATCCCTCAAGTCTGTGAAATCCTCTTCAAGACCGCCAAAGAGAATGACCACGTCGTGCGCAGTGTCGTAAGCCATCGCGGCGTTCACCCTGGGCGACGGTGCGGCTGTAGTATCCATTCTGGTCCAGGCGTTGTGCTCCGGGCTCGTGATCCAGGTGTCGTTCAGGAAACCACGACTGCCGTTGCCGCCAAAGATCAGCACGCGACCGGTGGTATCGACGATGGCCTGGTGCCAGTATCTTGGCGGGGGACCGGGCGTACCGTAGGCCAGCTTTTCCCAACGGGTGCCTGCATCGTCATAGCGCCACATATCCTCTTCGTACCAGTGCGAGGTGGCCTGTCCATTCTGATAGGCCGACGCGTGTCCTCCCCACTGGAGCACCTGATGATGGACGTTGTCATAAACCATCGTTTGGCCGTACATCACCGGCGGGGAAGACGGCGTCTGTATCTCGGTCCAATTGTTTGTCTCAGGATCGTAGGCCCAGGTATCGCCGTATCTGTCCCGGCTGTCTTCCAGCCCATAGCCGCTGAACAGGATCACCCTGCCGTTCGCCGCGTCGTAGGCCATCCCGGCATCGCTCCTGGGAGGGGGACTGACTGCCGGCGTCATCTTGTGCCAGGCATTGGCGGTGATGTCATAGACCCACGTGTCGGCAAGCCGTTCCCGGGCGATCCCACCAAAGAGGACGAGCTGGTGGCGGTCGGGATCATAGACCACGTTGGCGTTGCCCCTGGCGGGAGGCCGGCGAAGGGTGTAAACGGGCATCCATTTTCGTTTTTCACAGTCAAAGGTCCAGAGATCGTTGCGATAGGCGGTGCCAAACAGACCCTCGTATCGCCCGCCAAACAGATAGGCTCTGTTTTCCGCCGGCACAAAGACCATCCCCGCCGCATAGCGAGCAGGGGGCGCTGCGGCACCGATCACACCCCAATCGTATAGCAGCCCTACTCCGATCGCGAGTACGACCAGCGCGATCGACACAACCCAGATCGGACGCTTTGATCTTTTGGCTGGATTTTCTCTCACGTCTCCCATTTCTTCCAGGCCTTTCCGCTACCATATGTGCACACCCGAGCAAACCTCGATGGTGCCTGGCTATGACTGCCGCACTCGCTGGCTGCCGCTCGCCGCCGAACGATAGATGGCATCAAGGATGCGCATCACGACGACGCTGCGCTCCGGCGGGCGCTGGGTCTCACGCCTCTCACGAATGCATTCAAAAAAGTGCCGGTAGGCCAGGACGTGCATGCCCTTGGGCAGGCCGCGTCGCAATCGCTTCAGGCACTCGACCAGGTAGACGTGGCCCAATGTGCCGGCGTCGATGTGGCGCTTGAGCGCCTGCACCTCACTTTCGTAGATGTGGTTCGGGCCGGTCATCGCCAGCACACCCGCACGGCGCACGGCCTGGACGATCCGGGCCATCTCGGATTCGTCCATAGCCGGCGGTTTTTCGAGGTACAAGTGTTTGCCGGCCTCGACGGCGGCGATGGCGATCTCGGCGTGGGCGTGCGGTGGCGTGCAGACGGCGACGACCTCGACCTCTGGCAAGGCGAGCAGGTCGGGGTAGCGATCAAAGGCATAGGAAATACCGTGTTGGGCGGCGAAGCGCGATGCACGCCCGGGCACCATGTCGGCCAGGGCGATCACCTCGCCGCCTGCGGCGCGGATGTCGGGCAGGTGCCAGTCGACGCCGACGCGTCCCGCGCCGACGATGCCCACGCGGGGCCTGTCACTCACGGTATTCCCTCCAGAAGCGAATTCACATTCGATCATCCCAAAGCAAATGGTGCGCATTTTGTCACCAATCCGCTCAGCGAATGATAACTCTTATCTCTCGCCAGCCAGTGGTTTCGACCACTGACTGGTACGTCACGTGCGCTCAAAACATACTCTATCGTTGGCGACGAGCGCACACCGCGCTTGCCTTCAATCTGATTTTCTGACCCAATCAAGCGGCTTGTCTTGCAGGATCTCGACCAGATTCGCGATCAATGATGCGACCTCACCCAGCTTGGCCGGACTGATCCACTCTATGGTATCGGTGGGCCGGTGAAGAACATCCGCTACCCCCACGGCACTAAAGGCCACAGAGGGAACACCTCGCGACAAGAACGCACCGTGGTTGCTCGCCATCCACGGATCGCTCCACCACACGCCCGGGTACCGTTTGTGCAGTTCGGCAACCTGATTCTGGAACGATTGGGAACAGGCCATGACGGCAATACTGTTCGTTCCCAGGATCTGCCCGGCACCATCCACGTTGATCACTGCCAGCATCTGTCCTATCTCATCTTTCCGCTGGGACCAATACGCGACATCTCCCAGGCCGCCCATTTCTTCGCCGTTAAAAGCCACCCACTCGATGCTGGTAGATAGATCTTGATCTGCCCACGACTCTGCCAGGGCCAACATGATCGCCACGCCGGATGCATTGTCGAATGCGCCTGGAGTGTCGAGCTTGGTGTCCAGGTGAGCGCACGGCACAATATGTTCTCGTTTCTGGCCGGCTTGCTTGCCCACGACATTGTACGCCTGCCCGGGCGCTCGCTGCGTCTCGATCCCGAGATGCAAGGCCGGATCACTGCGTTTCAGCAGCGCCAGCCCCACCTCGGCAGGAACCGTCACCGACGGGACAGAGAACGTACCGTCCACGATCACCCGTTCCAGGCAGCCCACCTTGGGATTGACGGTGACGAGTGCCGCCGGCTTTTTGCGCTCCAGCATCTCCATGATCTTTCGATCACGCTCTGGGACATATATCCCATTCCGGGCCGAAAGGCCATACTGGGTCAGGCTGCCGTGTAGAATGCCGATCTGCCCACCCAGGCCTGCGTTTTCCAGTTCGGCGAGCGTCCCTATGGCTACCGCCGGAGCCGTGATGTCGCAGGGCAGCGAGAACACATTCGCCCTGGCCTCTACCGTTTCTCCGTCCACCTCCAGCCGCGTGTCCTGCTCCTCCCAGACGGGGCAGGGAAAAGCTTGCATTTCGACTGCCAGGCCACATGCCTCAAACACATCGTGCACATAGTTCACGGCGGCCCGGTTGCGCTTTGAGCCAACCGGGCGGGGACCGATCTTGACACTCAGATGTGTGAGGTGTTCCATTGCTCGCGCTTTGACACTATTCATATCTGCCTCCACCCGGTTCGTTCCGTGTCGGCGACCAACGTGATCTTGGCGTCCGGTTCTGCCGGTCGCGGTTCATTTTTCATGGCACCTCTGGAAGAGGACCCACGTTCGATCATCGCTGAGTTAGTTCTGAGAGGATCTGTGTAGGCAGGTTGTCCCGGTTGTCCCTGGTAATGTGCCTGACCGTCACCCTTGGATGCGCCTTGACCCGGTCAGCAAAGGGCTGAGATCGCAGGACGATGGCACCGACGACAGCAACCTCACTGTCCGGTATCCTGAGGATCGCATCGCGAAAGCGCGGCGACACACCGATTTTCCTGAGGATCCCTGATAGGCAGCGTCCTTTTGCACGTCTGCACGTGTCTGCATTGTCTCCCTGGCTTCCCGCGGGGGACAAAAGCAAACTATGATCCAAGTGGTCCGTCAGTTTGAGTTCAGACCAAACGCCCTTGTTCCGAGCTTTTCTTTGTAGAGAACTTCATAGGCGATGACCTCGTTCTTGGTCATCATCAACGGCAAGGTGTGCAGGATAGTAAAGAGGCTTTCATTTTGTTCCGAACATCAACATTATACCATTTCCCACTATTTCCGGCAAAGCGACGTAAACAGCGGTACGTATATTTTACACACACAACCGATTTTGCTGGATAACGTTCGACAAGGTATAATCGGGCATAGGGCAATGCGACAGGAACCGATCTCTGAATCTGTATGGTATAGCGC
>JAFGJF010000298.1 GCA_016929205.1 Anaerolineae bacterium
ACATTCTTTGCAAGCCAAGCCAAGAAAGAGGGATTCCGCCAAATATCAGAGATTTTTACAGAAACGGCCAACCAAGAGAAGGAACATGCCGAACGGCTTTTCAAGTTTTTGCAAGGTGGTGAAGTAGAGATCAGCGCAACTTTCCCGGCCGGCATCATTGGTAGTACGGTCGAGAATCTCATAGCCAGCGCTGGTGGCGAACACCACGAATGGACGGATATGTATCCCTCCTTTGCCAAGACCGCGCGGGAAGAGGGTTTCAGAGAGATAGCCAGCGTATTCTCAGCCATTGCCGTTGCAGAAAAGCAGCATGAAAAACGCTACCTCGAACTGGCAAAAAATATAAAAGAGGGCAAAGTCTTTGAAAAAGACGAGCCCACGACCTGGCGCTGTATGAATTGTGGCTACATCCACGAAGGCAAGAGCGCGCCCCAAGTGTGCCCAGCGTGTGCGCACGAACAAGGCCATTTCGAAATGCTGGGAGAAAACTGGTAAATAGCCAAAGGTAGGGGCGGGAATGACATGTTTCCGTCGCAGTTTACCCTCATAACGGCGGGGCCGGGATTACAATCTGTTCGGGAATGACAAGATGACAATGGATCTTGAAGCACATTGATCATTCGTAGCGATAAACGGTGCAGCGCCCAATGCCAGTCGCCAACTGATTGGCAAAGGTGCGACCATCGCTCGACTGGTAATCGACGAACCGCCACCAGTTGCCTCGTCCTGTCTCGTCCCCGTTCAGACGCCGGCCTGGGATCCATTGCCTACCTTGATAGCACCCCTCATCGACGGCGGCGATCCCGGCCAATGCCGGACCGGGGGGCAGGCCCTTGAATCTGACCCGAAAGCCAAACCCGGCGCCCAGGAATTCATCGGGGCCGAGGGCGATGATCAAGCCGCCACCGCGCTCAGCAGACTGACCAAAGCCTTCATCCAGGGTGATTTCAAGCTCGTAGCCTCCCAACTCACGCGCGATCGCAGGCTGTTCAACATCCAGCAAAAAGCCAATCATGTCCCCGCCTTTGCCTTGATGGTCGAGAATAAGCGGCTCGAGCTGTCGCAACACAGCATAACTGCGCTGGAGGGGATTCTCTTCGGACGGTTCGACCGAGTCGATGGCAAAGGGAGAGACGCCCATCGCGTCGTGCTCGCCGAGGGCGTAAAAGACCTGGCGCGCGCCGATTTCGGTGCGCCGCATTTCGGGAATAAAGAGCGGGTTGCCGCGCCGCGTATAGAGCTGACACCACTCTTGGAAATTGGGCTGGTAGATGTCGGGAGTGAGAAAATCGACGTGGGGCGCGCCGGCTTGCCAGATGTCCAGGGTGTGAGGCAAGGGACCGCCGCTGGGCCATTCACCGGGCTTTTGTCCGCCGCTCGCCCAGCCGCCGGGCGCTGACCCCAAACTGCTCAACCAGGCGTTGACAAACATGGGCAGGGGATATTCCGCTTTACCGGCTGACGCGACTGCATCGATATAGCGCGCATAGTGCCAGGCCATAAACAGTTCATCGGTTTCCAGCCCGCTGCCAAAGATCGTTTTCCAGCTTCCTTCCGTCTTGAATCCGTTCACCTGCCAACGCTGAGCCAGGTCCGGGCCCAAGTCGGATCGATGCTGTTGGAGGTGCTGGATCAACCTGGCTGGCACCGGGCCGGCAAAGGCTTCGTTCGCGGCGGGGGAACGGTCGCGCGAATCGCCCAGCACGCCAACCTCGTTTTGTATCTGGACCATGATCACAGTTTGCTCGTCGCCATCCACCTCGGCAAGATGGCGCATCAAAGCAGCAAAAGCTTTGGCATCGGCATCGCGGGTCTCTGTTCCAAAGGTCGAGAGGATCTCGACCGTCTCTGTTTGACCTACTTTTACCCGGGGAAAACGACGAGTGTCACGTTTCACCCAGGCAGGCGCGTAACTGGACATCCCGTTTTTCCACGACCCAAACCACAGGAGGACGAGATGCAGATTGTGCTGTCTGGCCTGGCGAATAAGGCCATCGACCAGGGCAAAGTCGAATGAACCCTCCTTGGGTTCAACCAGCTCCCAAGAGACAACCGCCAGCACGGTGTTGAGATGCAGTTCCGTCAGCCGAGCCCAAATGGGCTCCATATAGGCCAAACTGGACGAGCTGGAATTGTGCAATTCGCCGCCGATGATCAGATAGGGCCGGCCCTTGACGACGAGTTGGGTAGCACTGCCTTGTTTGCGTAGATGGGGGATCCGTTCAGGGTTATGATGCGTTTGTTTCGTCATGGTCTCTCCTTGTTTTTCAGTCCAGATAAAGGCCGGTTGGCAAAACGTAAAAGAACACGGCCACAAAATGACAAAAGCTGCCCAACAAAACAAACAGATGAAAGATGGCGTGGTTGAACTTGATCCTCTCGTTCACTTTGCAGTCGTTTTAACCGGTACATGGCACGTACCTGTTTGGCGCGATCCGCGAACCAGATCTTACGTTTCGCTGGTACACTGCTGGCCCACTTTTTCAAAGAGATAGGCATAGCCGGTCTTGGTGAATCCCGCCCCACGCATCGTTCGTTCAACCGCGCCGCGATCGATCGGCTTTCCGGTTTTTGTCTGGAAATAGGCATCCAACCCATCCAACACGAGCCTGAATGTATCGCCGCTTCTTTTGACGACGCCAATAAATAAAAGATCCGGGTCCAAATAAGCCAGGCTGGCATCGCCGTGGCTGTTGTTGGCCAGCAGGATGCCGCCTGTTTTCAGATACGACTTGCAGTGCTGCGATACAAAGCCGGCGTACAGCGAGATCAACAGGTCAAAGCTGTCTTTGTCTTCAGGGACCGGATCGGTGAAATCCGCCGCGTGAAAGCGCAGGACGGAGTGAGCAGCGTATTCTTTTTTCTCGCAAACGAACTCCATCGTCTGCTCAGCTGCAAAGAATTTGGGACAGCGTTTATCGCTGTCAACGTAGACCATTTCTGGCACGACAAACGATGGGGTGATGTGGCAAAAGCTGCCCGGATAGATCCCTTTACCGATGTCGAACTGCCCGGCAAGCAACCTGAACAGCCCGAGCCGTTCGTCGCCTTTGGCGACAAAGTGGGCGTGGTACAGTTTGGGGACGCCGCTTTTGATCATCTGAGTGGTTCCTCTCACATCATTTCCAGAGGTGCAGATCCTTTTTTTGTATTTGACATCTGGCTCGGTTTTAATCAAGGCCAATGCCAGCTCCTTGATCGTCTCATCCCTGACCTGGTCATACAGCCTTCTGAGGCCTTGAAGGATGTCGTAGCGGATCAAGGTACTATTTTTTTTCTGAAATGCATTCTCTGAAACGACCTTCGAACCCCGCCAATAAAAGCGCTTGCTGTCCTGCGAGCCCGACCTTCCACAGTGCTTGCAGCGCGTGCCTGGCGGTGACAAATCGTTCATCTCTGGTTACTGCGAACAGGGCAAAGTCGGCCAGCATTCGGTTTTCCGGATCGCTCTTGGCCAGATTGCACAGGATTTGGGCAGCGACGGACCGCACACGGTTGTTTTTGTGGGTCAGGTTTTCTACCATCTCGCCCCACACGTCAGCCGTTACCGCAATCGGGTCAAACTCTCCGCCCAGGCGCGCATGGGACCAGGGGGTTGTCGCACGACATACCGTTCAAAAAGGTGGATGCTTTCTTTTCGCAGCAGCCCTCCCGTGATCGCCGGCAGTTGGTAGCCGGGGATATCCTCCTCTTTTCTATCCCACGCTTTGGCCAACTCGACCGCCCCATCGCCCGGCGATTCGAGCGCATAATAGATCTCGCCCAGAAAAAAGGACATCGCCGCCCCCATACACATCAAGCACGGTTCGAGGGTCGTGAAAAGCCTGGCCTGGCGGCGTTGGTCAATCGACAGATCTTGCCGGTCGGCCTGTTCCAGCGCGACCAGCTCGGCGTGGCCCAGGTAACGGTTTTCGCGTTGTTCCGAGGCTGCTGCTCGGGCGATGATGCGGCCATCGAGGACCACGATCGCGGCGATGGGGAACTCGCCCTGTTCAAGAGCTTGGGCTGCCAGGGCCAGGGCTTGTCTCATAAACTGCTCGGGGGTTTTTCCATCATTCATCCTGCTTTTCCTATGGTTCCTAGCTGCGACAGCGATCGAGCATATCTTGTGGCAGGTCGCAGCCGTCAATATCGATGCCCCCTCACAACAGCAGCCGCGGCTACTCTATGTCGCAAACCAAGTCGAGGACGGGCTGGCCAAAGCGTTCGATCGCCTGGCAAACGAAATCAAGCCATAGGGCCGGACAAGAGGATCGCCAGCCATAACACCTATAGATCCTTATAGTACCGGACCAAGGGCAAACCGGTGTAACCGGCCTTTTCGTACGATCGCCTTGCCGGAGCATGTCCCTCTTCGCCGCCTGTTCCGACCACGGCCAGTTTCATGCCAGCGGCTTTCATCCGTTCGAGGGCGGTGACGTTCAATTCCGTACCGACGCCCTGATTCTGATAGTCGGGATGCACGGCGAGCAGTTGTACCTCTCCGGTGCTGTCTTTATCGTGCAATTCATATACCACAAACCCAGCAACTATGCCGTCCAGATCTGCAACCAGGGTATTGAATTTGTCCCTATCTTTGACCGTCGCTTCCACGCCCTCTTGCTGGCTCTTGCGCCAGTCCGGATAGATGATTGGATAGATTTGTGGACCCAATATTTGCTTGAACGATTTAAAGATGGGATCCCAGGCCAGGAGCGATAGTTCGATGATAGCGTCCAGGTCTTGATCGGTATAGGATCGGATAGTCACGTTCATTGTCACCCTCTTTCGCGTTTTTTGAGGCTACTGCACTGTAGAGCGATTGCCAAGTTCCCTAACTGGATTTTTGCTCATTTTTATTCCTTTTAGCGGACGAGCACAAAATGGGTCTTGAATGAGCCAGTATACTCGACTCGATGGCTAAATGCAAGTTCAATCCAGGAAAAGCGAAACCGGCGTTTTAACCAACGCGCCAGACTTGTGATATAATAAGTGCAGTTACACATCTTGGCTGAATTGCTTTTACGGGAGGGGCGATATGAGACTGGACCTCGTTTTGCTGCTGCTTTTGGAGGCGCTGATGGTTGCCTGTTCTGCTGCTCCTACGCCGACACTCGCGCCAACGTCGACACCTGAACCGCCGCCCACACCCCAACCAACGCCGTATGTGACCGCCGGCGGCGAGTGGTCGCTGGTTTGGGGCGACGAGTTTGACGTGCCTGGCCTGCCCGATATGGCCAGGTGGGACTATGAGGTTGGGTACGTGCGCAACGACGAAAGCCAGTATTATACTTTGCGCCGTCCCGAGAACGCCCGCGTCGAGGATGGGATGTTGATCATCGAGGCGCGCAAAGAGGCGTACAAGAACTATGACTATACTTCGGCCAGCCTGATCACGCGCGGCAGCGGCGAGTGGACCTATGGCCGGATCGAGGTGCGGGCCAAGCTGCCGACCGGCAAGGGCATGTGGCCGGCAATCTGGATGCTGGGCACCAACATCGACACGGTGGGTTGGCCGGCTTGCGGCGAGATCGACATCATGGAGAACGTTGGCTTTGAGCCCAACCGCGTGTACGGCAACATCCACACCACGGCCTACAACCACGTTAAAAAGACCAACAAGGGGGCGAGTTTGATCGTGTCCAGGCCCTATGACGAATTTCACGTTTACGCCATCGAGTGGTTTGAGGATCGGATCGACTTTTTCGTCGACGATCGCCGCTATTTCACCTTTGAGAATGAGAGCGCCGGATCGGACGTATGGCCCTATGACCGCCCGCAGTACCTGATCCTCAACATCGCCGTCGGCGGAAGTTGGGGCGGCATGCAAGGCATCGACGAGTTGATTTTCCCGCAGCAAATGCAGATCGATTACGTGCGCGTCTATGAGCGTGCCAATTAGGATCGAGGTCGGGGCAGGTCGTAGGACACGTTTCCATCAGTTTGCTCTGGCCTATACCCATCGTTATACACAATCTGTATCTTTTCAAGCAGACAGAAAGGTAAAAGAATGACAACACTCAACATCGGCTGCGCCCTCTGGACGCTCGGTCCGACGCCGGACGTGGACACCCTCAAGCGCCACATGGCGGCTGTGGCCGAGATCGGCTGTACGTCCGTTCAGCCCTGGGCAATCAACCACGAGTACACACCCTGCATCCTCGACCCCGAAGTGGGATCGGGCAAAGACCGCCAGGCAGCCATCCGGGCCGCCGAGGAACTGGGTATCACGTTTAGCGGCTTTTGCTGCCAGTTGCAGGGACCACGGGGGTACGGCGGCCTGGAATGCGAGGACGGCCTGGAAGAACGAATCAGGCGCACCAAGGTCTCGTTGAGCGTATCCGTCGACCTGGGCGGAGAAGGGATCCCGGTTTCCACCCACGTCGGCCACATCCCAGACGATCCCACGCACCCCGATTACGCCATCCTGCTCAGATCGGTGAGCGCCATCGCCGCACACGCCGAACGGATTGGTGCGACTTTTTGCCCGGAGACGGGGCAGGAAAGCGCCACCACGCTCAAACGGTTCATCGAGGACATCGGCTCGCCGAACGTCAAGGTCAACTTTGATCCCTGCAACCTGATGCGGTTCGGCAGCGCCGACGGCGTGATCGAGGGGGTACATATCCTAAAAGGTCTTATCGTTCACACCCACGCCAAAGACTGGAACCCGGAAACGCGCCGTGCCACCTGCGGTGAGGGCACGGTCCCGTGGGACCGTTATATCGAGGCACTAAAACAGATTGGCTACAACGGCGTGTGTGCGATCGAGGACGAGTCGGGCGTGCACGACATGCTGGGGTCGATACGCAAGAGTTTTGAATTCTTGAGCCGCTATTGAACGCGACAATCGTCCTGATCGGCCCGATGAGCGTTGGCAAGAGCACGATCGCCCAGTTGCTGGCGGAACGGCTCGGCATTGAGCGCGTCTCGCTCGACGATCTGCGTTGGGATTACTATGACGAGATCGGCTATGACCGGGAAAAGGGATCGCGCATCGTCGACAACGAAGGAATAGGCGCCCTGCTCAAATATTGGAAACCATTCGAAGTGTATGCCGTAGAACGAGTTGTCTCCGATCACGACAATTGTGTGATCGACTTTGGGGCAAGCCATTCCGTGTTCGAGGATCCGGCACTGTTTGCACGCGTGCAGAATGCACTGGCCCCAATCGAGCACGTGATCCTGCTTTTGCCCTCACCCGATCTCGACGAATCGGTGGCGATATTGAACGCGCGCTTTTCTCCAATGACCGAGGGGGATTTTGGTGAGGTCGATCCGGACCTGCTTGCGATGAATGAACATTTTGTCAAACATCCTTCAAATCATCGGCTGGCGACAATGACCGTTTACACCAAAGGTCACTCTGCCGAGGAAACATGTGACGAGATTGTAAAAAGAATAAAAGAGACAGAATAGACTCAACCCACGCCCGAAACACCGCCGCGACCTCCTTGTGCAAGACAGCCACCTGGATAGCCCAAGTTCGCTGATTTAGTCTGTACGACTACTTTAGAATATGGGCAGCCTTTCTCCCAGCATCGACATAGAGAGTCAGCAGATTTTCATCAGCGCGCTTTGGTGCTCCTCTGCTTTTCGGGTATAATGTCTGCCATACACACATTTACTCTCAATACGGGTCTCGACCATATCCTATCCGGTTTGCAGGTCGTTCAGCATCCCAAACACAAAACAGCAACTCGCTTGGGCCGCAGTGATACGATACGTCTTGATTGACAATCACATCTTGTGGGAGAAGCAATATCAATATGCTAAATTTCGAGGTTCATTCCAAAGGATCAGTTGATGCAGAGGAACTGGCTGCTTTCACGCATAGAGCATACAACATTCTGCCCATTCCTTACAGATACGGATCAACGTTGAACGAGATCGAAACAGTCCTCAGGAAGGATTGTCCCGAGTTTATTGCCACTGCGCGCGAGGATGGCGCGCTCGTGGGTTGGGCAGGCGTCTATCACTGGACGGACTCGATGGCCTATTTTTTGAGCTGGCATCCCCTGGTCATTCCCCCCGATCCAGAGATATCCCAACAACTTGTCCGTCAGTGCATCGCGTACACGGCATCTTCAGGCAGAGACAGAATGGAAGTCTTTTTGATGAACCTGAAAGATGAGTACAGGGACAGTGCCGCGGCGCTTGGTGAGATATACCGTGCAGTGGGGATGGTGCGAGGCTACGAGTGGGCCTTTATGGAAGCGGATTTGACGCATCTGAATTTTTCGATATGGGAGATCCCGCATACAATGACCATCCGCTCGCTCGCCGAGGTTTCAAATGACGAACTCTGGCCCAGCTATGATGCGGCCTTTTCCAGTGGTGGGGATCGCCGCTATGAGAACCAGTCCGAAGCGCAGCGCCGTGAGAATTTTGAGACGTTTTTCTCACGAGAGGTGCCGATTGACGAGGATGCCTCTATCGTCCTCTTTGATCGAGAGCGGATCGTCGGCTTTGTGAAAATCGACATCGTCAAGGCCGGCGCTTACGTGCATGGCGTGGGCGTCGTCCCCGACTATCGCGGGCAGGGGTTTGCCAGGTTTGTCCTTGGAACCAGCTTGCGCAGAGCCGCCGCGAATAATCACCAAAAGATGGTGCTCGAAGTGGACGTTGAGAACCAGGCCGCAATGGGACTCTATAACAGCCTTGGATTCAAGACAGTAAAAGGTTCAATCAGCTACATATGGGAAAAAGTAGCAGCTCGAGATACGTGATATCGAAAACGCCCCACTATTCGAGGAGAAAATGAATATGGACCTGGACAAATCAAAGCTCTTTACACCGATCACGCATCCGGAGACCGGGCTATCACTCTATCTTTTGACCGAAAAGGTGGCCCCGGTTCAGCAGAATTTTTATTTCGTCAACTCGGGCATGACCGATGACGCGCGTTTTTTGTGGTTCTACTGCGCTTTTCCGCCGTCCCCGGTCAAGACGCTGGGCGTGATCGATTTCGAAGCGGGTACCGTGCGCCATGTTCCGCAGACACAGTTTAATGGTTCAACCCCCTACGTCGACCCGGCGTCCGGTACTGTCTTCTGGGGAGCGCGCGAGTCGATCTGGCGTCTCTCGCCGACCGAGACCGATGCCATGCCCGATCTGGTCAACTCGCTGCCTCCGGATGTTGTCCGCACGCGCACAGTCCATCGCCTGGCGACACACCTGACCCGTTCTGCCGACGGCACCGAATTTCTCGTGGATGCGGCGTTGGGCATCCAATGGATCTTGGGCACACTGCCGCTCGACGGCGGCGATTTCCAGTTGTGGCATCGCTTTGATCGCAACTATAACCACGCCCAGTTCAGCCCAACCGATCCGGACATGGCCTTGTTTGCCGAGGAGAACCATCCCGATCCGATCACAGGGCTGCGCTTCCCGATCGTCGATCGGATGTGGCTGATCCGGCGCGGCGAGCATCCCCGGCCTGTATATGATGAACCAACGCGCGTCACCCATGAGTGGTGGGATGCCGATGGCGAGCACGTGTGGTGTGTCTGGGGTCATGAATCGTGGCGCACCCATATCGAAACGTGCGCCGTGGAGAAAATCGCCTGGCCCGCTCACTGCTGGCACGCGCATAACAGCATCAACAGCGATTTCCTCATTTGCGACTCGAACGAAAAATTCTTTCGCGGCTGCCCGTCGGCGGTGTATTTCTTGAATCGCCACAGCGGCAAAACGCTCAAGCTTGTGGACAATCCCGGCATGGGCGGGATCACCGGATCGAGCTACCACATCGACCCTCATCCGCGCTTCTGCGGGCAGGATCAATTTGTCGTCTTTACGACCACGATCAGAGGCGAAGTTGACCTGGCGATCGTCAAAACCGCCGACCTGGTCGATAGGACAGCGTGATATGAAGCAGTCGCTTATCCACGTTGCTCTGGTCGTGCGCGACTATGACGAGGCCATCGCCTTTTATTGTGACAAACTCCATTTCGACCTCGTCCAAGATACCTACCAGCCCGAACAGGACAAGCGCTGGGTCGTCGTCGCGCCCCCCGGCTCGGTCGGCACCCAGCTCTTACTGGACCGGGCATCGACGCCAGAGCAGGAGGCGTTTATCGGCAACCAGGCCGGCGGCCGGGTGTTCCTATTCCTGCGCACGGATGACTTTTGGCGCGATTATAACGAGATGCTTTCGGCCGGGATCACCTTTGTCAGGGAGCCAAAGGACGCGCCATACGGGACGGTGGCAGTGTTCCAGGATCTGTACGGTAATCTGTGGGATCTCGTCGAGCTGAGGCAAGGATAAAACATGTTCGAGATCTCACACTTGCTCACGTTTACCCTGGTCGTCCTTGCTCTGTTTCTCGTGCCCGGGCCGGCGGTGTTATTGACCCTCGCCACAAGCATGCGTGGCGGACGTAAAG
>JAFGJF010000299.1 GCA_016929205.1 Anaerolineae bacterium
CGCCGGCTTCTCCGCCGATGCGGATTGTGATGTCGTTGGTTGTCATTTTTCTGTACCTCCATCGTGCGAGAGTAGATATTACATATTGTGTACTGTGTTACTATGTAAATGGATGACGGTGGATGTGGTCATGGAATGCTAAAGCTCAGGTTGCTGTGGGCGCTTTCGGGTGGGCCAAGTTTGAGTACGCCCCACCTGGTTTCGACGGTAACGGTCAAAGTGATGGTGGCACGCGCACCGCCGGTGCCGGCCTCGGCGGCGACGACGGCGTAGACGTGCTGGCAGCCATCCAGGGGCTGTGCCGGGTGGGGTTTGAACACCCAGTACGGCGAAGGCTTGCCGGCATCGTAGGCCTGGATGGCAGCAAAGATTTTTCGATACTCGATCGTCGCACCCAGTTTACCCGCTTCCAGTTCGACCACGTTGCCAAATTGCAGCGTTGGCTCGAGGCCTGCGCTGAACTCTGCCTTGCTTTCGATGCCCAGGCGCTCGGGAAAGAGGCTGTAAGCATAGGCGCTCTCTGCCGGAGCCTCGGCATCGCGCGGGCGCAGATAGAGTGTCAGCGTAGCGCCGGTGATCTGGGGCGGGCCTGGCGGCTCGCGCAGGGTGCAGGCCAGGCCGACTAACCAGAATTCAGCGTCGCCGAGCGGCGGCGTCCACGGCTGCCCGACGACGTTTTGCAGCGCCTCGGCAGCGGCCCAGATTTTGGGTCTGCCGATCGCGGCGATGGGGCGCCCGGGGTGGTCGCCCGACATCATCCCCGGCGGCGGCACCAGTTCGCCTTGCCAGGCGATGGATTCGATCTCGGTGGGGGTGATAATGTGCATCGTGTCCTCCGTTTTATGAACCTCGAATAAATTCGACGTCTGCTGCCAGAAACGTATTCAAACGCGTTTTGTCAAGCCATGATCTCGAGCATGTCGATGGTAACCTGCCAGGCAAGTGACTGGCCGTTCAAGAAACGCTCGATCTCCTCGACGATATAGTCGCCCTGCCGGCGGCGCGATTCTTCCGACGCGCCGGCGATGTGCGGTGTGAGAAAGACGTTGGGCAGGGAGCGGAGCGGGTGGTCCTCTGGCATGGGTTCCTGGTCAAAAACATCGAGGGCGGCCTGGATGCGGCCGCTCTTGAGTTCGGCCAGCAGCGCGTCCTGGTCGATCGAATGGGCGCGCGCGGTGTTGACCAGGCTGGCGCCATCCTGGAGCAGGCTCAGTTCCCGCGCGCCAATCATGTGGTAGGTCTCCGGCGTCGACGGCACCTGCATCGACACAACCCGGCAGTTGGCGAGCAGGTCGTCGAGATCGACCTTTTTGACGTCCAGCGCTTGTGCCCGTTCTTCGCCGAGGTAGGGGTCGTAGACCCAGGTTTCGATGTCGAGCGCGCGCAGCAGCTTGATAAAGCAGCGCCCGGTATAGCCGGCGCCGACCACGCCCACACGTTGGGCGGTGATTTCCTGTCCCAGGGCCGGGATGGCTTCGCTGCGCCATTCCCCGGCACGGACGGACCGGTCGTGCCGGTAGGCGTGGCGCAGCATGAGCATGCTTAACATCAGCGACAGGTCGGCGACGGCAGGAGCAATGGCCCCGGCGGCGTGGGTGACGGCGATGCCGCGCTCAAAGACCGGACGGGGCAGCATTTTGATGATGCTGCCTGCCGAGTGGGCGATGAGGGCGAGTTTGTCGGCGGCGGCGAGCACCTGTTCGTCAAAGACGGGCGATCCCCAGCCGGTGATGACGATCTCAAAACCGGGAATGAGCGCGGCCAAATCGGCCGATGAGGGGTTCGTTTCTTCTTTGTTAAAGGTGACGTGGCCCAGTGTTTGCAAGGTCTGGGTAGCTGACGGCGAGAAAATGGTATCGTACAGACTGGGACGCGGTAAAACGAGAATGTTGGGTTGGGACTGCCGGTCGGTCATGATGTTTTCCCCTCCGAGATCGATGGTAGGTGTGATCGTTTGGATTTGACGGGTGACAGTTATGGCAAATATGAAGGCCGGATAGGTGAATTGAGTGGATTATAGTGTTTCTTGATCGTCCTGTCAAGCTCAAATGCTTCGCTGTACTGACCAGGCCGCAAAAACAAACGAACCGCGTGCCTTGACTGGCACCGGACTGAACGAACGACGACGTCCCGGAGCCAAACCCAAGTTGAGCAGCAAGGACGAAACCTTGCTGATTGCCTTGAGCAAAAGCACCCCACCTGAAGGACGGAAATGCTGGACGATGCAGCTGCTGGCTGACCGTTTGGTCGAACTGGGTGAGGTCGAGAGCATCTCGGATGAGACCGTGCGTCGGATCATGAAAAAAAAGACATCAAACCGTGGCTGAAACAGCGGTGGTGTATTCCCAGCGTGGATGCAGAGTTCGTATGGCGAATGGAAGACGTGCTGGACTTGTATGCTGAACCCGAGGATCCCGGCCGTCCCATTGTCAACTTTGACGAAACGCCGTACCAGTTGATTCGCAAAGTGCGAATCCCTTTGCCCATGCAGGCGGGGCAACCACAGCGCTATGATTACGAGTATCATCGCGAAGGAACGTGCAATCTGTTCGTGTACTTGTGTTCGCAAACCGGATGGCGTCACGTCGAGGTCACAGCGCAGCGAACCAAACAGGACTTTGCACACGCGATGCGTGATTTGGTCGATATACACTTTCTTTATGCTCAGACCATTCGTGTTGTATTGGATAATCTGAATACCCATACGCCGGCTGCCTTATACGAAACGTTTGCGCCTGCAGAAGCACGACGCATTTTGCGCAAGCTAGAATTCCATTACACGCCCAAGCACGCAAGTTGGCTCAATAAATAGGGTCGAAATCGAGATCGGTGTGCTTGTCGGGCAATGCCTGGATCGTCGGGTTCCCGACATCGAAACTGTGAAGCGTGAGGTTCTGGCGTGGCAAACCTCGCGCAACGAGAAACAGGTCAAGATCAACTGGCGGTTCACCACAGAAGCCGCGCGCAAGAAGCTGGGCCGCCTATATCCATCATAATCAATGTGGTCAGCTACTAGTCTCTACCTTTGATATCCATTTCACAAACTCTTATGATGTGGGCCTCAGTTGAGAACTTCGCCCGCGGCCATGCTCAACCATCTCATCGGTCAGGATAATGCTCCTTATCCTGACTACGTTACAATCCCTTTGCTTCCAGCTGGAGCAAATTCTGCATAACCAACATATAAGCCTTGTGCGCCTTGTCATTCGAGCGAAACTCAAATTCCCACGAGCGATCGCCGGCCACAACCGTCAGATTGCTGCTGCCCAGGATCGACCCAAGAATCACCTTGCCGCTGTCTTCTGACTCGATCACCGTGATCCTGGTATAAGGCAGGCTAACGATAGCCTTCTGTTTGCGCAGAAAAGCCTGGCCCATAAAGACCAGCCGCAGGTCTGGGCGCTGCATATTCGGACTGGACCTCTTCTACGGTCTGCACACATCGTCTAGAATGCCGGACTGCAAATTCTATCTCAATTGTGGTACCAAAACAGAGATTATGCAATCTTGATATAACGAGTGTATGCTATGATAGCCTTGATGGCGTGGCTCAGGGTTCAGATGCTCTTTTTGACAATATGGACAAATATCCCTACAACGACACGTCGCCCAAAAACCGGACGAACTGTAGCCCCGCCAGCCGCTGCGCCAGCCGTGCGTCGGCCGTGATCAGCGTGCTGTCCAGCGACTCAGCCAATGCGGCAAACGTGGCATCATAGACTGTGGTGTTGTACTTGCGGGCGATCTCGACTGCCCGGACCATCGCCGCCGGTGATGGCGCGATCCAGTCCAGACCCAGGTCAAACAAACTGGATACAGCGGCACACACCTGTTCGGTCGATAGATCTTTTTTGAACCGCAGCACATTGGCCAACTCGTAGGAAACCAGGCCTGGCACCGTGACAGAGATCTGACCCTGCAGATACGCGTCGCGCAAGATCAGCGCACGATCGGCCAACACTTCTCCCTGGCGAAACCATTTGATCATCACCGACGTATCGAGCACAACCGTTTGTGCGCCGGACATCAACGTGTCTCCCGCCAATGGCGCAAATCCTCGACGCTGTCCTCACCTGTGCCGGGTGCTGTTTGTGCAATCGCATCCTGGATCGCTATCGCCGCATGGACGCGGGGATCATCGCCGGGACGGCCCGCGCCACGTCGTACCGTGATGTACAGGCGCATCGCTTCACGCAGCAGTTCGCTCCGGCTGCGATGCTCCTGCTTGGCAATGTGATCCACCTCAGCCAGAAACGCATCGGGAAAAGAGACCATC
>JAFGJF010000300.1 GCA_016929205.1 Anaerolineae bacterium
CTCAGCGGCGGGCAGCAGCAGCGGGCGGCGATCGCCCGTTCCTTATCTAACGACCCATCCGTCATCGTCGGCGACGAACCGACAGGCAACCTGGACACCAAAACGGCAAATGATGTGTTCGAGATGTTTGAAAACCTGGTCGATCGAGGCAAAACAGTGATCCTGGTCACCCACGATCAGACCCTGAGCGCGCGCACAAAACGGGTGCTGCACATCCTCGACGGGCAGCTCGATCACGACGAGAGAAACAACAGCGGGCAAGACCATCAAGCCGCCATGCTGCTCACTACATACCTGCAAGGATTCGAACCCCGGCGTCTGGCCAGAGCGGAAATAGGATAAAAGATGGTATCGAGACTGCGTTGGAACAAAGTGCTACGAGACGCCTGGCAACACAAGGCACGCAGCATCCTGGTTATCCTGGCCATTGCCGTGGGCGTGGCAACCTTTGGCATGCTGCTCACCGCCCGTCATGCATCGATCGTCGACATGTACGCCGGCTATTGGGACAACACGCCGGCCAACGTGATCCTGTACCTGGATGCGTTCGATCAAGATCTGCTGCCCATCGTCCGCAGAATGCCCGACGTGGTCGACGTTGAGGCTCGCCACACCAGCTATGCTCGTCTGCAATCAGGCCTGGATGAGTGGATCAATATGGAATTGACCGTCCTGCAGGACTATGACGATTCCCGGATCAATGTGGTGCGGCCGGAAGCAGGCATGTGGCCGCCGGGGCGGCGGACGATGCTGCTGGAGCGCTCGACGTTCTCCATTTTCGATGGGGCTATCGGTGACACGGTGACGGTTGAAATGCCCGGCGGCGTGCAGAAACAGCTTCCGGTCTTAGGCACGGCTCATGAATTCAACTATTTTTCCTCCTTTATCAGCCGTTATGCCCACGGATACATCACCTTGGACACCCTGGAATGGCTGGGCATCACGCCGTCCTATAACCAACTCCACATCACGTTAGTGCCAAATCCGGATGCAGGTGGGACCGCATCCGGCGGATATATGCCAGACCCGGCCGCATTGGAACGCATTCGTAACGAGATCGTCGACCACCTGGAAAGGTGCGGGTACCGGGTGAACGGGTTTGACGATTTCTTGACTCGTCCGGGCAAGCACTGGGCCTACGATTTCTTTTCGGCATTGATGTTGGTGTTGGGCGGCGTGGGCGTGCTCTCGCTGCTGCTCAGCGGGTTCCTGGTCATCAACACGGTGATGGCGCTGCTGGCTCAGGAAACGCGCCAGATTGGGGTGATGAAGGCCATTGGCGCGCGCCGTGGCCAAGTGATGGGTATCTATTTGGCAACCGTTCTGCTCTATGGCGGGCTGGCCCTGATCGTCGCCGTGCCACTGGGCCTGCTCGCCGGGCGCTGGTTCGCCGATTTTGGGGCAATGGTGATGAATTACGAGATTGTCAGCTATGGCGTGATCCCGTGGGTGCTCGGTCTGCAGGCCGCCATTGCTCTGGGTGTACCGGCCCTATCTGCGCTTTTGCCCGTGCGTGCCGGGACGCGCAAAACGGTGCGCGAGGCGATCAGTGATTACGGCATCGGCAGCGTCAAGAGCAGCCTGATCGACCGGGCCGTCGCCCGGCTGCGCGGCCTGCCGCGCCCGTTGATGCTCTCGCTGCGCAACACCTTTCGGCGCAAGACGCGCCTCGCACTGACCCTGGGCGCGCTGTCACTGGCTGGAGCGATCTTTATCGGCGTATTCAGCACCCAGCAATCCATGTTTGGCCTGCTCGACGACATCATGAGCTTGTTTAGCTATGAAGTCGAGGTCTTTTTCCAGGAGCCGGTTCGCCTGCAGCGCATCAAGGCCGTCGCCGCGCGGGTGCCGGGCATTACGCGCGTAGAAAGCTGGTTGATCACCGATGCCAAAAGGGTCACGGCGGACGACAGCGTCGGGCCAACCGTTTCATTCTATGGCCTGCCGGTGGATCAGGAAACCGTCGAGCCGACGATGGTCAGAGGGCGCTGGCTGCTGCCGGACGACGTGAACGCCGTCGTCATTTCGACAGGTATGCTGCGCCAATCGCCCGACCTTGACCTGGGCGACGCACTGGTCGTCGAGATCGATGGTCACGAATCAACCTGGCAGATCGTCGGCATCGTCTTGATGACCGGCAACGGCGGGGGCAACATTGGCTACACCAACTATCCGGCGCTGGCCAAGGCCGCGCGCACGGTGGGCTATGCCACCAACGCCGTGTTCAAGATACAGGACGCGGAAAATCCACAGACACAAAAGGCGATCGCCCGCGCCCTGGAGGAGCAATACGAGCGTGCAGGCATGCCGGTCACGACCTCTCAGGTCATCGCCGACATCCTCGAGGCCAACGCAGGGCAGTTCAACATGATCACCACTTTTTTGCTGGTCATGGCCGGCCTGCTGGCCGTCGTCGGCGGGCTGGGACTGGCGGCGACCATGGGCCTCAACGTGCTGGAGCGCACCCGTGAGATCGGCGTCCTACGTGCCATCGGCGCCACGAACCGCGCCCTGCAAGGGATCATTGTCGTCGAAGGTGTGCTGATCGGCCTCTTGAGCTGGGTGCTGGGCTCGCTGCTCTCCTATCCCCTGGGCAATCTGCTCAGCGGCGGCGTGGGTATGGCTTTCCTGGGGACGTGGACCGATTACGTCTTTTCTTATCCCGGCGTGGGGCTGTGGCTGCTTGTCGCCGTCGTCGTCTCGGCAGCAGCCAGTTTTTGGCCCGCCCGCCGTGCTGCCAGGCTCAGTGTGCGCGAGGCGTTGGCGTATGAATAACCAGCATTTTCAGGAACTCGTTGCATTGAGCGAGAGTACAGCAACAGCAAATACGCTCCGGTGATGAGCTGTTTTTGATCGCAGGTGTGCATAGGCTACAGCAGAGGCAACAGAGCGCACCAGGACAGCCGGGTTCAGTCTGAATGCGATCTGGCGGTCCAGCGACCGACCTGTGTGCGCGTTGACCGCCTTCAGACAGGATCAGGCTCTGGGTGAGCGCAGGGGGTAGGAGAGGAGATGTCGCGATGAGAAGGATGGGACATCTTGGTCTTTCGTCGATGGGTTTGATGTTGGCCATCGGTCTTTTATGTTCCTTGCGTGCGTCTGTGCGGGGAACCGGCGCTGAGACGGCTGTATCCGGCTCTGTGACAGGCACGAACTCACCGATGGACTATGTTTTTGCACAAGTAACGCTTGCCGATGTGGACGACGTCATGTTGTCGATTGCCGCCGGTGACCTGGATCAAGACGGTGACATCGATCTGGTATCCGACGGTCTGTTTGCCTGGATCAATCCAACCACAAGCACCTTTTCTGCTCCCTGGGTGTCGGCCACTTTGGCGGCTGGTTTCAGCGCTCAAGATATCGCTTTGGGCGATCTGGATCGAGACGGCGATCCGGACATCGTCGCAGGGGGAGATTTTGGGCTGGTCATCTGGCAGAATCCGTTGACCCAAAGTGCCAGCACGCCATTGGGAAATGGTACGCCATTCGGTACGTGGCCGATCAGTCACGTGCTGACCACCTCCCAGCCCATCCAGGCTGTGGCTGCTGTCGATTTAGACGGTGATGGATGGCTGGATATCGCTGCTGCCCGAGATGATCCCGTGCCGCCTATGAGCGGCGATCTCTGCATCTGGCAGAATCCAGGATCCATAACTGGCACGTGGGCATCTGTTGTTTTGACCCGTACTCCGGGTATCCTCACAGTGGCGGCGGGCGATCTGGACGGAGACGGGTGGAGCGACCTGGCGACTGGCGCTGCTGGCATGGTTGCCGAATCCCAAGAGATCCGCATCTGGCAGAACGACCACACCCCCTTTACGGATACCTGGGCGAGTGCCCAGGTGATCGATGTCTTCCAAGATGGGCAAAGCAGCAACGTCAACAGCATCGCCTTGATCGATCTGGACGACGATGGATGGTTAGACATCGTAGCTGGATATCAAACGGGCATGGCGGGGACTGTCGGCGTATGGCGCAATCTGGGCACGCCATTCACCATGCCGTGGACGCTCTCGGTGACGATGACGGGCGGCGCGCGTGTATGGCGCGTGGCGGCAGGCGACCTGGATGACGACGGAAACATGGATGTGATCAGCGCAGCCACTTTCTCGTCGACGGGGAATGAAGTGACCTGGTGGCGGAACGATGGCAGCCCATTCGACGGAGCGTGGTCGTCCACCTGGAAAGTAGGACCGTGGCACAACGATCTGCTGCTGGCGGACCTGGACGGGAATGGCGGCCCGGAAACGGTCGTTACCCGGATGGGTTCGCCCGAGATTGTGGCCTATCTGGCACTGTGGGAGCACATTTATCTGCCCGTTACGACGAAGGATTGAAAGCAGCCCAGGTATTCGGACGTATCCACCGGGCGAACATGATGGCCTGATCGTGCGGCGGACTCCCCATCAAGACAAACCAAGTGTGTTGGCCTTGATTGAGCGGTTGCTGCCGCTCTTGGCGCATGAGCCGCTTCCAGAAACGCATTTCCGGCCCGATGATGAATCGGATCGACATCCACATCGAGGCCTGCCCTGAGCGCGAATGGAGTACAGCCGTCGGCGAAGGGTGCCGGTGGTGGATGGGTAGGTCATACCTTGTCGCGGAAGAAATCGATCGTCTTGTTCAAGCCTGTTCGGACGTCGATCTCTGGCTCCCATCCAAGATCTGTTCTGGCACGAGTGATATCTGGACGCCGCATGTGAGGATCGTCTTTTACACGTTCGCTGAGAGAACTACGTGCGATAAAGGTGAGACCGGCCTGGTTGTTGGCAAGTTCGTTGACGAGTTCCGCGAAATCACGAATGGTATATTCCTCAGGATTGCCCATATTGACTGGGCCAACCTGGTCGGACATCAAGAGAGCGATGATGCCGCGCACCAAATCGTCAACGTAGCAAAAAGAGCGCGTCTGCAATCCATTGCCATATACCGTGAGCGGCTGCCCAAGCAGCGCTTGCTTGACGAAATTGGGCACGACACGGCCGTCATCGAGGCGCATGCGCGGCCCATAGGTGTTGAAAATCCGAACGATGCGCGTTTCAACGCCATGATAACGGTGATAGGCCATCGTCATCGCTTCGGCAAAGCGCTTGCTCTCATCATAGACCCCACGAGGCCCAATGGGGTTGACATGCCCCCAGTAGCTTTCCGGTTGAGGGTGAACTTGAGGATCGCCATATACCTCAGACGTAGAGGCGAGCAAAAAGCGGGCCCCCTTTTCTTTGGCCAATCCCAGCGTTTTGTGTGTGCCCAATGCCCCAACTTTGAGGGTCTGGATTGGCTTTTCTAAATAGTCGACCGGGCTGGGAAGTGATGCGAGGTGGAGGACAGCATCAAGTGGACCGGGAACATAGATATAGTTTGTCACATCGTGTTTAATGAACAGAAAATGCTCGTTTCCGGCCAGATGCGCGATGTTCTGAACGTTTCCCGTGCTTAGGTTGTCCATCGCAATGACGTAATGTCCTTGTGCCAAAAGACGGTCGCACAAATGTGAACCGATGAAACCTGCGCCGCCGGTGATCAAGATGCGCATCTTGTGTTTACCTCCAGCTCATAGTGAGTCTTTCGCACTATTGGGTCTGACAATGCTGTGTATGCAATCTCGCGCGTAGTATACAACAAACCACAGAGCGAGACAAATGAACTAGGTTCGGTTTTCTGTTTGTAGCGATCCTCAATGGATGCACTCGTTGAACCTTAAAGCGAAATGGAGGGAACGATGGCTAAATTTCGTGCCGGACTGTCTGTTCTACTGGGTCAGTTGCTGCTGGCCTTGGTGCTCTTGATCGTCATAGCGCAAGCGGGACAAGAGGCATCCACCGCTTTGGTCCACAGCTTGCCCAACGAAGGATCGCTCCCAGACAGCCGATCCGTGGATCCGCCTTGTGGAACGCTGGGTGGGATCCTGATTGATCCGATGGAAACAGGGACCGGTTGGCACGCTGTAAAGGGGAGCCATGCCGTCTCGGCTACCTTGACAACCGTCGCCGGTTGTACGGGCCAGGCAGTTCAATTGAATTACCACTTGACCACGACAGGGGGCATCACAGATAACTGGGTGCAACTCCGCCGCAACTTTGATCCCCCTCTTGACCTATCGGCGGGTGACCATTTGCGTTTCGTCTATCGAGGGACGATGACGAACACGCTGGAGGTTGGCCTGGTTTCGGCCGGTGGGCAGAACTATTTTGCCAGATCGTGGAATCAAGTAACTCACGTTCCACGGTATACCTATGCGACGTGGGACCTTGAGGATTTTCGCAAGGACGGCAGGCCGTTAACAGATACGCGTCAGATCGAGGCCATCTTTATTTCGGTGGTCAAGGCGGGCAGCGACGATGTTGGCAGTGTGGGCTCGTTCACAGTTGATGAACTGCAATATCTCACGATAGAAACGCGCACGGTACCGTCTAGCTCGGAATGGGTAACCGGTGCTGCAACCGTCACCAAAAAGGCGGCGGCCTGGATCGCCGCTCAGCAACAACCTCAAGGTCTTCTCAAATCATGGCAGGAAGAGACGGCGCACAATGCTTGGCTGTACGATCAGGCTTTGGGGCTTATCGTGCTTTGTGAGTCGGGCTATATCACCGAGGCTGAACGACTGGCCACTGCGCTGCACAACTTGCAGAACGCCGACGGTTCGTGGTATGCCGGCTATGACTATTCGACCAACTTGTCGACCACGGCAGCGAAACCGGTCGGTGCTATCGCCTGGACAGTCTATGCCCTGTCGCGCTGCCACATCCGAGTCGACGTACCAACAGCTCGTCAGGATGCCTGGGAAGGTGCAGGTTGGCTGGCCGGTCTCCAACGCCAAGACGGCAGCGTGCCCGCTTTGCCTGGCGATCCGATCGCCGCAACCGCTCCGACCGAGCCCAACCTGGATGCCTGGTGGGCCTTTCGAGCCACCGGCTATCACACGCAGGCACTCCGCTTGCAAAATTATCTGCTGACCCAGGTTTGGGACAGCGACATAGGGCGATTCAAGGCGTCTCCAGACAGCCACCAGATCTTTCTCGATAACCAAACCTGGGGCGCAGCTTTTTTGCGGGCGATCTGCCGCAACGCCGATGCCCGCCGAGCACAAAGCTACGCTCGATGGACTTTGGCGACCAACTCTGACGATGGCACCGTCTGCGGCTTTGATGGAGCCGGGCCATTCTCTGTCTGGAACGAGGGGACGCTGCAATATGTTGCTGCACACGGTGAAAACAGCTCAACCTACTGGGCGCAGATGGTCGATCAACAGGCTCTCAATGGCGGGTTGCCGGGTTCGCCTGACCATTTCAGGGGGTATATTGTCTGGCTTACACGGTGGCACGGTATTGCACCGACCGCTTGGTTTTACTTTGCCGGAACAGGGGGGCCATTTCCTTCGTCCTATTGCTCCTTTCTGCCTCTCGTGATAAAATGAGGACCAGAGCGACCGACGCCGGGCGATGTCGAGGCCTGTTCGATCGAGGGACGATCTCCACACTTTTCCTCCAGGCCGGCGGCCCGGCGGCCGAGTTGAAAGTCCGAGCGGCACGCTCTATCGCGGCCCACACGGATTGAGTGCGGCCATTCCCGCACACACAAAAGGAGTCAAGATGCACGCGATCGCGCAGCACGTCGTTCACGAATGGTCTTTTTCTTCCACCCGGCGGTATGCCGATCCGTTCAACGAGGTCGAGCTGGATGTGCTGTTCAGCGGGCCGGAGGGAACCACGCAGCGTGTGCCGGCGTTTTGGGCCGGTGAGGGACTGTGGCGCGTGCGCTTTTCCACACCGCTGCCGGGTGTCTATAGTTATCAAACCATCTGTTCCGATGCCCACAATGCCGACCTGCACGACCAGGTGGGCGAATTTGAGGTGACGCCATATCGGGATGATGCGGATGTACTCTATCCGAATGCCCTGCTCGCTCACGGCCCGCTGCGTGTCGCTACCGACCGCCGTCACCTGGAACACGCCGATGGCACGCCCTTTTTCTGGCTGGCCGATACCTGGTGGATGGGCTTGTGCCGGCGTCTGGACTGGCCGCGTGGTTTTCAGACCCTGGCCCTCGACCGCGTCGAAAAGGGGTTCACCGTCATCCAGATCGTCGCCGGGCCATACCCCGACATGCCCCAGTTCGACCCGCGCGGCGTCGGGGATGTATTCGATCCGTCCGAGGCCGGTTTCCCGTGGCAAGAGGACAACAGCCGGATCAATCCGGCCTATTTCGACGCGGCCGACCGGCGCATCCAATACCTGGTGGATGTGGGCTTGTCGCCCTGCATCGTCGGCTGCTGGGGCTATTACCTGCGCTTGATGGGCATCGACCGGATCAAGCGGCACTGGCGCTACCTGGTGGCTCGTTACGGCGCATACCCGGTGATCTGGTGTCTCGCCGGCGAGCAGACGATGCCCTACTACCTTTCGCAGGACAAGCCGGCCGACGAGGCCTTCCAGCGGCAGGGCTGGAGTGAGGTGGCTGCCTACGTGCGCCAGGTCGATCCCTACCGGCGTCTGATCACCGTCCATCCGGGCCAGGATGGGCGGGAGCAGATGTCGCCGCCGACCTTGATCGACCTGGAGATGCTGCAAACCGGGCACAGCGACCGCCAATCGCTGCCCAACACGGTCCAATCGGTGATCCGGGCCGTAGGACGAACGCCGGCGATGCCGGTGATCGACGCCGAAGTGTGTTATGAAGGGATCGGTGAAGCCAGCCGGCAGGAAGTGCAGCGGTTGATGTTCTGGGTGTGCATGCTCAACGGCGCGGCCGGGCACACTTATGGCGCAAACGGCATCTGGCAGATCAACACGCCGGAGCAGCCCTATGGGCCGTCACCGCACGGGCTGGCCTGGGGCAATACGCCCTGGCCGGAGGCCATGCGCTTGCCCGGCTCGCGGCAGGTCGGGTTGAGCAAGCGCCTGTTGGAGCGGTACGAGTGGTGGCGGTTCGAGCCGCACCCGGAATGGGTGGACCCACACTGGGACGAGAGCGACTATTTCCGGGCCTATGCCGCCGGCATTCCGGGCCAACTGCGGGTGGTCTTTTGGCCGTCGACGTTCAGTTCCGGGTTAATCAAGCACATCGAGCCGGGCGTGCCATATCGCGCTTTTTTGTTCAACCCGGTTAATGGCGATGAACTGCCCCTGGACGCTGTCGTGCCGGATGAAAACGGCGACTGGGCGCTGCCTATCGGCAACGCAGGCTGGCGGGTGATGCCGTTGTTCCAGGATTGGGTGCTGGTGATGGAGCGCATGGAATAGACATACCAGGAGGCCCGGCGTACCGGTGATGCAAACGTTGGAGCAAAACAGATGGAAACCATAGGGCTCATCGCAGCGATGCCACAAGAGATCAAACCGGTCCTCCGCCGGGTTGGCAAGCGTGAACGCACCACCCTTGGCCCGTTCTCCTGCTATCGCTTCCAGTTGGCCAATCTGGATTGCCTGCTGGTCGAATCCGGCATAGGACTCAAACGTGCCATCGCTGCCACTCGCGAACTGCTGTCAGCGGCGAGGCCGTCGCTTCTGGTCTCTTTTGGGGTGGCTGGGGCCGTCAGAAATGATCTGCGGGTGGGGGATGTGGTCTTGGCCAGCGGTGCCTGCTTGCTGGACGAGGGCATACCGGGTGCAGTCTTGCCTCTTGCCCCTTTCACCAATGCGGCCCGACAAGCGGCTACCCAGGCGATGAAACGTCGCGGCGCACGCCTGGTTGCTGGCACGGCGCTCACCACGCTGGGCCCCCAGGTCGTCCGGGATCTGCCGCCAGCGACGGCCTATCCCGTTTTGGAAATGGAGACCGCTGGTATCGCACAGCTTGCGGCGGAACAGGGTATCCCGCTTTTTGCCCTGCGTGCGGTGAGTGACCTGGTCGAAGACGGGTTGCCCTTGAGCATCCAAGAGCTGACCGGCGAGGGATTGACCCCGCGCATCGGCAAGATAGTCAAGTCTGTCCTGCGCCGCCCTCGCATTATTCCCCAGCTTGTGCGGCTGGCGTGGCACGTGGAGCAGGCCGCGGAGAATCTGGCCATCGCGCTGCTCGCAATACTGGGCAGCATATAAGCGAGCCGCCAACCGATATTGGACAAAAACAGACGGCCAAAACTGACTATGCAATTTTCTGGGGTATGTTTTTGAACTTTAGCGCAGTCACCCACAACCGTGCGGACAATTGGGTAGGGATCTACTCAGTGTCGAGTCTCGTAAAGTCGTACCGGTCAAAGTCTCACAAAGTCGTACCGGTTTGACTGCGCAACCCTGTGTACCGCAGCCGATTGC
>JAFGJF010000301.1 GCA_016929205.1 Anaerolineae bacterium
GAAAGCATCGCGATCACCTGGAAGAGTTGGTCCAGGAGCGCACATCCGAGCTTGAGACGGCCCTCCAGGAGACAACAAACCTGTTGGAGTCAGCGTGGGCCATTCTGAGCGCCAACAGTCTTGAGAATATTTGTGAAAACCTCATCTTGAACTTTAACCAGCTGATCGGTGCGGACCGCACCTGTCTGTTTTTGATCGATCCCATGCGGCGTGCGATCTTGCTTAACATGGTTCGTGGCAGCATCGATGGCGAAATCCCGATAACTTACGACGAGCTGGAGGATGGTATCTTTGGCATCGTTCTCCGAGAAAGACGGCCTGTACTCTCGGTGCACCCTGAAGACGGGATCGAACCAGAGGCAACCAAAGAGCGTCGCTACCAGGATGACGCCGGCCCACTTGTCGTCTGCCCCCTGATGACCAAGGGTAAGATCATTGGACATTTTGTGGCGATCAACCGCTTCGGCCAGCGCGTCTTTACCCAGCATGATATGGACCTGCTAATGAATCTGGCCACCCAGGCCGCCGCCGCCATCGAGAACCTGCGCCTGTTCGAGGCCATGCAGCAGGCTACGGAAAAAGCCGAAGCAGCGAACAGGGAACTGGAAGCGTTTGCCTACTCGGTCTCTCACGACCTGCGTGCGCCGCTGCGCCATATCGATGGTTTTCTGGAACTGCTCAAAAAGAATCTGTCAGCAGTGGTGCTTGATGAACGTAGCCAGCATTATATGGACACCATTTCTGACTCGTCCAAACGTATGGGATCGTTGATCGACGATTTGCTCTCCTTCTCGCGGATGGGACGCTATGAAATGTCCAAAAGGCCAGTAGACCTGGGCGCTCTGGTGCAAGAGAGCATCCGAGAATTGGAGCCAGAAACGCGAGAGCGAACCATCGACTGGCACATCGCGGACCTTCCCACCGTCAACGGCGACCGGGCCATGTTACGATTGGTGCTGATCAATCTCATCTCCAATGCCGTAAAATTCACCTCACCACGCCCACAAGCGGACATTGAAATCGGCTGGCGGCCAGGCCGGGGTACAGAAACCGTCGTCTTTGTCCGTGATAACGGTGTAGGCTTTGACATGAATTATGCCGACAAACTCTTTGGCGTCTTTCAGCGTTTGCACCGGACCGATGAATTTGAAGGCACCGGGATTGGGTTGGCCAACGTGCGCCGCATTATCCAACGGCATGGTGGACGAGTCTGGGCAGAGGGAAAAGTTGGCCAGGGAGCTACGTTTTATTTTTCGCTGCCTCAATCCTCTCAGGAGGTGCAATGATGGAAACGCTCAAACACATTCTGTTGGTTGAGGATGATCCAAAAGATATCGAACTTACCCTCATTGCACTGAGCGAATACAACCTGGCCAACAAGATTGTGATCGCCCGCGACGGATTGGAGGCACTGGACTATCTATACCACCGGGGAACCTTTGCCCAGCGTTCCGCCGGGAATCCGGTTGTGATCCTGCTGGATCTCAAGATGCCGAGGCTGGACGGTCTCCAGGTTTTGCAGCAGATCAAGGCCGATGAACAAATGCGGTTCGTTCCGGTCGTCATATTGACCTCGTCGCGCGAATCTCGCGATCTGGATGAGTGTTACAAGCTTGGGGCCAACGCCTACGTGGTCAAGCCGGTTCGTTTTGCCGAGTTCGTCCAAGCCATCAAACAAATCGGCATCTTTTGGGCGCTGATCAACGAACCACCACCAGGCAGCGCCACGGCACGACAGCCCTGACGTTCTATTCGCGGCAACGGAAAGGTATAAGAATGAAGCAGCTGATCCAGGTTCTGCATCTGGAAGACGATCCGGCAGATGCGGAACTCGTTCAGGCAGAACTCGATTCGTCAAGCCTGACTTGTCAGGTCACTTGCGCACAGGATCGTGACGAATTCAGCCAAGCACTGCGCCGATGTGAGTATGATGTGATCCTCGCCGATTATCGATTGCCGATGTACGATGGCGTGTCCGCGCTGTGGCTGGCGCAAGAACATTGCCCGGATGTTCCTTTTATCTTTGTTTCGGGAACAATGGGCGAGGATGCAGCCATTGAGGGATTGACTGCGGGCGCGACCGATTACGTGCTCAAACAAAAGCTTTCGCGTCTCGTGCCGGCGATTACCCGGGCGTTACACGAAGCAGAGAACCGGCGAGAGCGCAAGCGGGCCGAGGAGGCGTTGCGCCAGCGTACCCGTGACATGGAACGCCTGACCACCGCTATCGAACAGTCCGCTGAAACGGTGGTGATAACCGACACGGAGGGGGATATTGTCTATGTCAACCCGGCTTTTGAACACGTCACCGGCTACGGTCGCGCCGAGGTACTGGGCCGGAATCCGCGTATCCTCAAAAGCAATCACCAAGACCTTGCCTTTTACCAGGAACTATGGGCAACTATCTGCGCCGGGCAGGTGTGGTCCGGAAACTTTGTCAATAGGAAAAAAGACGGTACGTTGTACACTGAGGAAGCGACAATATCGCCGGTGAAGGGTGAGGACGGCGTTATTATCAACTATGTGGCAGTCAAGCGCGACGTGACCCGCGAGCGAGAACTCGAGGAGCAATACTACCAGGCACAAAAGATGCAGGCCATCGGCCAATTGACGGCCGGTATTGCCCATGACTTTAACAACCTGCTCACAGCGATCAATGGTTTCGCCGAGCTGGCCCAGTACGAGTTGGCTGCCGACCATCCTCTTCAGGACTCATTGGGTCAGATTTTGGATGCGGGCCAGCGCGCAACCAAACTGATCAGCCAATTGATGGCCTTTTCGCGCAGACAGATGGTGGAACCCCGGGTGTTGAACTTGAACGCAGTGGTGGTCGAGATGGACAAGATACTACAGCGTATCATCGGTGAACACATCATCCTAAAAACGATACTCGCCTCGGATTTGGGACTGGCCAAAGTGGACCCCGTGCAACTTGAGCAGATCATCGTAAACCTGGCGGTCAATGCCCGAGATGCCATGCCTCGCGGCGGCCACCTGACGATTGAAACGGCCAATGCGACGCTGGACCAGGATTACGCCGCAAAACACCTGGAAGTCGTGCCGGGTGAATACGTGTTATTGGCCGTGAGTGATAGCGGGATCGGTATGAGCAAAGAGATCAAATCTCGCATTTTTGAACCGTTCTTTACCACCAAAGAAATGGGCGAAGGCACCGGCTTGGGTTTAGCCACCGTCTTTGGTATTGTCAAACAAAGTGGAGGCCACATCACGGTCTACAGTGAGCTTGGCGTAGGCACGACTTTCAAGATTTATTTGCCTGTTGCTGACACCGCAGCCACTTCCCTACCTGCACCCCAAGCCAGACGGGCAACTCATTATGGCACCGAAACCATCCTGCTGGTTGAGGATGATGAGCTGGTACGCCGCCTGGCACAACGCACACTGCAAGCCAAAGGCTATACTATCTTGGAAGCTTGCTCTGGCGATGAGGCATTATCTCTCGCCGGACAGCATCAGGGAAAGATTGACTTGTTACTGACAGATGTGGTTATGCCTCATATGAGTGGCCGAGAGCTAGCTGAGAAGCTGAGGACGCTTTACCCTCAGGTGAAAGTGTTGTTTATGTCCGGCTATACGGATGACACAATGGTTCGGTACGGGATACAGACAGCCAAGATAGAGTTTTTAAACAAGCCTTTTTTGCTAAACGCGCTGACGTCCAAGGTGCGCGAGGTACTTGACAAGTAGCTCGAGTTTTGCGATGCCTTGCTGTCCTGGGCGCTCCTTATTGTGTTGTCCGCTGGACGTCGCCCTCTCTCCCAAAAGTATCAGAAACAGAACAAATTTTCTGATTTCTTGCCAAATGATGACGTTTTCTGACAGGAATAGGCGGTATACTGGTGCTAGAATGTGAGCAACCAAATGGAGGAAAATAAAGTATGAACGAATATCCTGTGCGTTTAGTGCTGGAAGGCGTCCCCCGCGTTCACTTTTACGAGGGCGGCAAACGCTGTCCGGAGGACATCATCCTGCCCTCGGTGGTGCGGGCGGTGCTAGAGTTCCTGGGCGAACCGGACTATGGCTGCAAGCACTGTCTGGCAAAAAGCCCGGACTGCAAGGTGCTGTGCACCTATGCTTTCCTGGTCGGCGTGTCGGGCGCGGGGTCATTCCTGTCCTGGAAAGAAGGCTGGCACGGCGACAACGGGGCCCTGTTTTACATGTCCGCCGATGCCGAGGCACCGGAACGTCACATTTTTGACGCCATCGGCTACGAATTTGAGTGGGTGATGAAGGAAGAGGGGCGGGACAACGAGGCGCTGTTCCGGCAGCGGATCGCAGAGAGCATCGGGCGAGGCATGCCGGTGCTGGGCTACGGCGTCATCGGCCCGCCGGAACCCTCGATCATCGCCGGCTATGACGAGGGCGGCGACGTGCTCATCGGCTGGAGCTTTTTCCAGAATGTCCCCGACTTCAATGCGGGCATCGAGTTTGAACCGGCGGTTAAAGAACAACCAGCGGTTAAAGAACAACCGGCAGCTGCAGGACAGGCGGCGGGCTATTTCCGCAAACGGGACTGGTTCCAAGATACCCAGTGCCTGCTGATCATCGGCGACAAGAAAGCCAAGCCCTTGCTGAAAGAGACCAGTCGCGCCGCGCTCAAGTGGATGGTGCAGGTAACGCGGGTGCCGGTGGTCCTGCCGGAGCCGGACGCGCCGGAATGGTACCGGCAGCGCCACAACGGATTGGCGGCCTATGACGCCTGGGCGGAGCAGTTGCTGCGCGACGAGGGGTGGCCTGCCGGTGACGAGGCCACACTGCGCGCTCACCACTTTATCCATGACAGTGCCGTGGGCAACTTGGCCGAGGCGCGCTGGTACGGCTCGGTATTCCTGGCAGAAATAACCGAGCACTTTGGCGCCGGGCCGAGCAAACCGGGCACGGCGGAACACGTTCTTCACGCTGCCGCCTGCTATGCAGCAGAACACGACCTGATGTGGGAGGTCTGGGAGCTGGCGGGTGGCATCGGCAGCCCCGACGCCTTCCGGACAATGGCCGATCCCACCAAACGCCGGGCGATGGCCGAGATCGTGCGCCAGGCGCGCGAGAAGGACGCCCAGGCTCTCGACCACATCGAGCAGGCGTTGGCCGGTTGATACACGTACGATCTTGGTTGAGAAACCGGGGTTTGCGGGTACAAAACACCCGCGGGTACAAAACACCCGTGGGTCAAAACCACCCGCCAAAAAACCGGTTTCCGACGGATAGATAAGCAAAGGAGAAAACGATGAGAAAAGACAGCCTGGCATATTACACCCAGCCCAGCCTGATGACCGATCCGGGCACCTATGCTGACCTGTTCGATAACCTGCCGGCCGACCTGCCGGCGCTGGTCAAAACGCTGCAAGGAGTGATGGTCCACATCTTTTGGGCGGGCAGCTACGGGCTTGAGCTCAGCGACGAGCGTAAAACCGAGGTGAACCTGCGCCGTGTGGACAAACAACTGGCGCGGATGGTGGAACTGGACAGCCGCCCGCTTACCGTGGCGCGTCCCCACGATAGCAAGCTGGTCGGCAACTGCCGCGACTTTTCGGTGATGTTGACGGCGATCCTGCGCCACCAGGGCATCCCGGCGCGGGCGCGCTGCGGCTTTGGCACCTACTTTGTGCCCGGTCACTATGAAGACCATTGGGTCTGCGAATACTGGAAGGCACCGGAGTCACGCTGGGTGCTGGTGGATGCCCAACTCGACGATCTGATGCTCGACGCGCTCAAGCCGGATTTTGACCCGCTGGATACGCCGCGCGACCGGTTTATTGTCGGCGGGAAAGCGTGGAAGTTGTGCCGCAGTGGCGCGGCAGACCCCGACGACTTTGGCATTTTTGATATGCACGGGATCGAGTTCGTGCGCGGCGACCTGCTGCGCGACTTTTTGGCATTCAACAAGGTCGAGATCCTGCCCTGGGACGGCGGGTGGGGCTATATGGTCGAGCTTGAAGCGGAACAGGTCGAGCCGGTTTACGCACTGATGGACCACGTCGCCGCGCTGATTGGGGCAGTGGATGCGTCCGCGTCCGACGACGACGTAGACGCCATCCGCGCGCTGTACGAGCAGGATGCGGGTTTTCACCCCCCGGCGGATGGGTAGGCCAGATAGGTCCGCGCGGCTAGAGCCAAGGAAGCCAAAGCGCGGCCCACCTGGATCGCGCATTGGCTGGAGTACGCCGAGCCACGCTCGGAGAAGGAGCAAACCATGTCAACTATCAAAAGGATTCCCACCCCCTTTAGCTATTCGTCGGCTGTGGCGGCGGGCGATATCGTGTTTGTGGGACTGCATCGTGGCTTTGGGGCCACCTTTGCCGAACAGCACGAGGACATCTTTGCACATCTGCGAGATACGCTGGCCCAATTTGGCCTGACGGTAGCCGACCTGGTCAAAGTCAACGTCTGGCTCAAAGAGATCAAGGATTTGCCCGAGATGGAAAAGTTGTTCCGGAACCACTTTGAAAAGGACCAATACCCGGCCCGGATGACCTCTACCACCGAGTTTATTGACACAGACTGCCTGGTGATGATCGAAGGAGTCGCATATGGACCTGCCAACCACACCTGAGTTCTTGATCGGACAGATGCGCGTGCAGACGGCGCGCGAGGAAACCTTTTTTTACGTCGCCTGCCCACCAACGGCGATGGCTAACCTCGACGACGAGTTGGATGCCCTGATCCTCAAGCTGGAAACGGCGCAGGCTGCGGCTGGCATCGCGCAGGTTGGACCGGTGATCACCCACTTTTATTGGGTCGGCGCGCCGGATATCTATATCATGGATGTCGGCGTCCCGGTCAAGGAAGGCACGCCGGCAGCGGGCGAAGCACAGGTCAAAACCCTGCCCCCCTTGCGCTGCGCGTCGCTGCTGTACTGGGGCAGCCTGGAGCACATCGGAGACGCCTACGAGACGTTACTGAAAGCCATCCAAGAGGCCGGGCTGGAGCCATCGGGCGACAACCGCGAGTGGCACTATCACTTTGAGGGGGACAGTTCGCCCAACAACGTCATCGGGCTGCAGATCGGCATCCACCAGGAGGGCTAAAATGCCATTCAAAGCACGGGTATTTCAAGAAAACGTCGAGTCGCGGGTGCAAGGTGCGGCCCGAGACGAACTCGTGCAAGGTTGCGAGGCTTATGCGGCGTTGACGACGCCGCAGCAAAAGGCCCGCTGCATCCGGGAGATGATGGAGGTGCTGGACCGAAACGTGGTCGCGGAAACGCGCCGGGCGATCATGGAAGCCTGCGGCCGGCGGTGCATTGGGGCCGGCACGTTGAAAAAGGCATGCCGGCTCGGGCAGGAGGCGCGCGACCTGGACGATCTACTGGCACGGTTAAATGAAGCGCACATCGGCGGTGGGCAGCTGCGGCGCGAGGGCGGCGCCATCCACGCGTCTTACGACCGCTGTTACTGCGGGTCGGTGAGCCAGACCAGGGAGCCGTTTTCGGCCACCTACTGCCATTGCTCGTGCGGCTGGTATCGGCAGCTCTTTGAGACGCTGCTGGATGGGCCGGTCGAGGTCGAACTGCTCAGCTCGATCGTCCAGGGCGATGAGACCTGCCGGTTCCTGATTCATAGGCCAAGATCGAGATAGAATGGAGCACAAAATGAAACACGAGATCGGTATCAACCAGCCACCCTACCTGGTCGAAGACTGGCCGGGTAAATACCACGTCTTTTCCTGGCTCGAGTACGTCGTCACCGTACCCAACCCCATCTTTCTGGTGACCACGCACAAGGCCAACGGTGCCGCGAACGCCAACTTGCATTCCTGGGGGCTGCTGGTGGGCGAACGCGATCATTATTCGTCGCTGCTGGCACTGCTCGAGTACACCCATACCTATGCCAACATCCAACGCGAGGGCGAGTGGTGCCTCAACTTTCCCTCGGCCAAACACTACCCGCAGTGTTTTGAGACCATCCACTGCAACGGGCCGGACAACGACGAGATCGTCGACGCCGGTTTGACCGTCGAAGCAGCGCAAACGGTGCAGGCGCCGAGGGTCGCCGAGTGCGCGATCAACCTGGAATGCAAGCTGGCCTGGCATCGCCCTCTGTACGAGGACAGCCAGTGGCACCTGTTCGTGGGGCGCGTGCTGCACGTCGCGGTAGACGAGGCAGCGATGGACGTCGATCCCGACCAGCGGGTGCAGGCGCTGGGCTTGATGTACAACGTGCGGGGCACGGTCAACCCTCTCAACGGCAACTACTATGGGCCGAACACACTGGGCGTACTGGACCAGGTGATCCGCATCTCCCCAGAGTAAAACGCGCGGGCCAAACGGCCGCCGGAGGAGGTCAACCGATGAGCGACATCTTGATGAGGGCACAAGCATTTATGCTGACCCACGCCAGGCTGCTGGAACGCCGGCTGTTTGAGGTCCAGTTTGCCCATGCCAAACCTGCGGCTGTGGACAGGGCCGTGCGCGCCTACCAGAACGCCGACGGCGGGCTGGGGCACGCGTTGGAGCCAGACCTGCGCTGCCCGGAGAGCCAGCCGCTGTTTATCGAGGTTGGGCTGGCTGCCCTGCACGAGGCCGGCTGCCACGACCTGGACCTGGCGCGCTCGGCCTGTTCCTTCCTGCAATCCGTCTCGAACGAGGCGGGCCTCGTCCCGCCGTTTCTAGAGTCGGCGCTTGCCTCTCCCCACGCGCCGCATTGGAGTTCCTCGGCGATAGTGCCCGACTTGAACCCCACGGCGGGCGTGTGCGGGCTGCTGCACGACCAGGGCGTGGAACATCCATGGCCCTCTCTCGCCACAGAGACCTGCTGTAACCTGCTGCTCCGGGACCCGCCGCTTGAGGCGCACACGCTGATCGGCGCTGCGCGTCTGGCAGATCACCTGCCCGACCGGGCGCTGGCCAAGCGCCTTCACGATGCCATCGCAGCATCGCTGCCTCGAACGATGCCTCCCGGCCCGGATGCCCCACCTACTACGTCATTTGTCGCAATTCGAAATCCATCACTTGACCGATGTACGCCGGGGCGGACTGTGATATGATGGGGACGGTTTTCGAAATCGACAAGCCGGAATGGCTTTCTAAAAAAGGAACAACAAATATGTTCAATCGAATCAAAGTACTATTCTCTGTCGTTGTCGTGGCCATGTTGCTGGTCGCGTGCACCAACGTGCAGGCCAAATCACAGCTAACGCCAGAGCCTGTTATCCAAACGCCCCAGCGCACGATCACCGTTGTCGGTCTGGGCAAAATCAGCCTGGTCCCGGACATCGCCCGGATCAGCATTGGCGCCCAGGCCCGGGCCAGTACCGTGGCCGTAGCCAGGAACGAGGTAGAGCAGAAAATGGCGGCGGTCGCTGCTGCGCTCACCGAGCTGGGTATCGCGGAAAAGGATCTTCAGAGCTCTTACTATAGCATTTACTACGAGCAAGAGCCGTACCAGCCTTCAGTCAGCGAGGAAGGATCTGTAGAAGAGCCGAAAGGTGTGTACAATGTGTCCAGCATGCTCGAAGTGACCGTCCGTGATGTGGAAAAGGCCGGAGAGGTGCTCGACGGCGCGGTTGCGGCAGGCGCCAACCAGGTATACGGCGTGACCTTTACCGTTTCCGACAACTCGAAATGGGAAAGCCAGGCCCGTGAAAAGGCAATGGCCGACGCCAAGCTCCGTGCCGGCGAACTGACCGGCCTGGCCGGGGTAGCGTTGGGCGAGGTGCTGTCGGTCAGCGAGGTCATCGGCGGTAGCGCGGTGGCATACGCCGAACGAGGGATGGGTGGCGGTGGCGGTGGGATCGCGCCCGGTGAACTCGAGATGAGCACCCAGGTACAAGTCACCTTCGCCCTTCAATAATTCCCAGTACATCAAACGCGTTCTGCAGCGTGGCAGAACGCGTTTTTTTCTGTTATGACATTTTCATCCTGGGAGCGTACTGAACAAGTCCATTTTGACCAAGGGTGCGTGACTTTTTTCAGCACTCTCAGTGTTTTTTCAGGATCAGAGGGAGATACAGAGTCGCCTCTGATGGCGCCGGCTGTCTCACCAGCAGCGACACCTGATCCACAACCATCCCCGTCCGTCCGCCGTCACCGTCGTTATA
>JAFGJF010000302.1 GCA_016929205.1 Anaerolineae bacterium
GGCCGAATTGTTGAGCAGCAACCTCGAATTGCGCGAGGTTCGCAGTTCGTTGGAGCAGCGCATTGCCGAACGCACGCGCGGCCTGCAAGCGGCGACCGAGGTGTCACAGGCCACGATCTCGATCCTCGACCTGGACGAACTGCTGCCGCGCGTCGTCGACTTGATCCGGGAGCGATTTGGCCTCTATTACGTTGGCCTGTTCCTCGTTGACGAAACCGGCGAGTGGACGCGCGCGGTGCAAGGGCATGCGGAGCCCGGCCGCTGGGCCGTGCTGCGCGCCGGGACAGGGGCGGCAGGGGCGCAAATGATCGACCGTGTGCACCGTTTTGAGGTCGGCGATCCGCTGTCGATGATCGGCCGCTGCGTCAACGAAGGCGATCACAAGCTCGCGCTTGGGGCCGGTCTCGTGTCGGGACGGTTTAGCAACCCGCTGTTGCCCGAGACGCGCTCCGAATTGGCGGTGCCTTTGCGCGCGCGCGGCCGGGTGCTCGGGGCGTTGAGCGTGCAAAGTACGCAAGCGAATGCCTTTGACCAGGACGACATTGCCGTGATGCAGACCATTGCCGACCAGGTGGGTATCACCATCGACAACGCTCGTTCTTTTGCCTCCGCCCAGGAGGCGTTGGCCCGTTCCGAGACGATCGCCCGTCGTTACGTGCAAGACACCTGGGATCGTTTGGTCGAGTCGAGCGCCGAGCTCTCCGGATACCGCTATGCCGTCGACCGGTCAGGCCCCACCGGCGATGCCTGGCTGCCGGTGATGGGTGAAGCGCTCAGGCGACACGACGTTGCCGTCGAGCGGCAGCGTAGCGGCGACGGCGATGAGGAAGAGATCTCTCTGGCTGTTCCCCTGGTTTTTGGCGACACGGTGATTGGCACCGTCGGCTTGAAACGGCCTGGCGCAGAGCCCTGGAGTGAGGAGCAGATAGCGCTGGTTCGAGATATCGGCGTGCAGGTTGCGCAAACGATCGAGACGCGGCGCTTGTTTGAAGAGACGCAGCGCAGCGCGCGGCGCGAGGTGGTGCTGCGCCAGACGACGGACAGGGTGCGCTCGCAGGCCAATTTGGACGACCTGCTCAAGTCCGCTGTTCAGGAAATACAGCGCGCTGTTGGCGCGACCCGGGTCGCGATTCGCCTGGGAACGGAGAACAAGGTTGCGCCGGTAGGCAAAGGAGGCCGGGATGGATAATGCTCGTCCAAATCGTTCCACAGATGAGATCCTCGAACTGCTGATCGACGCCGTTGGCGCCAACACGTATCGCTTCGAGTTTGACGACGGGCGCTGTGTCGATCGAGATGATCCACAGATCCTGGATATCGTGCGCGAACACCTGGTTATCGTCGACGCCAACGAGGCGTTTGCCAGACTGGCCGGCTATGAGAGCCGCGACGAGGTGCTGAGCAGCGGTTTGCGTTACGCCGGGCTCTTTCCCGACCAGGGCGCGTTCGCCCAGGCTTTTACCCAGATCCTGAGCGCCGGTGTCAGGCCGGTCGACGATGTCAGGCCGAGAAAAGGTGATGATGGGCAGGTACGTTATGTCCGGCAGATCAACAGGTCGCTCTTTCGAGAGGACCAATTCTGCGGCTTGTTTGGCATTCAATGGGACGTCACCGAGGATTACGCAGCGCGGCATACCGTGCAGCTCCAGAACAGGCAGCTCAATTGTACCCAGTCGATCGGGCGGCTGGTCGAGCTAGACCTGCCCATCGCGGATTTCCTGGGGCGTGTGGCCGACCTGATTCCGGGATCGATGCAGTTTTCCGAGGTGGCAGTGGCGGCGATCGAGTTCGAGGGGCATCTCTACGGGCAGAAAGAAACGCTGGACAGCGCCTGGCGGATCGCCTATGGGATCGTCGTCAACAGCCAGGAGATCGGCCGTGTTCACATTGCCTATATCGAACAGCGCTCCTTTTTGGCTTCCGAGTCGACGCACATTCGCACGGTTGCCGAGCGTGTTGGCGGCTATATCTCGCGCAAGAGGCTGTTGGGCGAAATTGAACGCCGCAGCAGGCAGTTGCAGACCGCGGCTCAGGTTGCTCGCGCGGCGAGCAGCATTTTGGATCCCGAAGTCCTGATCCGCCAGTCCGTCGAGTTGATCCGCGGGCGATTCGACTATTATTACGTCGGTCTGTTTCTCGTTGACGAGAGCGGCCAGTGGGCGGTGCTGCGCTCCGGTACGGGTGAGCCGGGGCGGCAGATGGTCAAACGTGGCCACAAGTTGGAAATCGGCGGGGCGTCGATGATTGGCCAGTGTGTGGCCAGGGGAGAGGCACGCATCACCCTGGATGTCGATGCCCTATCCGCAAGCGGCTTGGCCGCAGAGAGTCCTCGTCGTTTTGACAACCCGCTGCTGCCGGAGACGCGCTCCGAGATCGCGCTGCCGCTGACCTCGCGCGGCCGGCAGATCGGTGCGCTCACCATCCAGAGCACACAGGAAGAGGCTTTTTCCGAGGAGGACATTGCTGCCTTGCAGACGATGGCCGACCAGTTGGCGGTCGCGATCCAGACGGCAACGCTGTTCGAGCAGGTGCAGGTGCAGGCCGAGCAGGAGCGCCTGGTGCGCTCGATTACCGATCAGATCCATCGCGCTACAGATCGTCAAGAGATCATGCGCATCACGCTGCGCGAGTTGGGGCAGGTCTTGGGCGCGTCCAGATCGATTGTGCGCCTGGGCCCTAAAGAGCGGTTGTTGGCAGGCGCGCCAACAAACAGCAAGAAATGATGAATAGGAGCGTGTCGTATGCCGTATGAATTGTACCGTAGAGACGATCGTATTCTACACCTTGCCTTTATCGGCGATCAGAGTGACGCCGATATGGAGGCTTTCAGCGACGAGTTTCTGCCTTTTGTAGAGGCCGCTACCGATGACGATCCCCTGTTGGTCTTGGTTGACGGCACCCGTTCGGCCAAGTTTTCGTCTGGCGGGCGCAAGGTCTTTTTAGAATTGAACAAAAACTTGAAAATCGCCAAGGCGGCGGTTTGGGGGGCCAACCGCTACGCGCGGGTTCTGGTCTCTTTTGTGATCAAGGCGACCGGGCGAAACAATATTCGCTTTACCGAGACCGAACAAGAAGCGCTCGATTGGCTAAAGGCGGGGGACTGAATGGCTTACACACTGGAAATGGGAAAGGATCGCATTCTGCGATTGACATACACCGACGATGTTCGGGTCAGCCGGGAAGACTTTCTTCAGGATTTTATGCCTTTCCTGGAGGCAGCCACCCAGGACGAGCCTTTGTTGATGCTCACCGATGCGTGCCGGGCGGGCAAGTTTTCATCTCAGGAGCGAGCGCTCTTTGCCGAGCTGGCACGCGACCTGCGCTTGGGCAAAAATGCCGTTTTGGGCATCGGGCGCTACTCACGATTGATGGCCAACTTTATCAGCAAAGCCGCCGGGAGAAACAACATCCAGTTCTTTGAGTCGGAACGAGAGGCCCTGGCCTGGCTGCAATCGGCGGATTGAGGAAACAGGCGTTGTCACGTCCGCGACGTGACGGCGAGGTAGGTTACGTCGCGGACGTGACAACAATGGAGCAGATCGATGTCGGAACGCTCACTAGACGAATACAAACAAATGGTTCAGGAACAGGGGCAGACGCTGCTGGATGCGATCCAGGCCATCGCTCTGGGCGACCTCGAGGTGGCGATCGATGTTCCCGAAGGGGTCGAGATCCTTTCCGATCTGGCAATCGGCCTGGAGATGATGATCGATGACATCAAGGAAATAATCGCCGAGCAGGAACGGGCCAGGGAAGAGGTGGAACGAGCGCGGCAGGAACTGGATTCGACCTTGCAGCAACTATTGGCCGTCCAGCGGCGTTACGTGCGCGAAGGGTGGGAAAACTATACCGATCGCGCAGACGAGTGGGCAGGGGTGCAGGGCGGCGATGGGTACATGATCTCGCCCGAGGGCGAAGGCCCGACGTCCGATGCCTGGCTGCCGGCGATGACCTCTGCCGTCCAGCAGGTCGGTTACGTGACCGAAAGCGGCGATCTCGAGGGCGAGGGCCAATCGACGCTTGCCGTGCCCGTCGAGTTTTACGGCGAGGTATTTGGCGCGTTGGGGTTCAGCCGGGAAGGGCAGGATTGGAGCGAAGGCGAGCTGGAGGTCGTGCGTTCCGTCGTCGAGCAGGTGGCCCAGGCGCTCGAAAACCAGCGCCTGCTGGACGAGCAGCAGCGGGTCAGCAACCTGATGAGCAAGCGCGTCCAAGAGCTGAATAGCCTGAACGATATCGGACTCAAGATGGCCGAAAACCCGTCCACGATCGAGTTCTTGCACTGGGTGCTGGAACGCATCCCGCCGGTGATGCAGTACCCCGACGATTGTCTGATCGTCATTGAGTTCGAAGAGCAGTTACTTGGTTCGCGGCAGGCCATCGACCTGCCGCATCAGATGGTGCAGGGCCTGCGTATCGGTGATGATCTGGTGGGGCGGATCTGCGTGGCCTA
>JAFGJF010000303.1 GCA_016929205.1 Anaerolineae bacterium
GATTCGTCCGAACTTCAAGTGTTTAGCTTTTTGTGGGCTGGTGTACGACGTACGCGAGAACAATGCTGATTTGCCAAGGTTGATGATTTGACAACTTTTGTTTTTGGCCTATAATGGGATGCGTATGATACATTGTTGATAAAGGAGGCAAGTCGTATGTCCCAAGTGCATAATGTTGATGTCGCACAATTCGATCTTGCCTGCCGTTTTTTGCTTGGGTGACGTGTAGCGTCTAGCGCACCACACAATCGAAGAGTAACGGGCCATGAGGCGGCGGCAAGATCGCACAACTCGTGGCTTTTTTTGTTTTTAGCAGGTTGTATGCAGGTCACTTGCACTGCAAACGGCTTGGACAAAAGCGCAGCCTTGGCGGCTGTTTCTGGAGGGCCATGAGTGAACTTTATTCATGGCCCTTTTTTGTTATCCAGAAGTGTTACAGCCATTTACGGAGGAATCTGACATTGGCGAATCGAAATGAAAAACAGTGGGATCACATGCGCAACAATGCCCAGATGCGCCAGGTGCGCAAACAGATCAAGCGCAACCGCAAAACCAAGCGTGCACGGCACAAGACGTGGATGCCCGACAGTTGGGATAACCTGGATGAATGGGCCGTGCCCCAGAGCGAGCCGGTGATGCCGCGTGGCGAGCAGGAACGGCGCAGCGAAGTCCTGGCCGTGGCCCTGGAGGCGCTGCGCGAAGAGCAAGACGAATCTGCGGCGACAGAGGTATCGACAGCACATGACACATCAATGGAGGTGCTCGACGTCGCACCGGGCTTGGTCGGGACGGTGATCGAGGTCAGCAGCAGTCTCTGTCGTGTCAAATTGAACGGACGCCGGTTGCTCTGCAGCACACGCGGCTCGCTCAGCGCCGAAGACACCGGGTTTACCAACGTCGTCGCTGTTGGCGACCGGGTTGTCCTGTCCGAGGAAAACACCGGTTTGGATCGCGGCGTGGTGGAGAGCGTCTTGCCGCGCAAGAGCGTGCTCGCCCGGCCCGATGTATTCTATAGCCACCTGCAGCAGGTCATCGTCGCCAACGCCGATCAACTGCTCGTCGTCGCCTCGTGGCGCGATCCGGTTTTGTGGATGGAACTCGTCGACCGCTACCTGATCGCCGCCGAGCGGCACAATCTGTCGCCGCTGATCTGTGTCAACAAGATCGACCTGGCACGCGATGTGGCCGAGTGCAGAACCAAGATCGGTCCTTACCTCGATCTGGGCTACCCCGTTCTGTTTACCAGCGCGACCGATGGCCGGGGGATCGAGGAACTGCGTGCGGTCTTGAAAGACAGGACAACTGTCCTGGCTGGCCCGTCCGGCGTCGGCAAATCGTCGCTGCTCACCGCCGTGCAGTCGGACTTGCAGCTTCGCACCGGCATTGTCAGCGATTATGGCGAGGGCCGTCACACGACGACGCAGGTCAATTTGATCGAGCTAGAGATGGGCGGGTTTGTCGTCGATACGCCCGGCATTCGCGAGTTTGGATTGAGTGGATTGTCGAAAAGCGAGCTGGTACGGTTTTATCCCGAGATTGCCGCGCTGCAAGCACGCTGTCGCTTTGGCGACTGTTCGCACAGCCACGAGCCTGGCTGTGCGGTCAAGGACGCAGTACAAAAGAACCGCATCTCACAGGATCGTTATCACAGCTACCGGGTTATCTACGACGGCTTGCCGGGGTAGGCAAGCAAATACCGCCATACCGTTCACAAAAAAGCGCAGCCTGTTCTGTTTTGGCTGCGCTTCTTATACAAGATTGGGTGTGCCGGATTGGCGCTAGAGCAGCCCGGCTGCCACAAATGCGCCCATCAGGCAGGCTGAAACGACCAGGGCGACGCCGACGATCAGAAAAACGAGGTTGCTGCCTCGGCGCGATCGGTTGCGCTCGCCGGTAAACTGGGCGGCCAATGTTCGCTGCTGCTGCATTCGCTGCAGCTTGCCGCGCACGCTGGACAGCAGATCGTCTACGGTGCATGGTTTGCACAAATAGTCATCTGCGCCCAGTTCTTTGCCTTGCCGGATATCTTCAATTTGGGCTTTGGCGGTCAGAAAAATAAAGGGGATGTGATTCAGGTAGGGGTTCCCGCGCACGTGCTCGTAAAATGTGAACCCGTCCATAACCGGCATCATGATGTCGGCCAGGATCACGTCCGGAACGCGGTCTCGATCTCGGTATTCAGCTAGCAGTCTGTCCAGCGCGTCTTGGCCGTTCGTTGCCGTCCAAACCTGGTATCCTTCGGCTTGCAGCGTCGTTTCAATCATATCCAGGAATGCGGGATAGTCATCCACGGCTAGAATGATGGTTTGATGATTTGGCTCGCTCATGGTTTGTTCCCTTGACTGTTATCCCCCACGTTGCAACCGTAAGTCTCTTGTGATTGTAGCATAAATGCACAAGATGAGCAAACGATGCCTGTGCTTCGCAACCTGCAGGACGCAATATCTTTCACACGCTTGACAGGGCCACCACAAGCTGGTAAAATACGACTATAGTCGAAATTGACCAGGGTCAAGATTGACTATGGTCATATTTCCTTGTGGTCGTCAAATTCGAGGTAACGATGAGCGAATGTATATCTAGAAGGGAACGCAAAAAGCAAGAGACGCGCGAGCATCTGCTCAAAGCCGCCTGGCAGTTGTTCCAGGAAAAGGGATACGATGATACGACGGTCCAAGAGATCGCCGAGGCCGCAGACGTTGCCAAAAGCACGTTCTTTAACTACTTTGAGACCAAAGAAGCGATCGTGAACGAGATTGCCTTGTGGCGTATCGAGCTGCTGGGCGGCCGCGTTCTTGGCGTGGAGCACACGCCCGATAGGGTCATCGATCGGATCAAGCTGTTGATGGAAGCGATGGTCGACGAGTTTGCGCCGCGGCAAGAGCTGACCCGGCACATGTTCCTGGCCCGGATTGGCGCGCCGATTCACCACCAGAGCGCGCACCGCATCGGCAGCTTGATGCAAGAATTGGTCGTACAGGGCCAGGCTGGGGGTGAGATTCGGGGCGATGTAGAGGCGGGGTTTGTCGCACGTTTGCTGATGACCTGTTGGTTTTATCACTTTTCAAGATGGTGGCACGAAAAGGGCGATTTTCCTGCCAAGGGGGAATTGGCTCAAGCTGTGGACGTATTGATGCATGGGTTGCAGGGTGAAAAAAGGAGGTCGATGTGAAGCATTTGTGGCGTGCTGCTCGAATGTTTCTGGGCAAGTACAGGTGGTTTATGGCAGGTGGGTTTGTGTGTTTGGTGCTCGCCGACGCAGCCAATTTGATCCAGCCGCAGTTTACGCGGATGATTGTGGACCGGGGAATCAGCTCGGGGGACTTGGCGCTCGTGATTTGGATGGCGGTAGGGATAGTCGGCTTTGCGATTTTGCGTGCCGTCTTTTCTTTTCTACAAGGCTGGTTGATGGTGCGTACGGCCCAGGGGATCGCCTACGACATGCGCAATCAGATCTATGCCAAAGTCCAGGCCCTCTCTTTTAGCTATCACGACCAGGCCCAGACGGGGCAGTTGATGACCCGGGCGACCTCTGACGTGGATCTGGTACAGGGTTTTGTCAGCCAGGGCTTTCTGATGGTGGTCAGTTCGGTATTGACCATGAGCGCCAGCCTGATCTTTCTCTTTGTCACCAACTGGCGTCTCTCTCTGGTGATGATGGTCGTCGTTCCGGTTACCTTTGCCATATTTGGGTCGGTCAACGGTCGCATCCGCCCGATGTTCAAGCTCGTTCAGGAACGTCTTTCCCGGCTGAACGTCGTCCTCCAGGAAAGCCTGGCCGGCGTGCGCGTGGTCAAGGCCTTTGCCCGCGAGCCGTACGAAGCAAAGCGCTATGCAGCCGCCAACCAAGAGTTGTACGATATGAACATCCGCATCGGCAAGATTATGGCCGTGCTTTTTCCCATGATGTTTTTCATTTCGAACGGATCGAGGCTTTCAGTATATTGGGTTGGCGGCGCGCAGGTGCTCGGCGGGTCGTTGACCCTGGGCGAGATGCTTTCCTTTGCCAACTATGTCATGATGGCTTTCTGGCCCTTGTTGGGCGTCACTATGTACATTACCATGATCTCGCAGGCCGGCGCTTCGGCGGAGCGCATCTTTGAGGTCCTCGATACACAGTCTGAGGTGGTTGAAAAGCCCGGAGCGCAGGCTTTGGCCGGGGTTGCTGGCCGGGTCGCTTTTGAGGATGTCTCGTTTCGCTACTTTGAAAGCGGCAATCTGGTGCTCGATGGCGTGAGCTTTGAGGCCGATCCGGGGCAGGTTATTGCCTTGTTGGGGGCTACCGGCTCTGGCAAATCGACGATCATTAACCTCATCCCGCGCTTTTACGACGTGACCAATGGACGGGTGCTCATCGACGATATGGACGTTCGTGATGTGACCATCGAGAGTCTGCGTTCGCAGATTGGCATTGTCTTCCAAGAGGCCACCTTGTTTGGCGGGACGGTCAAGGAAAACATCGCCTTTGGTCGTTCCGATGCGAGCATGGACGAGATCATCGCTGCAGCAGAAGCGGCCGAGGCGCACGATTTTATCACCGAGTTCCCCGATGGCTACGATACGGTGGTTGGCGAACGCGGGGTAACGCTTTCGGGCGGGCAAAAGCAGCGAGTTGCTATTGCCCGTGCCTTGTTGCTTAACCCGAGGATACTGATCCTGGACGACTCGACCTCCAGCGTGGACCTGGAGACCGAGTACCGCATTCAGAAAGCGCTGTCCCGGTTGATGGAGGGGCGTACCAGTTTTGTGATCGCCCAACGCATTGCTACTGTGCTCAATGCCGACCAGATCCTGGTATTGGACAAGGGCCAGGTTGTCGCTCATGGCGTTCACGAGCAGTTGATGCAAGACAGCGCGATCTATGCCGAGATCTATTATTCGCAGTTGCTGCAAGACACAGACCTGAGCGGCCAAGAGGCGTCTGCGGGGATGCTGCCGGCGCACCAGGGACATATGCTTTCGGGCATGTCCCCGGAACCTTCCGGTGCATCCCGGATGGGCGAAGGTTCTCCCTGGGCTAGTGGTCAACGTCCCGGGACACCTCGCCGAAAGGAGAGAGGGTAATATGTTTCACGGAAGGCATACGCGAGGCTTGGCCCGCGAAAAGGAAAAAGCTCGGGACGCGGGTAAAACGCTGCGGCGCTTGCTGGCGTATTTCAAGCCCTATATCGGTTTGGTCCTTGTCGTCGGCATGTTGGTTGTCGTTGGATCGCTGATCGAAGTGGTCAGCCCTTATCTGATCGGCGTCGCGGTCGATCAGTTTATCGATCCCAAGGGTATAGAGCGCACAGGCTGGCTGGCCTGGCTTCTTCCTCCGTCGATGGTGCCCGCCGCCGGGCTGAACCGGTTGATGCTGTTGCTGTTGGTTTTGTACCTGGGACGCTGGTTTTCCATGTCGGGCCAGTCGTTCCTGATGAATGTGATGGGACAAAAGCTGCTCCTGCAGATGCGCACCCAGATTCTCAGCCGAATTCACACCCTGTCGCTCAAGTTCTTTGACGAGCGTGAGGCCGGCGACCTGATGAGCCGTCTGGTCAACGATACCCAGGTCATCAACCAGGTATTCAGCGGCGGTGTGGTGCGCCTGATCAGCTTTTCCCTCACTCTGTTTGGGATCGTGGTGACCATGTTTTCGACCAAATGGGATTTCGCCCTGGTCAGTTTTTCCATTTTGCCGCTCATTCTCCTGACGACGTCGGCTTTTGCCAAGCGGGCACGCGTGGCCTTTCGCCGCACGCGCGAGACGATCGGCGACGTCAGCTCTGAACTGCAGGAAAACATTTCCGGTGTTCGCGAAGTGCAGGCCTTTAGCCGTGAGCGCGAAAACGTGGCCGAGTTCCGCCAGATCAACCGCGCAAACCGGGATGCAAATGTGCGCGCTCAAACCCTGACATCTGCCTTTTCGCCTGCTCTAGACGTGATGAGCAATGCTGCCCTGGCTGTCGTGCTTGGCTACGGTGGCTGGTCCGTAATCCGCCACCCCGATCAGGTTTCCATCGGCATGGTCGTGGCCTTTATGACCTATGTCCAGCGCTTCTATCGTCCCATCCAGATGCTCTCGTCGCTGTGGACGCAGCTCCAATCGGCATTGGCTGGTGCGGAACGCATTTTTGAGCTGCTGGATACGCCCCCCTTGATTGTTGACGCACCCGATGCGGTAGAGCTGCCACCGGCCAAGGGGCGGATTGTGTTCGATCACGTCGATTTTCACTACAAACCCGATGAGCCGGTGCTCAAGGACGTCAGCCTGGTCGCCGAACCGGGACAAACCGTTGCCCTGGTCGGTCCGACAGGCGCGGGCAAGACGAGCATAGTCAGCTTGTTGATGCGTTTTTATGACGTCATTGGCGGAAGTATCTCGATAGATGGATATGATATTCGCCAGGTCAAGCAGGCCAACCTGCGCCAGCAGATGGGCATTGTCCTCCAGGATACGTTTCTCTTTTCTGGGACGATTATGGACAATATCCGCTACGGTCGCCTTGATGCCACGGACGAGGAAGTGACCGAGTCCGCCAGGCTGGCCAATGCCCACGATTTTATCATGCGCCTGCCCGAGGGATACCAGACCGACATTGGTGAGCGTGGTCACAACCTGAGCCAGGGACAGCGCCAGTTGCTCGCCATCGCCCGCGCCATCCTGGCCGATCCGAGGGTTCTGATCCTGGACGAGGCCACCTCCAGCGTGGACACCCGTACCGAGCTGCTCATCCAGCAGGCCCTGGACAAGCTCCTCAAGGGTCGAACCAGCCTGGTCATTGCCCACCGGCTGAGCACCATCCGCAATGCTGACCAAGTGTTGGTCCTCGAAAAGGGCGAGATTGTCGAGCGCGGCACGCATACATCGCTGATGGATCTCCAGGGCCGGTACTATGATCTGTACATGAGCCAGTTCCGGCGCGAGAGCGACACGCAAGGTGAGGCGCTGGACGACAAAAGCGACGGTCGTTCGCCGCGTATGTTAACCCAGGTTGCTGGATAAAAACGCCCAATTCTGCTCCCGTTGGTTAGCGACCCAACGGGAGCAGAGCTCTACTGCTTATGGCGAGTAGTGCTCCATTGCTTCATGAATCTTGCTGCGCGTGATGGATGACAATCCGTCACCTCATCTTTTCCGTGCCCACATTTGATCGCCCTGCTTGCGCACTA
>JAFGJF010000304.1 GCA_016929205.1 Anaerolineae bacterium
CGCGCAGAACGCCCCACCGTGCGCGAGCTGGCCTGGCAGAGCATCGAACCCAACCACTTTGGCACCGACGAGTATGTGCAGTTGTGCCGCGCCATGGACTGGACGCCCATGATCACCGTCAACCTCGGCACCGGCACGCCCGAAGAGGCCCGCAACTGGGTCGAGTACTGCAACTGCCCGCCGGGCACACAGTATGCCGATATGCGCGCTGCCAACGGGAACAGCGAGCCATACGATATCAAGCTGTGGTGCCTGGGCAACGAAATGGACGGCCCGTGGCAGTTGGGACACGTTCCCGCCGATCAATATGCCATCCGAGCCCAGCAAGCCGCCAAGATGATCAAAGATGTTGACGGCACGGTCGAGTTGGTGGCCTGCGGCTCGTGCACCACCGGGCTGCCGACCTACATGGAGTGGGACCGGCAGGTTTTGGAACACGTCGGCGACCTGGCCGATTACATTAGCCTGCATCGCTACGTGGGCAACCGCAACGACGACACGCCCGACTATTTGGCCGTCACCGCCTCGATCGACCGCCAGATCGAAGAGATGGACGCCGCGTGTCGGTTCGTGCAGGCCAAACGCCGCAGTGCCAAGCGCGCCTACCTGTGCTTTGACGAGTGGAATGTCTGGTACAAGGACCGCCAAGGCAACGGTGAAGGGAAATTCGCCCCGCACCTGATCGAAGAACAGTACAACCTCGAGGACGCGCTCGTCGTCGCCGGGTTCCTGAACAGCTTTATCCGCCACGCTGACTCGGTCAAGATCGCCAACCTGGCCCAGATCGTCAACGTCATCGCCCCGATCCTGACCCGTGGCGACGAGATGCTGATCCAGTCGACCTTTTATCCCTTTGAAATGTTCTCCAAGCGGCGCGCGGGCATCGCTCTGCACCCAGTCGTCGCCGGACCGATCTATACCGGTCTGACCAACGGCGAGGTGCCTACCATCGACACCAGCGCCATCCTCGGCGAAAACGTCCTGCACGTCTTTGCCACCAACCGCCACCTCAACGAGATGGCACGGGTGCACATCGATCTGGTCGACCGCGAGATTGCCGCCCTGGACAGCGCCGATCTGCTCACCGGGCCGGACGCCAAAGCCGCCAATACATTCGAACAGCCGGACGTGGTACAAAGCCAACCTTTTGCCGGCATCAACGTCGAGCAAGGCAAAGCGATCCTAGATCTACCACCGCTCTCTGTCGTGGCGGCGACGTTTCGAATCTAGCCGAACTCCAGGCTATTATCGACGCCCTGTCGGCTCGGGACGACACCTTTCGGGCCAGCATCAAGCCGCTGCTGCAGCGCCTGCCATTCGAGACCCATTCCGTCGCGCCGATCGTAAAGGCGGTCGAACAGGCCGCCACACGCCGGATCGGCCGATCGCCCGAGCACGTCGGCCTGCCTTTCTGGACCGACGCCGGCGCTGTTGGCTGGAGCGGGCATCGAACCGTCGTGATCGGCCCGGTAGGCCAGGGTCTGCACCAGCCCCGAAGAATGGGTCGATATCCAGTCGGTAGTCGATCTGGCGCACATTCTGGCTGAGTCGATCGTAAGCTATTGTACCCGAAGCGCTTTACAAATCTGATCGTCGTATGCTATACTCAACACGTCTGGAGGCACAGCCATGAACCAAATCACACTCAAAGAGATATATTGCTACGACACCGACGATCTGATCACCGACGAACTCTTGCTTCAAGTGTTTGTCGATGGCCAAAAAAGAACGTCGCTCAGAAAAAAGATGAGAAAACACAGCACCTGGTTTCTCTTCCAGTCGTTTGTCTTTGACAAGACCGTCCAACTTAGATTGTGGGATCGACAACTGGGCCGCGATGATTTCCTCGGACAGGCAGACATTTCGCACGCGCGCGCAACAAACAAGATGCAGTATTTTGAGCCTAATCCCACCAGTAGCTACCGGCTCGCCTACAGCGTGACTGACCTCGACGCGACAACGACAGCCAACGTGGGCAGGGATGGACGCGTCCTGCTTGTGGCCGGTGAGCTTGTTTCCGGCGGCGACCCCGAGATCGACTGGCTCTATGAATTTCTCCAGAGCAAAACCATCTCCCTGGCACAGGCGATCTTGAGCAAACACTATCGAAAGATCGAGACCTTGGCCGAAAGCGATTTCACCAGAGATGCGTTTGTCGCCAAACTAAAAGCCATGGCCGAGGACGATCGCAACCAGGCCGTTGACGTCATTCTTGCCCCGCACGGACTCGATGAAAGACTCTATTTCTACAACAACCAAATTGTAAGCGCACCCGCTTTGTCCAGAGACATCGCCGGAGCGATCACGGGGATTGCCCCCAAGACGCGCCTGCGCATGCTCTACTCGACCGCCTGCTATGGGGCCCAGCACGCCAACGATTTTGTCAACGTCGCCGGCTTTCGCGTCGCCTCGGGCGCAGTAGCCGTCAACACCAACGCTGCGATCGAGTATCCTGCCTTCCTCACCCGCTGGGGAGCGATGTCCTCGTTCCAAACTGCGATCACAATCAGCAGCGAACTGACCGCCATCCAGGACTGGCTCGCCGAACGTTTTGCCAGCAGCATGGACCTCGACTGGGACGCCAACAGCACCAAGGTCATCATGGGCAAGGCACGAACGTACATCTGGAGTCAAGCGGAATAGGTGTGATATACATCAAGTGTCGCAGATTGCCAAGATCATAGAGAGCAAAGGAGTAACCGCCATGCTACCCACAGTCGATTTCTGCGGGCTAACCGTCGCCCGCCTGATCATCGGCGCCAACCCCTTTGGCGGCTTTAGCCACCAGAACCGGGAGCGCGACCAGGAAATGCGCACTTATTACACGCCCGAGAGAATACTGGAAACCTGGGAGCGAGCCTGGACAGCGGGGATCAACACCATAATCACCAACAACGAGACCCCGCACGTCATTCAGACCACGACCGACTATCTGGCCCAAGGTGGGTCACTGCAGTGGATCGCCCAACTCAACAGCCACAGCACGCTCACCATGCAGGCCGCTATCGACCACGCGGTCGAGATCGGCTGCAAAGCCGCCTACCTGCACGGCGGTTTTGTCGACCATCTCTATGCGCAACGCGACGAACGGGCGCTGCGCGAGTATGTCCACTATGGGCAGTCGCGAGGCATCCCAATCGGCGTCGCCGGGCACATGCCCGAGGTCCACGACTGGGTCGACGCGTTGGACCTGGTCGACTTTCACGTCGTCTGTTTTTTTAACTGCGGCAGCTTGCATAGCGGCAAGGGGCACAAATTTAAACTAGCCGACATCTTTCCCGCCGTGCAATGCATCCAACGCTTGCAAAAGCCGTGCATCGCCTACAAGATTATGGGCGCGGGGCGCATCGACCCACTTATGGCCTTTGAGTTCGCCTTTGAGCACATCAAGCCGGGCGACGTGGTCAACGTTGGCATGTACCGGGGCGACAAGGACGATATGGTCGAGGAAAACGCCGCCCACGTGCGCCGCATCCTAGAGGGATAATACAACAACGAACATGCAGCACATCACGATATACCACCAAAAAGGACGCTACGCCGGCTGGCCAGCCAACTATGGCATGTGGTCGTGGGGTGACGAGATCGTCGTCGGTTTTACCCTTGGCTACCACAAAACCGAGGGCCCATTCCACGCCCGTGACCGGGATCGCCCTTTTGTAACCATGCAGGCCCGCAGCCTGGACGGCGGGCAATCCTGGCAGGTCGAGCCCTGCCCCTGTCGCTCGCCGGGCCACCGCGGCATTTCGGCCGACGAGCATATACGCCACGATCTGGGTGCCCAACACGCCCTCGAATCAGGCCTGGAAAACGCCCCTGCCGACTGCCCGGGCGGCATCGATTTCACCCACCCTGATTTCGCCTTGATGTGCGCTCGTACCGGGCTGGGCGCGGGCACCGTCGCCTGGTTTTACAGTTCCACCGATCGCTGCCGCACCTGGGACGGCCCCTACAAACTGCCGATGTTTGGCCAGGCCGGGATCGAAGCACGAACCGACACTCTCGTCTCTGGCCCCGACGAGTGCACACTCTTTCTGACCGCGTCCAAGGCCAGCGGAGGCGAAGGCGGCGGGGTGCTGTGCGCGAGGACGACTGACGGGGGCAAAACGTTTCAATTCGTTTCCTGGGTTGCCCGCACCGAAGAAGGTTTTGTGATCATGCCCTCCAGCGTCCGCCTCTCCGACACCCGCATCCTGACCGCCGTGCGCTGCCGGGAAGGCGAGGGCAATTTTGAACAGGCCCAGTGTTGGATCGATCTCTATGCCTCTGATGACAACGGTGCAACGTGGCACTACCTGGCTCGCCCCGTGCCTGACACGGGCAAGGGCGGCAACCCGCCAGCGCTGATCCGCCTCCACGACGGGCGGTTGTGCCTGTGCTACGGCTGCCGCGCCGAACCGTATGGCATCCGCGCTAAACTCAGCGCCGACGGCGGTGCGACCTGGGGCAAAGAAATCGTCTTGCGCGACGACGGAGGCAGCCACGACCTCGGCTACCCACGCGCCGTGCGGCGTCCGGACGGCACGCTCGTCATTTCCTACTATTTCAACAACCGTTTGGGCGGCGAAGGATACCTGGCAGCCACACTGTGGAAACCCTAGAAGGAGAGAACCACCTACCGGATCACATCCCCTAAACATAGAGGCGAGGCATTCCCAGACTCAACTGTGGCAGCAAGTTACGGCCAGCGATAGACGATCTCGCCGGCGGCTGCATCAAAACCAAGCAGCTTGCCTTCGATGGACATCCACAGTGTATCTTGCCTCCAGATGGTAAAATCCGGCACGCTCAAAATAGTGGTGTCGATATCGAGCGGTATTTCACTTGAACCACTGCTGGTGCCACTCCCCAGATCGATTGTCTCGATCAAGATGGCATGTAAAAGATCATCGTCGGCCCGCTTGAAGCGCAGGACCATCAGCCCGTCCGGTGCTATGTGCCATGTCCAGGCCGGTTCGTCCTGATCAATGATACTGGTATTGGCGTCTGGCGGATCGAGCGGTGGGTTCCTGCCCAAGTCGAATCTCCAACGAACGCCATCGCTGCCCGTTCCATCGACCAGCCACAGCTCAAAACGCTTAGAACCGCGTTGGCGTGCAGCACGCACAAGCAGATCATCGCCAACCGTGGTCAACGGCACAAAGTCATAGTCATCTGGAGTGTCATCGTCCCGGAGCAGCGCCCGCTGTTCCCCTGTTGCTGCGCTCAAGGCAAGCAGGTAGCCATCCCCACCCACATAAATTGTTTCGTTGCCGATGAGGAGTAGCCCATCGCGATCGGCGCCATTGGGCATCTCGGTGCTCCAAAGCTGAGCCAGATGGATGGCGTCCCAACGTTGGGCACACACCGTGGGAGAGCCAAAGATCACGTAAAAACCAGCGCCATCCGGTGATGGAAAGAGAGGTGTAGTCCAGTCTGCGTATTCGAGATGAGAAGAGCCATAAGAGCATGTCGGCTGTGCGGTCTGCATCTCGCCCGAGGCTGGATCGAAAACACGCAGCAGGCCTTTGTTGTTTTCATCGCGATCCATAAAAGCCAGGCGATCGCCGAACACGTACAAGCCACGTGGCGAATCCTGAACTGCGGACGCATCCCACAACGGCGCACCGCTGAGAGCATCAGATGCCCGCAGTGTGCCATCGTCGCAGAGTGAGAAAAGACGATCCCCCAGCAGACGCACACAATCCTTACAAAGGTAGGACGAAACCACGTCGGGCAGCTCGGCCTCCCATGCAGCACTACCATCAGCGCGATGCAAAGCCATCAGCTGTTCCTCTTGCAGTATATAGACCAGGTCATTGCCGGCCAGAATGGGCACGCGGTAGGTGTCTTTGCCCAACGGCTGGCTTTGCCACAACAGCGTAGGCTCGGCGCTGTTGAAAGACACCAGCCGGTATTCTTGTTCGCCGCCATCCAAGGAGTATTGTATCGTCAGGACAATGATATCCGGCGGGGCATCGGACGGGGAAGGAACGAGCACACCCGATCCTGTTACATAAATTCTTTTGTTGAGGGTTGGCACAGCGGTGAGCACCTCGGCCATATCCCCAGACAAAATCAATTTCAGCAGGCGGCCAGTCCGGGGAATGTTAATCAGGGCAAAACCAATCGGTACAAAGATGATGATCAAGATAATCGAGGTCAACAAACAGCCTCCAGTCCGCCCCTTTGCGGCGGTCTGGATAACCGGGCCGGCCTGAACGGGAGAGGCAAGATCCGCCGATAGACCACCGGACTCGATCACGACAGGTTGGTTGCCATGCATTTTTATCACAAAGTGCCTGGCCGTGGAAGATTGCTCAACCACGATCTGGCCATCGACCATATGTGCCTTGAGCGTGTGCCCTCGTTCGTTGGAGGTCGGTGCATCATCAGAGCGCTCAATGTGCGAACCACAAAACTCGCAGCGGACTATCGTCTGATAGTCGGTCAATTCCAATGGCGCCCCGCAGTTGGGGCAGCTTAGCGAATGGATGCGAGCAGACTGGGACATATTTGCCTTCCTTTTACCCTTGTTGATCGAATCGCCACTGATATCATTGTATCAGAATTGCCTATCCTTGTCTAGCCAGAGAACGCCTGACCCAAATCTTGATTGCTCGTGTTTCTTGCGTTGCCCTAGTGGATTAAATGCCATTAACAATTTGTGTTCAGATCAGTAGAGTGATTGTGCACATGCTCTAGTCTGCCATTGTAGGAACAAGAAAACCGAAAAGCCAGGATGCCTATTGACAGATCTCAAATTGCATTGTATAATTTAATTTGAAATATATCAAATTAAAAATAATTGATCTGTTTTCTGTTTGTCGAATAGATAGTTGGAGGGAGCTGTGAAAGTTACAGAGGACGGCGGGTTGAGCTACAAAGAAGAACTGGACGCGATCATTGGCGCGGATCTGCCCGAGATGGACAAGCTGGCGGCGGCCTTTGGCGGGCTGACGAGCTTTGTCGTCGAGGTGACGGAAAAAGAGATCGAGCTGGCCAAAGCGCTGGGCGACCGGCAAGAGGTGATCAAGCAGCAGATCAAAATGGAGACGATCAAGTCGGCCAGGTATATGTTTCGGACGATCTTTTGGCAGGTGACTGGAAGGTGGGCGTGGGATGAACCAATCAAGCGCTAGAGAAGCGTTGGATGTAAAAGCGGATCTGTTCAAGGCGCTGGGACACCCGGCGCGGCTGTTGATCTTGACCTTGATCAAGATCAAACCCAGGCACGGCGAGGAACTGGCGGCGATCCTGTCGCTGAACCCGGCCACAGTCTCGCACCACCTGGGCAAGCTGGTCGAGGCCGGGCTGCTCGAGTCGGAACAGGACCAGTACTATCACACATTTTCGCTGATCGAGGGAATGCTCGACAGGACGTTGGCCGATCTGATCTTTGTCCCACAACCCGGCTTGAGCGAGCACGTACAAGAGGACGCGTATCGGGC
>JAFGJF010000305.1 GCA_016929205.1 Anaerolineae bacterium
CAACAACGGTTGTTTTCTAAACAAACCACAGATGACAAACCGGTTCCGCCAAATGGTGTGAGAAATCCCCAAAGGAGTGTGCCCGTGGACCTGTCTATCCGAAAAGTGACTACCCTGCGCGAGCTGCGCGCCTTTATCCGCTTTCCCAACACCCTGTACCGGGATCATCCCTACTGGGTGCCGCCGCTGTTCGCCGACGACTACCAGACACTGCGCCGCGACAAGAACCCCGCCTTTGACGATTGTGAGGCCCGCTATTGGTTGGCCTATCGCGGGCGCGAGATCGTCGGCCGGATCGCCGCGATCCACAACCACAAGCACGTCGAAAAGTGGCAGCAGCCCTATTTGCGCTTCGGCTGGGTCGATTTCGTGGACGATCCGGCCGTGTCGGCGGCGCTCTTTGAACAGGTGGAGGCGTGGGCCGGGGAGAAGGGCCTGAGCGCCGTTCACGGGCCGTTGGGGTTCACCGACCTGGACCGCGAGGGCATGCTCGTGGAAGGGTTCGAAGAGTTGGGCACGCTCGCCACGATCTACAACTATCCCTACTATCCCGTCCACCTCGAACGGCTCGGCTACCACAAGGATGTGGATTGGGTGGAATACGAGATTAACGCTCCGCCGGGGCCGAACGCGACAATTGCCCGGATCGCCGACCTGGCTGCGCGCCGCTGCAAGCTGCACCTGCTGCGGCTCCGCAACAAGAAAGAGCTGCTGCGGCCTCGCGTGGAGAAAGGGCTGCCTTCCTACGCACACGAGTTGTTTGACGTGCTCAACGACGAATACGAACACCTCTATGGCGTGATCCCCTTGTCCGGCAGGCAGATCGACTATTACATCAAGCTCTATTTCAACCTGATCTCACTCCCATTTGTCCCCATCGTGGTCGATGAGAACGATCGCCTGGTCGCGTTTGGGATCACTATGCCCTCCTTCTCCAGGGCGCTGCAAAAGTCCGGCGGGCGGCTTTTCCCGTTCGGGTTTATCCATCTGCTGCGCGCCTTGCGCAAGGGTGATCGCGGGGATTTGTACCTGGTGGCGGTGCGCTCCGAGTACCAGGGCAAGGGCGTGACCGCGATCCTGATGAACGAGATCACCCAGGTCTTTGCGCGGCGGGGCATCGTCAAGGCCGAATCCAACCCCGAACTGGAGACCAATCAGAACGTCCAAAGCCAGTGGAAATACTATGACACGCGCCAGCACAAACGGCGGCGCTGTTTTATCAAGCATCTTGTCTAGTCCGTTCCACGTCTTTGGGGATTTCAATTGCGAATGACACACCATCCCGGCCAGCAGGCGATTTCTTGACCGGATGGCTGGCGCTTAAATGGTGCTGGCTAAAGGCAAGGCCGGATTGTCCGGCTCGGCTGACTGCTACACTACCGCGAGCTAGACATCTTGAGGATATCGCTCGTCGCCCACCTTGGCCTGCAGGCGGTGTAGTTCATCCGTAAGTTCGGCGACCACATCGGCATAAGCCGGATCGGCATAAACATTGTTCAACTCGTAAGGGTCTTTTTCCAGGTCGAACAATTCCCACTCGGGCTCGTAACTCTCGTCGATCGCGCCGAGCTGGCCCAAAGCATCCGAATAGTAATAGATCAACTTGTAGCGAAGCGTGCGCACGCCATAGTGGGCATAAACGTTATGGTGGGCTTTGTGCATCCAGTAACGATAGTACAACGATGTCTGCCAGCCGTCCGGCGTGTGTCCCTGGGCAAGCGGCAAAAAGCTCCGTCCCTGGAACGCCTCGGGGATCGGGATCCCCGCCAGTTCCAAAAAAGTTGGGGCAAAGTCCACGTTGAGCAAAATGTCGCTGTTGACTGTCCCGGCTTTAATGTCGCGCGGGTAACGCACCACAAAGGGCATGCGCAGCGACTCTTCGTACATAAAGCGTTTGTCGTACCAGCCGTGATCGCCGAGAAAGAACCCCTGGTCGGAGGTGTAAATGACCATCGTGTTCTCTGTCAGACCCTGCTCGTCCAAATAGTCCAGGATCCGCCCGACATTATCGTCGATTGAGGCCACCACCCGCAAATAGTCCTTGATGTAGCGTTGGTACTTCCAATGCTTTTCCGCTGCCGCATCCAACCCTTCGGGCAGCGGCTGCTTGAGGTCGCGTTCGTCCAGGTCGCGATCGATGCGCATCGTCGCCGCTTCCGCGGCCGAGGCGCGGTTGCTATAGTCGTCATCAAAGGTCACCGGCACCGGGATATCCTCATTCTCGTACATTGTAGCGTGCTTTTCATCCGGATCCCAGGGGCGGTGCGGCGCTTTGTGGTGGCAGAGCAGGCAGAAGGGCCGTTCCGGGTCGCGTTGATCGAGCCATTCCAGCGACATATCGGTGATCAGGTCGGTCACATACCCTTCCCAAACCCGTTTCCCGTCCCGGTCGATCATCACCGGATCGTGGTACAGCCCCTGACCGGGCAGCACGCGCCAAAAATCAAAACCGGTCGGTTCGTGTTCCGGCCCTTGCCCCAGGTGCCACTTGCCGATCATCGCCGTCTGGTAGCCCTGTTCCTGGAGCAGCTTGGGGAAGGTCAGCAGGCGGTTGTCCATCGGCGTCGACAGCGTTGTCACCCCGTTGATGTGGTTATATGTCCCTGACAGGATCACCGCCCGGCTGGGCGTGCAGATCGAATTGGTGCAAAAGCAGTTGTCAAAACGTATGCCGCCCCGGGCGATGCGGTCGATGTGCGGGGTGGTGTTGATCCGGCTGCCATAACAGCTCATCGCATGAGAGGCGTGGTCGTCGGACATAATGAATAAAATGTTTGGTCTTGAGTCAGCCATCGTTTTCTCCTAATCTGCTAAATCAACCTGTGCCGGCGGGCAATGTCGGCCGCCTGGGTGCGATTCTCTGCCTGCAGTTTGGCGAGGATATTTGAAACGTGGTTTTTGACCGTGCCCTCGGCGAGGACAAGGTCCTGCGCGATCTCACGGTTAGATTGGCCCTGCGCCAGCAGGACCAACACCTCTTGTTCCCGTTCGGTCAGCGGCTCGATCGGCGTTTCCTGGGGGCGGATCAGATCGTGTAGCATCCGGGAAGCGATCTCGGGTTGGATAAACAGTTCGCCGGCGTGGACGCGGCGGATCGTCTGGATCAAATGGTCGGCTGGGGTATCCTTGAGCAGATAACCCAGCGCGCCGGCGCGTATGCCCTGGTAGACATAGTCATCGCGACCAAACGTGGTTAGAATGACAATCCTGGCTTCCGGCCAAACCGAGCAGATGGCCGAGGTCGCTTCGATGCCGTTCATCACCGGCATTTGCACGTCCATCAGGATCACGTCCGGGCGAAAGGTGAGCGCCATATCGACGCCCTGTTTGCCATCCACGGCCTCGCCCACCACTTTGAGGCCGGGCTCCAGGTCGAGGATGGTTTTGAGACCCTGGCGCATCAGCGTCTGATCCTCTACGATCAGGATACGAATCGTCTCCGGCATCGCTCTGTGCTACCTTTCAACTGGCATCTCGCCGCTTGCCGGAACCGGTTGGGCCGCAGCGGCACCGATCGGCAGCCGCGCTTTGACCACCGTTCCGTTTTCATCTCCATGCAAGGTCAACGTGCCACCCAATCGTTCCGCTCGCTCGCGCATCCCCTTCAAGCCAAAGTGGTTTGGATTGGTCTCAGCGTGCGCCGGTAGGCCGATGCCGTCATCGATAACAGATAAAATGGCCGTATCCGGTTCACATTCCAGCACCACCTGGATGCGGCGCGCCTGGGCGTGTTTTTCGACGTTTGTCAGTGCTTCCTGCGTGATGCGCCACACCGTTTCGGCCAACGCCGGGCTCAATGCGTCTGCTGTTTCTCCAAGCCGGCAGTCGATCTCGATGCCTACCCGCTCTCCCAGGTCCACACACAGCGCTTGCAGCGCCGGTCG
>JAFGJF010000306.1 GCA_016929205.1 Anaerolineae bacterium
ACCGACGTCGGCGAGCGCGGGGCCAACCTCTCTATGGGGCAGCGGCAGCTCGTCGCCCTGGCCCGCGTACTGCTCGTCGACCCGGCGATCTTTGTCCTGGACGAGGCGACGGCCAGCGTCGATCCCTTTACCGAGGCCCAGATCCAGGAGGGACTGGAGATAGTCATGCGCGACCGTACGGCGATCGTCATCGCCCACCGCCTGTCCACCGTTGTCAACGCCGACCGGATCATCGTCATGGACCACGGACGGATCATTCAGGAAGGAACGCACAAAGAACTGCTCGCACGCGGCGGGCACTATGCCGAGCTGTACAACACCTACTTTCGCCACCAGGAATTGGACTACCGGCCACCGGGGATGGACGAGGCAAAAAAACCGGCACTAGCCGTGGCCGGCTAGGCTAGTAACAATAGAGAAACCGGGTTTTTTGGCAAAAACCCGGTTTCTGACATTCCTCGAACCTGCTCTTCGACTGACTACTACACAAATTGGCAGAAACATAGAAAATCTATGCGGCTGCACTGCGGCACATCCGCTTGCACATTGCCGGAAAAGTCTTATAATGAACAATAAGCATTTTTGCGCCGCCATTTCACTCGCCTGGCACACACTTGAGCTAGGGTATAGACATGGTGTATGCCGTGATCAGTTCCCGTTCTGGTTATTCCGGGCTCTACAAGTGGTGCATCTGTGAGCTAGTGACCTTTCACATAACAGACCTTGACTTTTTATGGCTCAAACGTAGCCGCGTTTTCCAAACGCAAGAGTATTCTTTGACACACAAGGATACGCGGTAGCGATACCGCGACTACAATGCCGGTCACAAAAGCCCAAACTAGTTGCGTGAAAAGGCCCTAGTCTCACAGGGAGATACACAACAATGAACCAATTACGAGCATGGAGACAGATCACACTTCTCATCCCGGGCATGCTGATCCTTGCCTTGTCTAATGTCAATGTGCACGCCCAGGGCCCCGCCGGCCAGGGCCCCGACATCAGATTCGATCACCCAATCACCTACAACCGCCAGCCCTACGGGGCGATCCTGCAGGATCGTGATGGCTTTTTGTGGCTAGGAGCGTCTGCGGAACTGCTCCGGTACGATGGCTATGAGCTCAAATCCTATCCCTCATCCTCAATAGACGGCATCGGTGTCATCATTGAAGACCAGACCGGCCTCCTTTGGTTTGGTAGTCGCAGCGGCGGGTTGAGCAATTACAACAAGGAAACGGACACGTTTAGCACATATGTCCACGATCCCCTCGACCCTGGCAGCTTGAGCGGCAACTCAATTACGTCGATCCTTGAGGATAAAGATGGTGTGGTGTGGGTGGGAACGCGGGCGGATGGGCTGAACCGCTTCGACCCTCAAAAAGGCGTTTTCGAGCACTATCGACACGACCCGGCGCAAGACAACAGTCTCAGTGACGACAAGATTACCGCCATCGCGCAAGACACAGAGGGGCTTCTGTGGATCGGCACCGAAAGTGGTGGGCTGAACCGCTTCGACCCTCAAAAAGGCGTTTTCGAGCACTATCGACACGACCCAAATGACCCACACAGCCTGAGTGACGATCACGTCTTGTCTATTCTGGAAGATAGAGACGGTGTGTTGTGGATCGGCACGCAAGCCGGAGGACTAAACTATCTGGACAAGCCAAGCGGTACGTTTCGCCACTACCGCCGTAATCCAGATGATCCCCACAGTTTGAGCGACGATCAGGTTTACTCGCTCTATGAAGATAGCTCGGGTGCGCTGTGGATAGGCCGATGGCTCATGCCCAGTGGGCTCGATCGTTTTGACAAACAAACCGAGACGTTTACTCACTATGGGCACGATCCAGAGAACCCTCACAGCCTTCGTTCCGATAGCGTCTTGACCGTCTATCAAGATCGTACCGGAGCCTTGTGGGTGGTGTGCATGAGCGGCGAGATAGACCGTTACAATCCACAAGGCCCTCCATTTCAACTGTACCGACACGATCCTGAAAACCCCAACAGCTTGCGCCACAACATTGTTGTCTCCCTCTACCAGGACCGCGCCGGGATCATTTGGTTGGCCTTACCGTATGGGGGACTGCACAGCTTTGATCCAGGTACGGATACATTTCGCCAATATTCCCACGATCCGGATGATCCAGGCACCCTGAAAGCGGTGTATACACCCGCTATTCTCGAAGATAGTGCAGGCACGTTCTGGGTTGGTTCGTGGGGAGGGGCCCTCAGCATCTTTGATCGAGAAAGCGGTCGGGCGATAAAACATTATCTGCCCGATCCAGCCGATCCCAATAGTATCACGTCCAGCCAATCTGTGTGGACGATCGTGGAAGACAAAGAGGATGCCAACATGCTTTGGCTGGGGACGCGCGGCGGGGGGCTGGACAGATTTGATAAACGGGCGGAACGTTTTAGCCACTATCGATACGATCCCGACGATCTCAACAGCCTGAGCAATAATGAAATATGGGATCTTTACGACGATGGACAAGGTACGCTTTGGATCGCCACAACCGAGGGCCTGAACAAGCTGGACAAACGCACTGGAACGATCGCCCGTTATCAAGCGACTTCCGACGACCCTCAGAGAATCGGGCGTCGCTTTATCATAGATATTCGCGTTGATAGCACCGATAACAACATTCTGTGGCTCGGTATGGGTGAAAACGGCCTTTGCCGATTCAACACCAAGGCCGCAAGTATTGAAAAATGTTATACCACGGAGGATGGCCTGCCGGGCAATTCGGTAGCGGCGATTGTAAAGGATGATGTGCCCCAAAGTGAGGGCGGGCCCAATCTATGGCTTGGAACCGACAATGGCTTGGCAAAATTCAATCCCGGAACGGGAACGATCAAGATATATACAGAAGGTGACGGCTTGCAGAGTCTTGCCACGACGATGGGCTCCGGTCTCAAGCTGCGAAATGGGGAGATACTTTTCGGAGGAATGGGAGGTCTCAATCGTTTTTATCCGCAGGACATCACAGAGAACACGTATATTCCGCCGATCGTGTTGACGGCCCTTAAGCAAGGTGGAGAAACGATGCCGTTGGGCCAATCGACGGAAAAAGTCACAACTATCACGTTGGACTGGCGGCACAACTATTTTGAATTCGAGTTTGCGGCACTCAACTATACTCACCCTGAAAAAAATCAGTATGCCTATATGCTGGAAGGCATTGACGCTGATTGGTACTATGCCGGAACCAGGCGCTTTGGAAGATATACCAATATCCCCGACGGAACCTACACGCTGCGAGTAAAGGGTTCGAACGATGACGGCGTGTGGAACGAGCAAGGGGTTTCCATTCAGGTGAGAGTGCCCCCGCCGTTCTGGAGAACGTGGTGGTTCAGGCTCTCCGTGTCCACGCTGGTACTCGGTAGCGTGGTAGCGGGAGGTGCCTTGCGCGTCAGGACGATTGAAACGCGAAGGCAAAAGTTGGAAACGTTGGTGGCTGAACGAACGCAGGAATTGGAAACAGCACGGGATGCTGCCCAGGTCGCCAGTCAGGCCAAAAGCGAATTTCTCTCCAATATGAGCCACGAACTTCGCACCCCACTCAACGGCATCCTGGGCCACACCCAAATCCTCCAACGGCGCAGTGGACTGAGCGTCGACCAGGTAAACAGCCTAAACATCATCCAGCAAAGCGGCCATCACCTGTTGACGCTGATCAACGACATCCTGGATCTTTCCAAGATCGAGGCGGGCAAACTCGAACTCTATCCGGCTGATTTTCACCTGCCAAGCTTTTTGCGGATCGTCGTCGGCATCATCCGTGCGCGGGCAGAACAAAAAGGCATTTCATTTTTGTACAACCCGCTAACGTCTCTACCCACCGGCGTACACGCTGACGAGAAACGGCTGCGCCAGATTTTGCTCAACCTGTTGGGCAATGCCGTCAAGTTCACGGACGAAGGGTGTGTCGTCTTGAGCGTTAGTGTGGTCCCCCCCTCCAACTTTTCCCAAAGGGGGGAGAGACTGTCCCTGGCTCCAGAGAAAGAGAGCCACCTCTCATCACCGCTGGGAGAGATTGAGGGAGGGAGCCAAATATCCCCCCCGCTGGCAGAAATTGAGGGAGGGAGCCAAATATTCCCCCCGCTGGGGGGGATTGAGGGGGGGCAAACGACTACCATTCGCTTCGAGGTAGCAGATACTGGCGTGGGCATCTCGCCCGAGCAGTTGGAGAAAATATTCTTGCCTTTCGAACGAGTAGGTGACATAAAACACCGGGTCGAGGGAACGGGACTGGGCCTGGCGATCAGCCGCCAATTAGTGCAGGCTATGGGAGCCGAGACCGGGCACCCAAGCGATATCCAGGTCGAGAGCCCCCCTTTGGTGCCCCCAGGCGGCGGACAAGCAAAGGGTGGACCGGGCAGTGCTTTCTGGTTCGAACTCACCTTGCCGGTTGTGGCTGCGGAGGCCAACGCCGATCGAGAACTTGAACGGCGCATCGTAGGCTATGTGGGCCAAAGGCGCAAAATACTTGTAGCGGATGACAGGCCACACAACCGCCTGGTGTTGGTCAACCTGCTGGAACCACTCGGTTTCAAGATCGTGACGGCTCGCGACGGGCAGGAGGCAGTAGATTGTGCCATCGAGGCTCAGCCCGACCTGGTCCTAATCGATTTGATCATGCCGGTTATGACCGGCATAGAGGCAGTACAAACGATGCGCAAAACGCCATCCCTGCAAGATACCCCCATTGTCGCCGTATCGGCCAGCGTACTCAACGAGGAGCCGCAACAGAGCAAACTGGCAGGATGTGATCGATTTCTGTCCAAACCGATCGACGCCCAAAAGCTGTTTGACGTGCTGGGTGCCTGCCTAAGCCTGGAATGGGTGGTCGAAGCGGGCACGAAAACGCCTCCCCAAGCGGACGTTTGCGCTGCTGGTTTGATCCCGCCGCCGCCGGAAGAGCTGGCCATCTTGTATGAACTGTCCAAGCAGGGAAGTATGCGCAAAATTCGCCTGCACGCAGCTCGAATCGCACAAATGAACCAGATATACGCGCCTTTTGCCCGCAAATTGGAACAATTGGCCAGTTTATATGAAGAAAAAGCCATCCGGAACTTGCTCGAACAAGTGTTGGGAGGGGAGCAATGAACGTGCTTGTAGAAAACGCCGCCGGGCTCGTTCCAAGAACTCACACGATCCTGATCGTGGACGACACCCCTGCCAACTTGAGCGTGATCGCCGGCTGCCTGGAGGGGCACGGCTTTGAGGTACTGGTCGCCCAGGATGGTGAAGGTGGGCTGGAAAAAGCCCGTTTGGTTCGTCCGGACCTGATCTTGCTTGATGTTCTGCTACCGGGGATCGATGGGTTTGAGACCTGTCGTCGTCTCAAAATTGACGAGGCCACACAGGATATCCCCGTAATCTTTATGACCGTGTTGACCGAGACGCAGCACAAGCTCACGGGATTCCAGATCGGCGCGATCGACTATATTACCAAGCCGTTTCAAGAGCAAGAGGTGCTGGCGCGCGTCACGATGCAGCTGCGCCTGCGGGATCTGACCGAACGCCTGGAACAACAGGTCCAGGCGCGAACCGACGAGTTGAGGGCGGCCAACGAACAACTGTCGGTCGAAATGGCCAGACGGGTGCAGATGATGGAAGCATTGCGCGAAAGCGAGGAAAAATACCGGGCGCTGTATGAAGACAGCCCGTCCATGTACTTTACCGTGGACGCCGGGGGGATAGTACTTTCGGTCAACCAGTTTGGGGCCGAACAACTGGGATATACCGTTGGAGAATTGGTTGGTCAATCGGTGCTGAACGTGTTTTATCCCGACGATCGAGAGGCTGTTCAACAACACCTGGCGGCGTGTCTGCAAAACCCTGCACAAGTGGCGCATTGGGAGTTCCGCAAGGTCCGCCGGGATGGCAGCATGTTGTGGGTAAAAGAGGTCGTACGCATCGTGCAGCAAGGTGACGGTGCCCTGGTCGCGCTGGTCGTTTGTGATGACATCACGGCTCGCAAGCAAGCAGAAGAAGCAAAGCAAGAACTGGAAGACAAACTCGAACGCGCGCAGCGGATGGAAGCCCTGGGCATACTCGCGGGAGGCGTGGCCCACGACCTCAACAACATCCTCGGCCCCCTGGTCGCCTATCCCGATCTGATCTTGATGGAACTGCCGGCAGACAGTGTCATCAGAAATGACATCTTTCAGATGCAGCAAGCCGCCAGGAGGGCGGCCGCCGTGGTCCAGGACCTGCTCACCCTGGCCCGGAGAGGTGTATACCAGATGGTTCCCCTGGACCTCAACACCGTCATCAAACAGTACCTCGACTCACCTTCTTTTATCGAACTGAAGGATAGACACCCCAATGTATCCATCGACGTGAACCTGGCCCCAGATCTGCTCAACATTATGGGGGCTGCCCCTCACCTCTCCAAGGTGGTAATGAACCTCGTCACCAACGCCTTCGAGGCTATGTCCCACGGCGGCGTGCTCACGATCTATACTTTGTGCCAGAGTTTGGACCGTCCCCTCGCCGGTTACGTCGCCCACGGTGAACAACCCTGCATTCAGGCCGGAGACTATGTCGTGCTGCATGTCGGCGATACCGGGACAGGCATTGAAGAGAAAGACCTTGACCGGATATTCGAGCCCTTTTACACCAAGAAAGAAATGGGGCGCAGCGGCAGCGGGCTGGGACTGGCTATCGTCCATGGCGTCGTACACGATCACAAGGGGCGGATTGACCTGCGTACCGAGGTGGGCAAAGGAAGCGAGTTCATCATCTACCTGCCCATCACCATAGAAAGCATCCAGATTGGCGAAAAAGACCACGACTATCGTGGAAACGAGACCGTGCTGGTCATAGATGACCTGGAAAACCAAAGGCAGTTGGCCACCCGGCTGCTCACCTCACTGGGGTACAGGGTCACGGCCGTAACAAACGGCAGAGCAGCGATCGAGTACCTCCAGAAAAACAGTGTGGATATTCTTGTCCTGGATATGATCATGGACGATGGTTTCGACGGGCTGGATACCTACCGCGAGATCGCCAAGCGCCATCCCGGGCAAAAGGCAATTATTGCCAGCGGGTTCTCTGAAACAGACAGAGTCAAGGAAGCGCAAAGACTGGGGGCCGGACCGTTCGTCAAAAAACCCTACACGCTGGACAACATAGGCCAGGCAATCAGACAGGCCTTCTCGGGAAACACCAAGGGCCAGCCGAAAACACCTGGAGCAAGGTGACGTCGTCCTCATTCCGCGTTTTTGCAAACGTTAAGAAACCGGGTCTTGCGCGTAAAAACCACGCGGTCAAAACCCGGTTTCTTTTAGCTCAATTTTTCTATCGCTCACTCACCACACGTCCCGGTATTCCGCCAATTGAGCACCGTATCCGCGACGCTCATCGTACCGTCCGTGCCGTAAACCACGGTCAAGGTCCGGTTATCGATCTCTTCACAACTTGCGCCCTTTTCCACGGTGGCCCAGTCGCCGCGCGTGTACTTGTACTGGAGCTGATCCCCCTCGGACAAATCCAGCGTGACCGAAGCCCAAAGCCCACTGCGGGTCATCAACGTGCCCGCCGGGTCCCAACCGTTAAAACTACCGGCGAGATAGATGTCGTCGCCGTCGGGTGTCGTGTCCGGCAAAGTGACGTTGAACGTCACCGCTACAGCTCGCGCTGCAGCGGTCGCCTCAAGTTCGCCCGACGGATCCGATCTGTTGAACGACGTATCGACGGCAAGAACGGTATAACTGTATGTCGCGCCGCTCTCCACGCCCCAATCCACGTACCCGGTCGCCGATGCCAGCACGTCAGCCAGCTTACTCCCATCGCGGTACAGTTCGTAGCGATACAGATCCGCATCACCAACGGCATCCCAGGACAAATGGACAAAGCTGGGCGAGGCCTCGACCAGAGCCAAGCCGCCCGGCGTAGCCGGGGGAGTCGTGTCGCCCGACGGGTTCACGGTCAGATCCCCGGCCTGCGTTGGGTCGTAACCGTTGCCCGTCCCATCCAGGTCGGCATAGAGCCAGGACAAACCACCGGTGGTGCTGTAGCGGTAAGCGTAATCGTACACACCCACCGCCTCCGGCAAGAGCCGGCCCATAAACTCGTCGTTACTGCCGGCGTCGACGTTAAAACTGGCATCCACCCACACCCAACCGGCGCCGTCCCCGGGATCAGAGCCGTCGAGGCCATAGCCCACCTGGGCGATCAACCCTGCCGTCGCCCCGGGTTGGCTCGTATGGCCATCGATCCACACCTGGCCGTAAATGTTTTCCGTGGGATTCAAGGCACTGATCGTGTGTGCGATGCTCGGCGGCCATTGCAAGTTGGCCCAGCCGATGACCAGGTGCGGCAGCGCCTCGATCTCGTTCGATCGTGTGCTCTCGTTCCCGGCCTCGTCCACGGCAGTCACCACGTAATAGGCCAGCTGCCCGTTGACGACCGTGCCATCGCTGTAGGCTGCGCCCGCCAGCGGCGTGTCATTCAGGCGGGCGTAACCGCCGCCGCTCACGACGCTGCGATAGACGTTGTATCCCACTGCCCCGGCTACGCCATCCCAGGCCAGATCAACCTGACCATCACCCTCCGTTCCAAGCAGCCCTGCCGGCGCAGGTGGTGGAACCAGGTCCACATCCTCC
>JAFGJF010000307.1 GCA_016929205.1 Anaerolineae bacterium
CCCCATATCGTATAGCGCCCCGCCGCCAATGTCCGCCCGTAACCGCACGTTAGCCGGATCCAACACATCCATCAAAAACGTCGATACGGTGTGGATAAAGCGCAGTTGCCCCAACACGCCCGAACCGGCGATACGAATCGCTTCGGCAACCACGGGATTAAACCGATACGCAAACGCTTCCAGGCACAAGTACCCGGTCTCATCGCGTACAGCCTGGATCTCACGTGCCTCGGCCGCGTCGAGCGCGATCGGCTTTTCGCACAGCACGTGCTTACCGGCACGCAGCGCCTTGATGCTCCATTCGGCGTGCAGGCCGTTTGGTAAGGGAATATAGACAGCTTCGATCTCGGGATCAGCCAGCAGCGCCTCATAGGAGCCATAGGCCTTGAGTACCTCAAAGCGAGCAGCCGTCTCTTGCGCTTTGAGCAAAGAACGGCTGGCAACCGCCGCCAACGTCGCCAAATCAGTACCCTGCATGCCGGGAATAACCCGGTTGACCGCAATCTGCGCGCATCCCAGTACACCCCAACGGACTGGCTCATTCATAATCTCATTTCCTTTCCTACCATCCGATTGAATCACTCGCACTCTCCTTTACCAACTCGGGTCGTCCCATAGGCATATTATACTGTGCCAAGACAACGTTGGCAACATAAAGTGGGCTTCAGGGCGCATCTCCTGATTGCGTTTGGCACTTATCAGTGGGAAATGGTATAATATTCGCGCCTGGCCTTCCACCCTTGACAGCATACTCCAAACGAGATGAGGAAGCACATGACATCCACAAATAAGGACAGCAGAACCACCGAGACCGGTTGGGCACGCCCCTTTTTCACGATCTGGATAGGACAAGCGCTCTCCCTGGTCGGCAGCCGGGCTGGTGGATTCGCCCTTGTCTGGTGGCTGACCGAGCGCTCGGGGTCGGGCACTGTGCTGGCCACAGCAACGATGGTTGCGATGCTGCCCCAGATATTCCTGGGACCATTCATCGGCGCGCTGGTCGATCGCTGGAACCGGCGCAGGATCATGCTCGTCGCCGATAGTGTCATCGCTCTCTTGTCAACGTGGCTGGCCTACCTCTTTTGGGCCGACGCACTTGAGCTCTGGCACATCTATGTGATCATGTTCGCCCGCGCACTGGGTGGCACCTTTCACCACCCGGCGATGCAAGCATCTACTTCGCTGATGGTACCCCAAGAGCAACTTGCTCGCGTAGCAGGCATGAACCAGACGTTGCAGGGCGTGATGACGATTGTCACGCCTCCGCTGGGGGCATTCCTGATGAGCATCCTGCCTCTGCACTGGATTATGGCCATCGACGTCATTACCGCTGCGTTTGCCATCGTCCCCCTCTTTTTTATCCATATCCCCCAGCCGCCGCGCCGCAAGGCTGTTCTTTCGCAGCAGGAAGCACCATCCACGGCAGTTCAGTCCACTGCGCAAAAGCAATCATCCCTGTGGCAAGACGTGCGTGAAGGGTTCCTCTACATCTGGCACTGGCCGGGGATGTTTATGCTGTTGGCTACGGCCATCCTGCTCAACTTTTTGATCACGCCGGCTATGTCGCTCCTTCCCTTGCTGATCACCCTACACTTTCAGGGAGATGTCCTGCAATTGGGCTGGATGAACTCGGCATGGGGGCTCGGGATCATCGTGGGAGGACTGACGTTGAGCGCGTGGGGCGGCTTTAAAAAGCGGATCATTACCTCGTTAGTGGGAATTATTGGTATGGGCATCGGTTTCCTATTTGTCGGTCTGGCACCGTCAACGGCGTTCTGGCTCGCGCTGGGTGCATTACTCTTTGCCGCCATTATGAACCCGATCACTAACGGGCCGATCGGGGCTATCTTGCAGAGTGTCATTGCCCCGGATATGCAGGGACGCACGTTTATGATTGTCGGCAGCATCGCCGGGTTCGCCGCGCCGCTGGGTTTGGCCGTTGCCGGGCCGATCTCTGATGCGCTGGGCGTGGGCGCATGGTTCATAGTAGGTGGAGTAACCTCCATCCTGGTCGGTATCATTGCACCTTTCGTGCCTGCCATTATGCAGATCGAGGAACAGCGCCAGGCACACGCCGAACCAGAGACAACTACCAACCCAGAAAGGTGAGAACGATATCAGTCGATGCCATATACAAAGAGGGAAATGTGACGGACCAACACCAAAACAAGCGCCAGCGTTACTGGGAGATCGACGCCCTGCGCGGTGTAGCCATCATCTGGATGATCGGCTTCCACCTGACCTGGGACCTGGTCTTTTACGGGCTGGTTCGGGTCCATATGGGCCGCAATCCCTGGCCCTGGTTTTCGCGGATCATTGCCACTATGTTTCTCACCCTGGCCGGCATCTCGTTGGTGATCAGCGCCAGCAAAAGTCGCGGCACACCGGGATTTCGCAAACACCTGTTTCGCGGAGCCAGGATCTTTGGTTTTGGGCTGGTCATCACCGCGATCACCTACTTTTTTCTCGGCGACGAATTTGTCGTCTTTGGCATCCTGCACCTGATCGGCTTTTCGATCGTCGCCGCTTATCCCTTTATGCCCTACCGTCGCCGTTGGTTCACCTTGCTTGCCGGCATCATCATCCTCGCTGCCGGCAACTGGTTGAACCGGCAGATCGTTTTTACACCGTGGTTGATCTGGTTGGGAATCAACGAATTTGGCCGCGGAATGGCCGACTGGTATCCTATCTTGCCATGGTTCGGTATGGTTCTCGTGGGGATCTGGATCGGGCATATGCTGTACACTGCCGGACAGCGCCGGTTCTCTCTGCCAGACTGGTCGGACGTGCCAGGGATTCGCCAATTGGCCTTCCTGGGCCGCCACGCCCTGCTGATCTATCTCATCCACCAGCCACTTTTGGTGGGCACTGTGGCGCTGGTTGCCTGGATGCTGTCATCAAGGTAACCTGACCTCCCTCACCCGTAGCCGAGTGTTCTTAGCCCCTGTCGAGCGTGGTTGTCCACTGCTGTACCGTCCACTCGCTCATCCAGAGCACAGGCCATCCGTTCTATCATGGACAACGCTTTGTCCAAATCAAGCACAGCCGGAACAAGCCCGTAAAGCCGTTCCAGATTGGTGTGATAGATCTTGATCAGCGCCTCGCGAGGCAAAGCCAGGCCACGAAAATGTCGCATGCCGGGTTCCAACCATCGTGCCAGCTCATCCGGTGGGACAAACGGACGATCGGTCTCTAGAAAGCGGCGCACCACCCACCCCCGTTCTAGCGCCCGTCCGACGCCTTGATCGCCATCCCGGGCAATACCTCCACTGGTCGTATCGGTGCCAAAAATCAACCGCTCCTGGTAACGCAGAAAAAACGCGCGGGCCTGACCATTGTACCGGGTGAAATCGTTGATCATTTCCGCACCCGGAGCCAGGTCAAAACAGACGTTTGGGTAGGTATCGAACAGCCGCTCCGCCCGCACCAGGTCCGAAGAGAGAAAATGGAAATGGGCCAGGACAATCTTGAGTTGGGGGTGCCGTTCGAGCAGATTTACCACTTCGGCGTGTAGCGCTTCCTTGAGCGGAAAAGTGCCATCTCCGTAAAACCAGCCGCGCTCTCGCGCCCGCCTGGGACAGCGCACGACATCCCAATACGTTTCTGGATCGCCGGCATGCAGCACCACCGGCATCTTGAGCGCTTCCACCGTTGCCCAAAACGGAGCATACTGCGGCGCGTCGAGTGAGATAGGGATCCACTTGCGCTTGGTTGGTTTGCCCTCAGTCATCTTGAGCCCATCAAACCCAATCGCTTTCAGATCGTGCACCTGAGCCGCCAGGGCGTCCGGCATACGCTCTGGTTCAGCCAATACCTGGCTGTAATCCAGCGCGCCGGAAAGATAGGCCCGATCGGGAAAACGTGCTTTAAAGGCGATCAGCTCGGGATTGTGATTGATCGGAACAGGATTTGGCGTACAAACCAGATTGGCCCGGAGTAAAGGCCCGGCTTCCATCAGCGCAACAATGTTATCTATCTGCTCCAGGTGATTGAGATGGATGTGCCCATCCACGATATCAAGATCATTCAGCAGTGAGAGCAATTTGGCGCATCTCGGTATAGCAGATAACATTTTTCACCGACCATTTTTTTGTAAAATGGCATCTTGCCTCCGATCCGGCAACTGCCTATGGCAAAGGGAGGGCCTCTACCTGGTTGTCATTAAAGTGTGGGATCAACACGTACCGACGCTCAAAATCAAAGCCAATGTCGGCTGGCGCGGACAAGTCACCGAACAGCTCGGACACGGTGCCACTCGATTCCACTATGTAAACAGCCGACGCTCCCCAACTCGAGATCAGCATCTTGCCATCCGCCAGCACGATCAGACCATCAAGTCCGGCATTTGGCAGATCTGTTTCCGCCGCCTGCTGCCCGTCATCGCCCAGCTTGTAGATCGACCTGCCGGCGACGGCCAAGATCTTGGCCTCACGCGCGGCAAGGCCGTTCACCCCGTCGAGTTGGGCAAATGAAGCCACAGCACGATCGGGCGCAATGCGATAGATCCAGCCCGTGGACGAATCAGAGACGTAAACAGAACCATCCCCGGCAGTGGTCACGTCGTTCAGGAAAACCGCCCCATCAATAACAATCTCACCCGACGGCGCTCCTGTATACCGGTCAAAGATCCGAACCACGTTGATGTCGGCCACAAACAGCTCGTTGCCGGCCAGGGCCGTTCCCTTAGGCGCGTGCAAGGTCACGCCTTCAGACTGGCCATCGATCCACTTGAGCGCCAGCAGCTCGCCGGCAGGAGAAAGGCGCGAGATGAATCCATTGCCATCCTGGACGATCGGGTTGCCATTGATGTTGGATACCAGATAGACATCGGCCTCTGGATCATAGAGGACCGACTCGGGCGTATCCAGGCCAACGTTTTCGAGCAGAAACCCCGGCCACACCTCTTCCGGCAAGGGCTCCGCCAAAGGTTGCGCGGAGCCGATCTCGATCGTCCGCCCCACGCCACCCTGGATATACCCTTCACCGTACTGATCGGCAAACAAGACAATCGCTTCCTCACCTGTACAGTGCGTTGGCGAGATCTGCTGTACACCCAGTTCTTTCAAGTCGACAGCAATTTGCTTGAGCGCCGCCTGACTCTTTTCCAACAAGTGAAATCCCCCCACGAGCAGCGCTATCTCGCCCGGCACTATCTCTTTGGCTTTGCGCACGATCTGCGTCACGCCTGGGTGTGCACAACCGGTCACGATCACGCTGCCCGCAGTGGTCTCGATCAGCAAGGCCTGTTCGCCAATCTGCCCCAGTCCGCCCGTCGAGTGCACGCCGGGCAGGATCTCGGTTGGTCCGGCGACCTCAACCAATTCGGTCAGGGCGCTCACATCATCCTGAAACGAGGCCGGAAATGACGCAGGAACGTACAGCGTTGGCTTGATGCCGGTCGCCAGCAGATCGGGCAAACCACCAACGTGGTCGCCGTGGATATGGGACAGGACAACCATCTCAATCCTTTGCGGATCGAGTCCTAATGCCTCCATATTGCCCAACAGCGTCAGCCCATCACCCCCGGTATCAAAGAGCAAAACATGCCCATCGTATTCGATCCAGGCGCTAAACCCCCACTCGGACTTTAGCGCGGCATCATAGATCATATTGTCATAAACAATCGTTATCTGAACGCCACCAGGCACCTTCCAGGAAACATCAGACGCAACCAACGTCGCTGTCGGTTGCGACGTTGGCACCGGCGTACGAGTTGGCATCGTAGTCGCCGTAGGTGTCGACGGTAAGGCCGTTGGGGGAGCAGTTGTCTCCGTTGGTGAGGTGATCGAACCGGCAGGGATCGTTGCCGGAGCAGCCTTGCCACAGCCGATCAATAGCGGCAGCACAACGACAAGAATCACATACCTGGCGTATACACATCGTGCAGACATAGCCCGCCTCGTTTACTTGAGCAACCCCATATCCTCAACCGGCCACACCCGCACCCAGGCCCTGGCAATGATCTGATCCACGCGTACCGGACCGATGGCACGCGAATCGCGGGATGCATTGCGATTATCGCCCATCACAAAAATGTGCTCCGGTGGGATCTCGATCGGGCCATATCTGTGCTGGGCAACGTCGGACAAATATGGCTCCGACAGTGCCTGGCCATTGATGAACACCCGGTTGTCCTTAATTTCCAATGTCTCGCCCGGTAACCCGATCACTCGCTTGATCAGCGGCAGGTTGCTATCGGGCACGTCCACGATCACAATGTCGCCGCGCTCAGGATAATGAAAACGGTAGCTCAACTTGTCGACAATGAGCTGTTCGTCCTGATGCAAACTTGGCTCCATACTGTGACCCAAGACAACGGTCTTTTCGCCGACAAAATAGGTAATCAAGAGAGCAATGACAAACGCCGGAGCAATCGTTTCCAAAAACAGTTCCCTGAACACAAAAGTCAGGATCTCCACCAGAACCGGCTGCTTCCGGTCGTCTGGCAAACCCGGTGAATCACTGTGAATCATACTCAATATTCCTTCCTCATAACCAGACCACACCGGTCTAGATCGTGTGAGATTCCCCCTTGCCCAATATGATGACGGGCGTCTCGATCCCGGCCTCGTGTACACGCTGTGCAAAGCCCTGCGGTGTGTGATTCGTGCGCAGCAAAAGCGAGCGTGGTTGAACGCCCAGATGGATGGGGATAATGGCGGCCGGTTGAAGCGCCTGCACCGCCCGAACCGCACCCTTTTCTCCCATCGTCATCGGGATCCGAAACGTCGTGACTGGCATCAAGGCAGCGTCGAGTTTGAACCGTTTGCCTATTTCGCTCATCGACGGACTGTAAAACGTATCACCGGCAAAATAGACGCTCTTTTCTCCATCCTCGATGACAAATCCAACGGTAAACGTCACGTGGACCGCCGGCACGACCGTAATTGTGATCCTGTCACCGAACCGATGGCTTTGCCAGGCACGCACTCCGATGACACGTTTTGCCCCCAAAAGCCGCGCCATAGCCTGGCTCAAGGCAGGGATGAGCACCGGCACGTTCTCATTTAGCGAACGTAGGTAAGCGCCGTCAATGTGATCCCAGTGGCTATGCGAAATCAATACCAGATCCACATCTTTCACCTGCTCGCGCGACAGTGCCGGCGGCGACAGGCGCTTGTAAGCAATGTGTCCCCAAGTCCCGAAATAGGGATCGGTAATGATATTGAATCCGCCGCTCTCAATCAAGAGCGTGCTGTGACCGATCATCTGGATTTCCATCTGGCCTCCGACAAGTTCGCAGATAGACGCGAAAAAAACGGATTCTTGCGGCTATGACGACGCCTTGGTCAACCGGTTGTAGAAAAAGTGGACGTTGGCATCGGTCGCCGTACCCGTGGCCGACCAAGCGTTGAACGGAGCGGGAAGGCGTTTTTCCAATATTGCCTCAACCGGCTCCCCTGCTTCAACTGCCTCACGAACAAACCCCGCGAGCATTACCATATACTGCCTTTGCATGGCTAATGCATCTTTGCCGCCCACCGGGCCGTGCCCTGGCACAAACCGCTCGATATCAGACTGCTCCATTTTCTCGAGCTGCGCCACCCAGGCCTGCGGATCGCAAAACGACATAAACGGCTGGCGGCCGAAAAACCCCAGATCCCCGATAAAGGCCACCTTGTCCGACGGCAAGACGAGAAAACAATCGCTGGCTGTATGCCCCATCCCCCAGGTCAGCAGTTCGGCCGTGCGCTTGGTACCAAAAAAGACCAGCTTTTTTTCAAAAATCTGGTTGGGAAAAACAAGCTCGAGCGCAGGCAGATCCCGGCGGATGTGCTGTCCCCGGGAGATCGACGCCTGCAAATCTTCCCGGCAGCGTGGGTCCGACTCTTTTTCGAGACTTTGCTTTTGCTCCTCGATCCAACTGTCCCACTCGGCCAAAGCGTCAGGCGTCGCTTCAAGTTCGTCCTTCATCCCGATCATACCCTCGCGGATCTGAGGTGTGGACACGAACGATGCGAACTTGGTAAAAACCTGGTTGCCCAGCCAGTGATCGGGATGATCGTGACTAATGATCACGATCGTCGCCGGACGTCCGGTCAGCACTTCTGCGGCAAGACGCAGTTCGTCTGCTCCCGTCGCGGTCTCGAGGGTGTCAAAGACGAGCGTCTGCTCGCCCAAATCAACGATACCCGCGTTGCTGAACGCGGCGCCGCCCTTGACGCCAATTGCAGCATATATACCGTCGCCCAATCTTTCGATAGTCAAATGCTTCAGATCGGGTAATGCAGCCAGTGCGTCTGGCATCCTTTTCTCCTAACCCTAGAACAGGTACGTCGTTCCCACAAGCCCCAACACGAACGCACCCGGCATTTGCGCCGCGAACTGACGGATCGCCTCGAACCCGGTGCAGTGTGAGGGAACGACCATTTCCGGCTCAAAAGCGATCATAGCCTCGATTGTGCGCTGGATCTCCTCATCCGTCGAGCGTCCCAAGTGGAACCCACCCAGCACCGCCCACACCTTGTCCACGCCGCTGATTTCCCGCGCATAGTTGACGGTATTGATAATGCCCGAGTGGGCACAGCCGGACAGGATAACCAGTCCCTTGTCCTTGACCCGGATGACGATCGCCTGGTCGTCCTCGATCTGGTGGCGGGCGAACCGATCGCCATCCCGGTAAAACAAGGATGACGGGATACCCGACTTCTCAAAACTCGAGCGCGGCACGCTGCCTGTGGTCCAGCATCCCGGCCCCAGTTGATAAGGTCCTTCGCTCAGAACGACGTCTGCTCCAGCCGCTTCCCACTCGGCGCGCCTAGTAGACAGATTGGGCCCATACCAGGAACCGTCCCTGGCACGCGACCAGAGCTCTTGAAAAGCGGCCGGATGGGCGATGACCGGTACGCGACGACCTTGCGCATAGATTCGCATCTCGTCGGGAGAGGCGTCTGCCGGCCATTTGCGCAGCTCGGGCAGCAGTTCCATCGCCTTGAGCATGTCGGTCAGCGCGGCCGTGTGGTCATGGTGGCCGTGGCTCAAGGCCATCTTGTCAATCGTCTTGGGATCGATCTCCATCCGGCGCATATTCTCGAGCAGCGCAATCCGCGTGATACCGGCATCCCACAAGATCTTGATCCCTGCATCCTGGAGGTCGATCAGGGCCGAAAAACCATGTTCGGCCAGCAGCGGCTCATCGGTGCGTTTGACCGTATCGGTAGATCGGGTCATCAGGTCGGCGCGATTGTCCACCAGCACCGTGATCGCCACGTTTTCGGTTTCGCCAAAGTGTTCTATTGTCATGTTTCTCCTCCCGGTGCCATTCTACTACGATATTGATATTCCCTCAAGTTTGCCCCAAGCAAACAGCTAAAACCTCTAGGCCTCGACATAGTCCTGCACCATTCGCTCCAGCACGTCCAGTGGTATGCTGCCGTTGCCTACGACGATGCGATGAAAGGCCTTATCCATCCTTGGTCTCTCTTTTCCTATCCCAGGTCAATCTCGGACAGATCAATCCGATCCATGTCCCCGACGCCCAGTCCCAGATCGGCAGCATTGGCCAGCCAACTGCTCGCCCGTTTGACGGCCGACGCTGAATTTTTGCCATCCGTCTCGATCACCTTTGCAAACTCGATCAGGCTAACGGCATCGAGCGCCACAGGATCGGAACTCATCACGATCGCGTCGCCCAATACCCTGCGTGTCCAACCGTCGCCCAGCATGATCTTGAGCATATCGCCGACGATCAGCCGCGTGCGTTCCTGGATTGGCGGCAAGGCGTTCAATTCGGGCATTGCACTATCTATGCCGGCGTGGAACCGTGCCGGCTTGTCAAACGTGCCGTAATGATTTTTTAATGCCATCGATATGCCCGTATACCCGTGCTGCTTGAGGACAGGCATATTGATCAAGGCGTCGCAGTCGAGCAAGATGTTGCTGAGCTTGATATCAACGCCCGAAATGCTCCACCCTGAGGCGTAATTGCCATCCGTGCCATAGCAGCACACGCCAGGACCGTCCTGGTTGACGGGATAGCCCGCATAGTTCAGTTCGTTGGTACTCCGATCGAAAATGACGATTTGTCCGGCAGGGATCCCCACCGCTTGCAGCCGCTCGGCCACGGCCATCACCAGCGGTACGCTCGTCTCCGCCGTGGCCATAATCGTATTGACCTTGATCGCGATTCGTTCGTGCGGCGCAAACAAGGACGCCCAGGCTGCAGCAGCATCTGCATACCCGGTCAGTGCCATCACCGCTGCGTCGATCATTTGCTCGAGCACATTCGGGACTAAAACGTGTTCGGCCCAGGCGCCACCGTGCCGGGTGACGGCGACCTTGCTGGCACCTGCACCTGGCGCTTTCGTTGCCGCCGATACGGCGGTAGTGGTCGGCATCTGGGTCGACGTCGCTGTCGCCGCAGCGGTAGCAGTTGGCATAACCGTCGCCGTGGGAACAACAGCAGGCGACGGCGTATCCGCCTCAGCCGCCGTCGCGATGGCCGTCGCCGTGGCCGTTGGCGTAACTGAGACAGTAGCCGTAGGCGCACGTGTTGGCGTTTCCGTTTGCACTGATGTTGCAGTAAGCGTAGGCACAGCCGTTGGTGCCTGGGCCAATTCTTGAGCAGACTCGTTCACCACTGCCTGCCGGACAGGGTTGCACCCGGCCAATATCCCCCCTGCGACCAGCTTGATCATCTCGCGTCTCGACACCCGGCGCAGACGCCATCCTTGTCCCACACGTCGTTCTTTTGTCAAAATTGATCTCCTATTACCTATCCCCTATATGCAAAGCAACTGGCCGCCGGCCGGAGAGCCCCACTGCCGCGGCATAACAAATTGTACCATTTAGCCAGCTTTACCCTTCTGCAGCGCCTTGCCCTCCCGATACCCAACGCCGATCTGTTCGCCAATCCGGTAATACCGATTATCCAGTCCATAGATGATCGGATCCAGCCTGGTCATATCGGCAACGCGTTTATGTCCCTCCGGCTCAACGACAAATGCCTCATCGATGTGCGCTTGGACAACCTTGCCAACGAAAACGTGGCGGTGTTCGATCTGGAACTCGTGCACAACCTCGCATTCCAGGTTCACGGGACAGGCTTCGATCATAGGCACAGTACCGAGATCACCGTAAAATGACTCAAACAGCGCCGACTTGTCCACGTCTTGCCCAGATACAATCCCACAGTAATCGGCCACAGCCAGCATATCCGTCGATGGCAAGTTGATGCTAAACGCCTGGCGTTCGATCACGCCTTTGGTGGTGTGATGGGTTTCGTGCAGCGAAATGTAGACCAACGGCGGGTTGATGCCCATCACTCCGCAGTCGCCGATGGTGGCGTAATTCGGCCGGCCATTCACCTGCGCCCCAGCCAGGGCAATGGGAATGGGATAGATCAATGGGATCGTGCCCAGTTTGACTTTCATTGTGTCTCCTATGGTGTTGAATCTCGTAAAGTCATACCGGTTGCACATTAACAAAGTCTCATAAAGTCGTACCGCCCCCCATTGACCCAGGGTACCAAAAA
>JAFGJF010000308.1 GCA_016929205.1 Anaerolineae bacterium
CCTGAAAAAGGTGTCGATCTCGCGATGGTGCGACCAGCGCTTTATGGGCGAGACACTGCGCGGCTCACAGATCGTCTTTTCGCGCAAGCCGGATCCCAATTTCCTCAGCGTGGACGAGCGGCTGGACCGGGAAGCCTGGGCGGCGCATATCCGCGAGACGCTGGAGGCGACGCGCGGCGTGTTTGTTGAGTTTATCGTGCGCGACGTCTACACCGTGCATGGCAATCTCGATAACGCGCGTCAGGCGGTCGAGATCGCGCGAAAGGAAATAGATCGAGAGAGGATGTAGAGAAGGGTGTACTGCGTACTCTCCACTCCTTCCTGAACAGCGACACAGTACGCAATACGCAGTACATAATACGCAGTTCTTGACTTTTTGATAGTCTCCCTTTTGGGTGTTGATGACATTCTTTGCCACAGAGAACGCCGAGATCATAAAAGATTGTGCATTCCTCTCGGTGCTCTCGGTGTCCTCTGGCAAAAAGAACGCGACATGCCATATCAACACTGTGGAGGGAGACCACCGACTTTTTGATGGGAGGCAAACGTGAGACCTTGTAGCAAAGTGGCTCCGGCCTGGTGGGATTATACCACCCTGGAGCGAGAGATTCTGGACGATGCGGCGCGGCTGGCGGCCGAGGATCTGTTGGGACTGTCGCGGCCTGGGTTTGCGGTCCGCTTTTACGACACCTTGGAGGATTTTTACCTGGCCGAGGCGTTGGAATACGTCACCGCCTGGCGGCAGGCGACCGAGGGCGATCCGGTTGGCGTGTGCGGCCCGATCGGCCCCACCGAGCAGCTTCCACTCGTGGCCCGGCTGGTCAACGAATTGGAACTGGATCTGCGCCATGCCCATTTTTGGGCCATGGACGAGTGGGTGATCGATGACCCGCAGACGGGACGGCCGGTTGCGGTGCCGGCGGCGCATCCCCTGAGCTTTGAGAAAGCGGACCGCGAGTTGTGTTTCGATCGCATTCGCCCCGAGCTGCGCATGCCGGAGGAAAATCTGCACTTTCCCAAGGCCGACCTGAGCGCATATCGGGCCAGTTGGCAGCAGGCACGCTGCCTGGTTATGCAGGGCGGGCAGGGTGAGGTCAAGCACTGGGCCTTTAACGATCCACCCCGGCGTGAGGGCGAATACCGGGACGCCCCTCCGCCGCCAAACGTGTATCGCCAGCTGGCGACGCGGATCGTCGATTTGCACCCGATCACCCTGATCCAGAACGCGCGCACGTCGGGAGGCGGGGTGGTGCAGAACGTGCCCGATCGGGCGCTGACCGTCGGCCCGGTCGAGACGTGGCAGGCGGACAAGGTGTCGATCTGGCAGGCCGGTACCCACGACAATCCCTTTGGCATGCGCCTGACGACGCTCATGATCGCCAAACAGATCCCGGACAGCTCGGTGCCCATGTCGCTGCTCGCCGATCACCCCAACGTCCAGTTTAACTTTTACCGCGGCGGCATTGGGAGCTGTGAGGCCGAGATGCACTGATATTGTCATTCCCGCGCCGGCAGAATATGCCTTGTCATTCCCGCGGAGGCGGGAATCCAGCGCGGCATTGGGAGCTGTGGGACCGAGATGCACTGACATTGTCATTCCCGCGCCGGCAGAATATGCCTTGTCATTCCCGCGGAGGCGGGAATCCAGCGCGGCATTGGGAACTGTGAGGCCGAGATGCACCTAACAGGGAGGGTCAAGTGAGTAAACGCGCTTTTGCCGTGGCCGCGCACCCGGACGACATTGAATTCCTGATGGCCGGGACGTTGATCCTGCTGCAGCACGCCGGGTATGAGATCCACACCATGACCGTGGCCAACGGGAGCTGTGGCACGGCGCATCACACAGTCGAAGAGATTGTCGACATCCGCCGCGCCGAATCGCGCGCGGCAGCGGCTTTGATCGGGGCCATCCACCACGACAGCCTGGTCGACGATATCGCCATTTTCTACGAGCCGGCGCTGCTGGCCCGCGTGGCGGCGGTAATGCGCGACGTGGCCCCGGACATTCTGCTGACCCATTCGCCGGTCGGGTACATGGAAGACCATCAAAATACGGCCCGGCTGGCGGTGACGGCGGCGTTTTGCCGAGGCATGCCCAATTTTCCAACCGATCCGCCGCGCGCACCGGTTGACAAGGCGGTGACGGTCTATCACGCCCAGCCGCACGGCAACCGCGACCCGCTGCGGCGTCTGGTGCGGCCCGAGATATTTATCGACGTGACGAGTGTGATCGAAGAAAAGCGGGCCATGTTGGCCTGTCATCACAGCCAGAAGACCTGGTTGGACCAAACGCAGGGGATGGATGCCTATCTCAACGTGATGCAGGATCTGTGCCATGAGGTGGGTCAGATGTCGGGCCGATTCAAGTATGCCGAAGGGTGGCGCCGCCGCCTGCACCTCGGCTTTTGCGATGCCTCGGCCGATCCACTGTTGGTGGCCCTGTGGGCGTATGTCGAGACAGACGAGGCCCTGAGCTAGTCCCTCGAAACCAGGTTTTTCGTCCAAAACCTGGTTTCTCAAATGTCTAAATCCCAACAAGGAGTGACTCGATGAACACCCTGCCAAGCTATACCATCCACCAGGCGCGGATCCAACCAGATATGGCTGGCGCTCGGGCCAGCGATTGGGGTGGGCCGGCGTGGGCGCAGGCAGAAACGCTTAATGTATCCCAATTTCGGCCTGAAAGCAGCGATGCTCGCCCTCGCACGCAGGCCAGGCTGCTGTACGATGCGCACGGCATCTATGGTATGTTCAAAGTCGAGGACCGCTACGTGCGCTGCACGCACGTCGGCTACCAGGCTGCGGTCTACCGCGATAGCTGCGTCGAGTTTTTCGTACAGCCCAAACCCGATCGAGGGTATTTCAACTTTGAATTCAACTGCGGCGGGTCGCTGCTTTGTTCGTACGTCACCGATCCGGCGCGAGGAGAGGGGGGCGCGCTGGCCGAGGCCGTTCGGTTGCCCGATCAAGCCGGCGAGCAGGTGCAGGTCACTTGTTCGCTGCCGCAGGTGGTCGACCCGGAAATCGCCGAACCGGTGGGATGGATGCTGGTCTTTTTTATCCCTTTTTCCATTCTGAACGAATATGTTGGGCCGTTGAGCGCTTTGCCTGGACAGGTGTGGCGCGCCAATTTTTACAAATGCGCCGAGGATAACTCGCATCCCCACTGGGCCGCCTGGTCGCCGGTCGACGAACTCAACTTTCATCTGCCGCGTTGTTTTGGCACGATCGCGTTTGCTGGCTGATGCGTGTCGCGACCATTAGCGTCATCCCTGCCGCGTATTTGGCCAGGGCTTTTGCGACTTGACCTTGACGTAACAATGCCACTCGTTGTACAATAGGATATAGAAACCGCGTTCCAACGCCGCTGTTCCCCTCACCTCTGCAGAGACCGCCGCAAGCAGAGAAAAATAAAAAAACGCAAAAAAACAATTACCGGTAATGGGAACACATCCAACCTTTCTCGACAATTTGCTTACGTGGCTATCATGTGATATGCTAGAGGATACGTGTGTTTGCGAGTTATGCAGAGTTCAAGTGTGCCATGCTGAATAAAAGGAGCATCTTGTGAACCTTCCTCAAGACTATGTCGAACGCGTCTATGCCGGGGTGTTGGGCAAGATCATTGGCGTGTACCTGGGCCGCCCCTTTGAGGGCTGGTCGATGGATCGCATTCTGTCCGAACTGGGCGAGATCAACTATTACGTCCACGAAAAGCGCGGTCTGCCGCTGATCGTCACCGATGATGACATTACCGGCACCTTTACCTTTGTCCGGGCCTTGCCCGATTACGACAACGCGCTTGACCTGACTCCGGAGCAGATCGGCCAGACGTGGCTCAACTATCTGATCGACCGGCGCACGATCCTGTGGTGGGGTGGATTGGGAAACTCGACCGAGCATACGGCCTACCTGCGGCTTAAAAACGGGATTCCGGCGCCGCGCAGCGGCTCGATCGAGATGAACGGCAAGGTCGTGGCCGAACAGATCGGCGCCCAGATTTTCATCGACAGCTGGGCCCTGGTCGCGCCCGGCAACCCTGCCTTGGCTGCCGACCTGGCGCGCCGCGCCGCCAGCGTGTCGCACGACGGTGAGGCGATCTATGGCGCCCAGGTGATCGCCGCGATCGAGGCCATGGCCTTTGTCGAGTCCGACCTGGACGTGCTGCTCGATACGGCGGTGTCGTTTATTCCCCAGAATTCGGTGATTTATACCATGATTGCCGACATTCGCCGCTGGCACAAGGCAGAGCCGGATTGGCGCAAGGCGTTTGCCCTGCTGTCCGCCAACTATGGCTACGACAAGTACGGCGGCAACTGCCACATGGTGCCCAACCACGGGCTGATTGTGCTCAGCTTGCTCTACGGCGATGACGATTTCCAAAAGACGTTAATGATCGTCAATACCTGCGGCTGGGATACCGACTGTAACTCGGGCAACGTGGGGTGCATCATGGGGATCAAGAACGGCCTGGCCGGCATTGAGGCCGGGCCGGACTATCGCGGCCCCGTCGCCGACCGGATCTATTTGCCGACCGCTGACGGTGGGCGGGCGATCAGCGATGCCTTGACCGAGGCGTATCACATTGCCAACGCGGGGCGGGCCCTGGCCGGAGAGGCGCCATTGGCCCCCAAGGACGGCGCGCGCTTTCATTTCAGCCTGCCCGGCGCGGTGCAGGGTTGGATGCCTGAAAATAGCACCGAGTCCAGTGGGACGGTGGTTGTAGAAAATGTCGCCGGTCATAGCGAACTGGGTCGTCGCAGCCTGGCCCTGCGCTACCACCACGTGGCCTTGAAGCGGCCGGCGCGTGTGAGCGCGGCGACCTTTATTCCCCATGAGGCGGCTCGTATGCCCGGCTACGGACTGATGGCGTCGCCGACGCTGTATTCGGGACAGACGGTGCGCGCCCGTCTCGCCGCCGACGAGGGCAACGAAATGCCGATCACCTGCGCGCTTTACTTTCGTGCCTATGGTGAGGACGATGCCCTGTTCCGGATCTCCGGGCCGATGGAATGCCTGGCTCCGGGGCAGGCGCACGTTTTTGAGTGGACCCTGGCGGATACGAATGGCGCCCCCATCGCCGAGATTGGCGTGGAACTGAGCAGCGACAGGCGCGCCGACGGTACGGTCTATCTCGATGCCCTCGGCTGGAGCGGCGAGCCTTCGCTGCGCCTGACCCGCCCGCCTTATGCCGCCAAGATGTGGCAGCGCGCCTGGATCGACGGCGTGGATCACTTTATGGGGCACAGCGAGCCGTACCGCCTGGTGCACGACGAGGGCGTGGGCTTGATGATCCAGGGTACCCGCGAGTGGCGCAATTACCGGGTCAGCGCCGACGTGCGGCCGCATATGGTCGAACGGGCCGGGATCGGGGCGCGCGTGCAAGGCATGAAGCGCTACTATGCGCTGCTGCTGTGCCGCGACCACAAACTGCGCTTGATCAAGGCACTGGATGGTGAGAGGGTGCTTGGAGAAGCCGGCTTTGATTGGCAGTTTGGCGAAACGCACGACCTCAGCCTGGAGGTCAAGGATACGCGGCTGCGAGCGTGGGTCGATGGCAAGCTGGCCTTTGACGTGCAGGATCGAGATCGGCCGCTTACCGGCGGCGCCGTGGCCTTGATCTGCGATCAAGGGCGCACGGCGACCGGGCAAGTGATCGTGCAGCCGGCTGAATAGGGGGGAAAGACGCATGGCGTATTTCAGACCGGGCGACCTGTGGCCCGATACCGATGGTCTGCACATCAACGCCCACGGCGGTGGGATGTTTTACCAGGATGGCACCTATTACTGGTTCGGCGAGCACAAGATCAAAGGCCGGGCCGGGAACGTGGCCATGGTTGGCGTGCGTTGTTACTCGTCGCGCGATCTGGCCAATTGGAAGAACGAAGGTGTGGCCCTGTCCGTCGTGCACGACGACCCCGATCACGAGATCGCCGTGGGCAGCGTTATCGAACGCCCCAAGGTGATCCACAACCCGCAGACGGGCCAATATGTGATGTGGTTTCACCTCGAACTCAAGGGGCAGGGCTACACCGCAGCGCGCAGCGGTGTGGCGGTCAGTGACACGGTGACCGGGCCGTACAGGTACCTGGAGAGCTTTCGCCCCGACGGCCAGATGGCGCGCGATATGACCCTCTTTGTCGACGACGACGGATCGTTGGGTGTTCCGCCGGCTTATCACGTCTACGCCTCTGAAGACAACCGGACGATGCACGTCTCGCTGCTCAGCGACGATTACCTGCGTCCCAGCGGCCGCTTCGAGCGCATTTTCGTGGGGCGCTATATGGAAGCCCCGGCGCTGTTCAGGCACCGGGGGCGGATCTATTTCATTGGCTCCGGCTGCACCGGTTGGGCGCCCAATGCGGCTCGTTCGGCGGTTGCCGAGTCGATCTGGGGGCCGTGGCAGGAACTGGGCAATCCGTGCGTCGGACCAGACGCCGAACTGACCTTTCACTCCCAGAGCACCTATGTGCTGCCGGTGGCAGGCAAGCCAGGTGCGTTCATTTTTATGGCCGATCGCTGGATGCCTGAAAATGCCATCGATGGGCGCTATGTGTGGCTGCCGGTCCATTTTGAGAGCGGCCGGATCGTGCTCAAATGGATCGATGAATGGAATTTGGATATTTTTGAGAAACCGGGTTTTTGACGAAAACCTGGTTTCTACCGAGATCAGGAGAACATAGTCAACACATGAAGACGAATCAACCAACCGTTTGTGCCGTCCACTGCGATCACCAGGCAACGGATGAGGAGATCTATGCCGCCCTCAGGCGGGTGACGCTGCCGCTCGATCGAGCGTGGGACAGGCTCAGAAAAGCAAACCGGATCGGAATCAAATTTAACCAGGCTTACCCGCCGGACAGGCGGCCCATTTTCAAAGGACATTTCCAGGAATTGGCCAGCGAACAGGTGGCGCGGGCGACGCTGCGCCTGCTGCGCGAAGAGACGGACGCCGATCTGTTCTGCATCGAGATCAGCGTGTTCAAGCACGATCGTGATCCCGAGCCGGGACCGACGATCCCTTTTTTGGATCTGTTGCGCGAGTTTGATGTGCCGTTTGTCGACGGCAACCTGCCGCCGCAGGCCACCGTCCGTGTGCCGGGCGGCGGGCAGATGTTTGACCAATACACCGTGCCGCAGGACATCGTCGAGGCCGATGCCTTTGTCTCGGTGCAAAAGATGAAAAACCACGCCTTTATGGGCGTCACCTTGTGTCTCAAGAATCTGTTTGGCCTGCTGCCCCAGGAGCCGCATGGCCGGTCGCGGCGCTATTTCCACCACCTGGTGCGCATGCCCTATATGCTGGCCGATATCGGGCGGATATTTGACCCGGCACTGAACATCATCGATGCTCTGACTTGCCAGGCGGGGCGCGAGTGGGGCGGCGAGCCGAGGATTGGCGATGCGCTGATCGCCGGCGACCAGGTCATCGCCACCGACGCCGTGGGCACGCACTTGATGGGGCACGATCCCCTGTCCGACTGGTTGACACCGCCGTTCCATCGTGACCGCAACGCGCTGCTGGTCGCCGCATTGGGCGGCTTTGGCACGGTCAACCTGGACGAGATCGACTTGCAGTCAGAGCTGCAGGCGCCGCTGTCCGAGTTTTACAACGTCCACACCGATGAACGGTCGCGGGTGATCAATTGGCGGCGTACCACCGCCGAGCAAGCGCTCTATTACCGCGACCATCGCCAGCAGTTTATCGACCACTATGCCGGCGAATACATCTTGCTCCAGGATGGTGAGGTGCACTGGCACGATACGAGCAGCGAGTTTCGCGGCAGCCGGCGGGATTTATCGGGAGGGCGGCCCGACAGCGCGATGTGGCTCAAATATGTCGATCCGGACGAGGTCGAGGGTGAGCACTATGAGGTGTACGAACAGGCGTTGGCTCAGATCGAGGCGCTCGATATCGAGGATAGCCAATGATCGAAGCGTCTCCCAGACCAATCACCATCGTCGGCATTGCCGGGGGCACGGCTTCGGGCAAAAGCACGTTCACCAGGGCGCTCGCCTCCGCGCTGCAAGAGGCCCAACCGTCCATGTCGGTCGAGATGCTGGGCACCGATCGCTATTTTCGGTTCGGTACGCCCGAGATGCCGACGATCATGTCGCCATCGGTGGGCTCGCCCCTGCCCGATTTCAATCACCCCGACGCGCTTGACCTGCCGCGTTTCCTGGCCGATCTGGAGAAACAAATTCAATCGCCGGGTGCGCCCGACGTGCTGCTGATCGAGGGATTGATGGTGCTGCACATCTCCGACATCCGCGATCGGTTGGATTTGCGGTTGTTCGTCGAGTTGGACGCCGACGCGCGCGCACTGCGCCGCCTGGTGCGCAACCTGGGACACCGGTACGATCCGATCCCCGATCACAGCCCGCAGTCGATCGCCAA
>JAFGJF010000036.1 GCA_016929205.1 Anaerolineae bacterium
ACCCAGCCCTGTTTGCCGCACAAAGTTTTGCCGCCGCGCATGGCCGGGGTGCGAGCGCGCTCTTGTTGGTGCCCGACGCCCTCCTGGTGCAGTTCGGTGCAGGCGTGGTGCAGATGACTGGCGTCCAGGCAGAAGCGGCAACAGCGGCGATTGTGTCGATGCCGATGATGAACCTGACCCGCAATGATTGGCAGTTCGGGCAGGGCGGGCAGCGCCGCTGGCAGTTTCGCTACCGTCTGGTTTTGGCGGATCGAAACGACGATCCTGTGTGGCCGATCCGCGAGGCTCAGCGTTTTGGCCTGCCGCCCTATCTGATCGTGCCGGGGGCAGTACCATCGCCTGCTGATCTGGCGGCGTTGGATGTGGCCTTTGCCGGGGGACCGGTGACTGCTTTCAAGGTGGCGGAAGACAAACAACGCCTGATCCTGCGTTTTTGGAATGTGCTGGACCGCCCGGCCGAAGGGACGGTCAGGCTGCCGGATCGGTTTGTCCGCGCCGAACGCTGCGACGCCCTGGAACGGCCGCTGGTCGAGCTGCCGCTCGTGGACGGTAGGGCAGCGTTTACCGCGAGTGGGCGTGATATTGTAACCATAGCTCTATGCCGGGGACCGCGCAATGAGTTAAGCAAAAAAGATGAGAGCAGATTATTACAGAGTGTTGAGCAGATATGATATGATTCGTACGCTAAAAAAAAGGAGAAAACAATGGCACAACCCATCAAGGTCGGTATTGCAGGACAAGGTCGTAGTGGGTGGGGCATTCATGCTCGCTTGATCGAACCGCTGGATGAACTGTTCAAGGTCGTAGCTGTTGCAGACAGGCTGACCGCTCGCCAGGAGGAAGCGGCGGAACGCTTTAACTGCCGCACTTACGGCGATCTGACGTCCATGTTGCAGGATGACGAAATCGAATTGGTGGTCAATTCACTACCCAGCTATCTCCACCCCAGCGGCAGCATCGAGGCTTTGCAGGCCGGCAAACACGTGGTGTGCGAAAAGCCAATGGCTGCGCGGGTAGCGGATGCGGATGAGATGATTGCTGCCGCGCGGCAGGCCGATCGCGTGCTGGCCATTTTTCAGAACTACCGCTATGACCCCGACTATCAACAAGTGCGAGAGGTGATCGCCTCGGGCAAGCTGGGACGGATCGTGCAGATCCGCCTGGCCTGGCAGGGATTTGGCCGCCGGTGGGATTGGCAGACGCTGCAAAAGTACGACGGCGGCAGTATGAACAACACTGGCCCGCATCCAATCGACTGGGCACTGCAGCTCTTTGGCCCCGGCAAACCAGAGGTATTTTGCCACCTTGAGCGCACATTGACTCTGGGCGACGCCGAGGACCACGTCAAGATCATTTTGCAGGGTCCGAACGCGCCGCTGTTGGACATCGAGATCACCAGTGCGTGTGCCTATCCACAAGACACCTGGCTGGTAATGGGCACCCAGGGTACGTTGGCTGGCACGCGCCGATCGTTTCACTGGAAATATATGGATCCAACCAAGCTGGCACCAAGGCAGGTGGATGAACGGCCGACGCCCGATCGCAGCTATAACCGTGAACAGATCGACTGGGTGGAAGAGAGTTGGGATCGGTCCGAGTATACGGGTCCGGGGCACACCGGGTTCTACCTGGACCTATACGAGACGATTCGCAATGGCAAGCCGCTGTTCATCACCCCGGAAAGCGTGCGCCGGCAGGTTGAGGTGCTGGAAGCGTGCCATCGCCGTTATCCGAGGCCATAAAAGAGGATGCCCGGCGCTTGAACGTGTGCCGGGCATCTGTACGTTCTAGCCCTGACCAGCCAACCACGCCAGATCAAAGCGGACGATGGTTACTGCGCCAGGTCAGAATAGCCGGACGACCCGGCTTCAAGGATCCTGGCTGTGGGCCAGGTCTGTCAATCGTCATCACTCATTTTGGTAGTTTTGTAGGAGCGGTGCATTCCAAGAAATCGAATTCGTCGATGAATCATGTAAAACGATGCAATATGGCATTCTTGCAGGCAAATCCGGGGAATGCATCGCCCCTACCGTGAACTTGGAACGAACATGGATACAAATATGGAGACGGTGATGAACAACGTTCAGATATCGCTCAGTGACCTCGTCGGTAAGGCTTACATCGATGCCGTTTGTGCAGCCAGGGCATTTGTCGAAAACAGCGACAAACGAGCGTTGCTCAAGATCGCCGAAGCCAAGGTCGATCTGGTCCCGGCACAGTATCTGTGGCTGATGGACGGTCTGGTCAACTACATCGGCCAGCAGATCTGCGATGGCCTGCCCACTTTTGCCTTGGGCGCAGGCACAGATGCCTTTCGCCAGGCGATCAGGGCTGAGGCGGCACCGTTGACCGGGTTTGGGTTTATTCGTATCGGCGAAGATGGCCGCGTATACCTGTGCTCCAAAAGCGAGCACTATCATGCTTCCCTGGGACACAGTTTTCCCGGCTACAAATTGATCGAGCACGCGCAGCGGCTTGGTATTCCCAACGCCACACACAACAACACGCGTGGGCACATAACGCGCATGTTAGAGCAGGAACTCGTTCGTGTGGCGAACGGGATCGCCAAGGGCGACGACGAACATCTTGATCAGGTCATGGATGAGTCGCGGCCCCATCTGCTCAACCGGGTGATCAACCTGGAAACGGGCAGCCTGGCCGTCGAAGCAGCGCTCAAGATGATGCTCGCCCGCTTTTATCGCCTTGACGAGATGTGCGACGAACCTAAATACGCGGGCCGCATCCCGGTCGTTTTGGTTATGGCCGACCACGCCGGTGGCAAAAAGGCCAACTATCACGGCACCACCATCTTGACTCAGATCATGCGCGGCATGTGGCCGGAACTGGGCGCGGCGCTGGAAAAGAACGGCCAGTTTGTCGTCAGACCGGTCAGGATCAACGACGGCACCGATTTTGAAAACGCGCTGGCCGAATACGAGACCGAACCGTACAAAGTCGCCGGCTTTTTTCACGAAATCGTGCTGATGAACTATGGCGGGATCAAGCTGGACGAAACGTTCTTGCGCCGCGCATACGCACTCTGCGACGAGCACGACGTGCCGACGATGGTGGACGAGATCCAATCCTGTATCTGGTCACCCGAGTTCTTTTTGTTCCGTGAATACGGCCTGCAGCCCGATTTTGTCTCCATAGGCAAGGGGTTTCCCGGCGGACAGTATCCGGCATCCAGGATCTTGACCACGGCGGCAATGGATAACCTCAACCTGTTTGGCGCTTTGGTGACAAACGGGCAGGAAGAGCTTGCGGCGCTTGCTTACCTGGTCACGATGGCCTTTGTCGAAGCGAACAAGGAGTATATTAGCACGATCGGCGACGATTATCACGCTGCGCTGCAATCGTTGGCCCAAAAGTATCCAACCTTGATCGACTGCATCGAGGGCCATCGGCATCTATCGTCTATCTTTTTTCACTCGGTAGACAAGACCGTTCAATTCATCGCCTACCTTGTCGACGCCGGGATCGACATCAGCGCCCACACTTACAAAGCCGAGTGCCCGCCCGCGGCCCTGACCAAGATCCCGTTGATCGCCACTCCCAAGATGGTCGCGTTTCTGATTGACAAAATGGACGAGGCGCTTGCGCGCCTGTAAATGCGGCCAACAAGTAGAATGGAGAGACCCAATGTCGGAACCATGCATCGATCTGTGTGGCTTGTGGCGTTTCCAGCCCGATCCGTCAAACGAAGGCGAACGCGCTGCTTATGCACTGCCGGACTACGACGACCTCGATTGGCGCGAGGTGCGCTTGCCCAATGGCTTTGAAGCCTGTGGCCCCGGCCTGGAGCATTACGAAGGCACGGGATGGTTTCGGCGATCCTTGATCGTCCCCTCTGGTTGGCGAGGACAGCGTGTGCTGCTGCGCTTTCAAGGCGTCAATGACCACGCCAAGGTGTGGATCAACGGCCAAGCGGTGGGTGAACACCTGGATGGATTTCTGCCGTTCGCTTTTGCCGTCCAGGATATTGTCCGCTGGGGTGAAATGAACCACATCGCCGTGCGCGTCGACAACGTACGCCGCCGGGGAGAGGTACCGGGTCTGCAGCGGGGCTGGCGCACCTTTGGCGGCATCTTGCGCGAGGTCGATCTGGTTGCGACCGATTTCCTGTACCTCGATCAGGTCGTCATCGCTGCCGAGCCGCAGCAAGGGGGCGGCTCCTGCGTCATCCGGGCAGACCTCAAAAACGAACGCCGCAGCCAGGTCGAGGCTGATTTGGACATCGAGATGTCCAACAGCGCCGGCGAAACGGTCGCCCAACTCAAGTCGGAGACAGTTGTGCTGGAACCAGATACAAGCACGACGATTGCACTTGAAAACCACATTCCAGGTGCCCAGCCCTGGTCGCCTGCTGCACCCAATCTGTACTGGGCCGAGGTCGTGTTGCGCCTGGATGGCACGGTCGTTGACCGGCAGACGATCCGCTTTGGCTTTCGCACGATCCGGGTTTGCGACGACACACTGCTGCTCAACGGTGAACCGATCTATTTGACCGGTTTTAACCGGCACGAGGATTCACCCCATACTAATATGGCCACCGACCTGGAAACGGTGCGGCAAGATCTGGTCGAGATGAAAGCGGCGGGGGCGAATTTTGTCCGCTTGTGCCACTATCCCCACCATCCTCGCGAACTCGATCTGTGCGACGAGTTGGGCCTGCTGGCCATGGACGAGATCCCGCTCTATTGGTGGGACGGCAATCAGGAAGGCCAGGAAAAGTGCGAGGCAAAACTCGCCGCGGCCAGACGGCAGCTCGATAACCTGATCCGGCGCGATATCAACCATCCCGCCCTCATCTTTTGGTCGGTGAGCAACGAGACCCGCGAAGAGCAGCCCGAGGTTGCCGAGGGCAACCGCCGGCTCGTCCGTTTTGCCCGGGAGCGCGACCCCACACGCCTGGCCGTACACGTCAGCGATCGCTGGCAGCAGCATCCCCACTTTGACCAGGACGACGTCATTTGCGTCAACAGTTATCCCAGCCTGGACCGGCGCGGCTTTAAGGGTGATATCACGTATGACTGGAGCGAGTCGACACGCATTTGGCGCGAAGGCCTGCAAACGCTCCACGAACAATACCCGCGCAAACCGATCCTGGTGACCGAATTCGGCTATGCCTCTTTCGAAGGCGTTTCAGGCGGCGCGTTCGGTCAAGACGTCCAGGCACAGGCCATTGCCCACGAATTTGCCAGCATGGACGCGCCGTACGTCTGCGGAGCGACGATCTGGTGCTGGGCCGACCATGCCTGGCCGCCGGCGACCTTTGGGTATTGCTATTACCTGGGAACCAGTCCTTACGGCGTCGTGACCCGGGAACGGCGCAAACTGGAAGCGTATTGGGCCGTAAAAAAGCTCTTCCAGGAAAAACAGACCACCATCGAGCTCTCTCGTACCACCGAGCCCTCTCGCACCATCGAGCCCTCTCCCGTTGCTTCACCACAAGAGGGTGTAGCGGGATATGGTGTGTGGATGATCCGGCCGGACATGTCCGACATTCCGCAGGTGCCTTTTCCCGAAGGATTTGGCATCCGCCCGATGCGCCTGGACGACGTCGGATTGTGGACGGATATCGAACGCGATGCAGAAAACTATTACACGATCGGGGATGATACCTTTTATCACGTCTTTGGCGCCGACTTGCAGGCCATTCAATGGCGCTGTTTCATCGTTACCAACCCCAAGGGGGCGGGTGTGGGTACGATCAGCGCCTGGTACGACCGTCATTTCAAAAACCAGGAGTATGGCCGCATCCACTGGGTCGCGATCCGCCCGGCCTACCAGGGCAAGGGGCTGGGCAAAGCGGCGCTGTCCTTTGCTTTGAACCAATTGGCGCGGTGGCACGACCGCTGCTACCTCGATACCCAGACGCGGCGGCTGCCGGCGATCACGATGTATCTGCGCTTTGGTTTCGTGCCGGACATGTCGGTTCCCGGCGCTCAAGAGGGATGGAGACATACCAGAGAAGCCGGGTTGGTCTTCTGACGATATAAAAACAAGGCATATTGGTGTGCTCGACAAGCGCACCGGAAGAAGGGAGATTTCTAATGGCCCAGGCAGGCATTCACGGTCTAGTGGGTTTGGCGGTGCGTAAATGGACACCGGATCGAGAGTGGTTGATGTTGGGCGTCGTTCTCGGCAACCTGCTTCCCGACGCCGACAACC
>JAFGJF010000309.1 GCA_016929205.1 Anaerolineae bacterium
GCTCTACGGCCTGCACGGCGGGCACGTCAACGTCACCGACGGGCGCTACACCTACATGCGCGCCCCGGCCCGGCCGGAAAATCAGCCGCTCTACGACTATACGCTCATGCCCACCCACATGCGCCACACCTTTGGCGTCGACGAGCTGCAGGACATCCAGCTTGCCGAGCCCTTTTCCTTTACCAAGGGCTGCCGGACGATGAAAATCGCCGCCGGGCGTGATGGCTGGCGCGATGTCCACCGTTTTGGCACGCTGCTCTTTGACCTGAAAACCGATCCGGCTCAAGAACATCCGATCGACGATCCCGAGATCGAGCGGCATATGATCGCCCTGCTGGTCAAGCTCATGGCCGAAAACGACGCCCCGCCCGAGCAATTCGAGCGACTGGGTCTCAACGTCTAGGTGCGCGTGTTTCCGTGCGCGCCACTTTGCTCAATCAAATTGAGCAGTCAGGTTAGCATCAAACGAAAGGGGGTTCCAATGCCAGCCTGTGGTTGAAACCATAGGCTGATCGACAAGTGCGTTCTAAACGCACTATCTACATCATCAACCAACCTGCTTTCAGCAGGTTTTGCGATACCTGGCTGGTATTTCAGCCAGGCTATCCTGGACTTTTTGACTGGATAAGCCAAGGGTAGTAAAATAGGTCCAGATCGATCGTTGATGAATAAACCAAGTCCGTCTGAGGAGAATCAAGTGCCGATATACGAATATCACTGTGCAGGCTGTGAAACCAAATTTGAGAAACGGCGTTCGATGAGCCAGGCCGACGAGGCCATCACTTGCCCCGCGTGTGGCGATATGCGCGCCAGCCGAAGCCTGTCGCTTTTTGCCGCCTTTAGCCGGGGCAGCAACGGCGAAAGCCAGGCCGTGTCCGGCAGCGGTGGGTGTGCCAGTTGTGGCACGCACGCCTGCGGTTCGTGCAAGCATCACTAAAATCGCCAAATGATCAAACCACGAAGGCCCACGGATGAACACAAGCTACGCACACGGATCAACGCAATACGCAGTATCCAGTACGCAATATGCAATACGATCTTTACCGCCCAAACACGACAAGAAACCCATATCGCTCCAGAAAGGAACAGAACAAATGAAATTATCTTTCACCACCTTAGGCTGCCCCGGCTGGACCCTGCACCAGATCGTCGACAACGCGGTCAAGATGGGCTACGACGCCGTCGATTTTCGTGGCCTGCTCGACCAGATCGACGTCACGCAGCGCCCTGAATTCACCACCGGCATCGCCGAGACCAGGCAGCTCTTCGCCGACAATGACCTCACCATCTCGGGCCTGGCCCTGTCATCTCGTTTTGCCGTGCCCGAAAAAGACGAACTGCAAAAGCAGATGGACGAGCTGCGCCGCAATATGGAGCTGGCCGCCAGGCTGGACACCCACATCGTGCGCGTCTACGCCGGGCGTGTCCCTGAGGGTTATACCGTCGATTCGATCATGCCGATCGTGGTCGAAAATTTGCGCAAGGCTGGCGACGAAGCGGAGCAGTTTGACGTCACCCTGGCCCTGGAAACGCACGACGACTGGACCGATTCGAACGTTTTTGCGCGCCTGATGCGCGAGGTCGACCATCCGCGTGTGCGCGTGTTGTGGGACCTGCACCACCCCTACCGCACTACCGGCGAAGCGGGCGAGCTCACCTACAGCAACCTGGCCCCCTACACGGTCAGCATCCACGTCAAAGACTCGGTATCCGTCCCCAGTGGGCGGAGCGGCCACACCTACGTGCTGCTCGGCGAGGGCGACGTGCCGCTCAAGACCATGCTCGACCTGCTCGTGGAAGGTGGGTACAACGGCTACGCCATCCTGGAGTGGGAAAAACGCTGGATCCCCACCCTGGCCGAACCGGAAGTTGCGTTTGCACAGTACGTGCAAAAAATGCGCGAGTGGGGGTTCTAGGATGATTCCAATCGAACCCGGCATCAAAATTGCCTTCCAGGCTCCGCCCGAACCAACCCAAGATGAGATCGATTTCATCCGCCGTATGGGCATCGAATACGTGGTATTGTGGGCGCGCGCCGACAAGGTCAGCGCTGCCTATTACGCCAGCAGGAAAGCCTTGTACGCGGAAAACGGGATTCAAGTTTATGGTTTTGGCAACACCGACGTGCACAACCAGGACGCCATCGTCCTCGGATTGCCCGGCCGCGACGCCAAAATTGAGGAATACAAGCAGCACATCCGAAACCTGGGCCAGGCCGGCATCCCCTACACCACCTATGCCCACATGGCTAACGGCATCTGGAGCACCGATCGTGAACCAACGCGCGGTGGCGCGATGGCTCGTGGCTTTGACCTCGACCGAGCCCAGGCCGGGCACTGGGCAGGACGGCGATACGAAATGCCCTTGACCCATGACCGCACCTACAGCGAAGACGAGATCTGGGCCAATTACGAATACTTTATCAAGCAGGTCGTGCCCGTGGCCGAACAAGCCGGCGTGCGCATCGGCATCCACCCCGATGACCCACCGGTGCCCGAACTGGGTGGCATCCCGCGCTGCATATTCAGCAGCTTTGACGGCTACAAGCGCGCCCTCGAGATCGCCGACAGCCCCAACGTGGGTATGTGCCTGTGCGTAGGCTGTTGGCTGGAAGGCGGCGACGGGATGGGCAAGAACGTGCTGGAGACGATCCACTATTTTGGCGGCCTGGGCAAGCTGTTCAAAGTGCACTTGCGCAACGTCGATCAGCCGCTGCCCCATTTTGTGGAAACGTTCCTCGACAGCGGCTACATGGACCTCTACCAGGTTGTCAAGACCCTGCGTGACGTTGATTTTGACGGGGTCATGATCCCCGATCACATCCCCATGATGGACGATGATCACCGCGTCGGCTCGGCGTACAGCATCGGTTATATGAAAGCGCTGCTCGAACGCGCCAATCAGGAACATAGCAGATGATCAAACTATCGGGCCGGACGCAGCCGCTCCACCCCAGATACACCATTCTCGACGCGTTGGAAACAATCAAACGCCTTGGCTTTGACGGCGTCGAAATCTGCCTCGAAATCGACGAGATGGCCCCCAAGGTGCTGACGAGCGAACGGATCGCCTCGATCCGGGCCATGGTCCAAGATTTGGGGCTGGCCCCACACACGGTCGGCTATCACCGCGACTACATCTATGACGACGACATGTTCGAACAGACCAAGACTGCCATCCGCCTGACCCCCGAGTTTGGCACCGATATCCTGATCTTTTCCGGCACCCGGATGCGCGAGGGCGACACTTCGGCGTGGCCGCGTATGCTCGACCGCACCCGCGAGCTGGTTGCCCTGGCCGAAAAGGTTGGCGTGATCCTGGCCCAGGAATTCGAACCAAATTTCATCGTCGGCTCGACTGCGGACCTGCTGCGCCTGTTTGAGGCCATCCCCTCACCCAACCTGGCTGCCAACCTCGACCTGGGACACGTCTTTCTGTGCGATCCCGATCCCATAGCTGCGATCCGGCAGCTTGGCAACAAGATCGTACACGGTCACGTCGAAAACATGCGGGCCGGCGTGCACGACCACGTACTGCCCCACGAGGGCGACATGGACCTTGGCGCGTACCTGCGCGCCCTCGCGGACGTAGGCTTTGCCGGCGCACTGGCCCTCGACCTGTACCGGCACGACTATGAAGCCGTGTCGCCGGCAGCGATCGCCTATCTGCGCAGTTTGATCTAGTACGAAGGAATCATATGAAAACAATACGCTGGGGCATCATTGGCTGTGGCAACGTCACCGAAGTGAAAAGCGGGCCGGGATTTCAAAAAGCGGACCACTCGGCGCTGGTCGCCGTGATGCGCCGCAACGGAGCTTTGGCCGAGGATTATGCACGGCGGCACAACGTACCCCGCTGGACCGACGACGCCCAGTCGATCATCGACGATCCACAGGTCGATGCCGTGTACGTGGCCACGCCGCCCGCCTTTCACATGGACTATACGATCCGCACCGCCCGGGCAGGCAAGCCGGTTTACGTGGAAAAGCCGATGGCCCGCACCTACAAAGAATGCCAGTCTATGATCGCTGCCTGCGAGGATGCCGGTGTGCCGCTCTTTGTCGCCTACTACCGGCGCCGGTTGCCCCGTTTTCTCAAGATCAAGGAACTGATCGTCTCGGGCGCAATCGGCGAGCCACGCTTCGTCAGCGTCACCCTCTACCAGAACCCACCCGCAGGCGGCTATGACCGGCACAACCTGCCCTGGCGCGTCATCCCCGAGATCGCCGGCGCGGGCCAGTTCCTCGATCTGGCCTCGCACACCCTGGACATCCTGGATGATATCCTGGGGCCAATCGACCGGGTGCAGGGTATAGCCTCCAACCAGGGGGGGCTGTACGCCGCCGAAGACATTGTCAGTGGCACGTGGACCCACCGGTCGGGGATACACGGCATGGGGATGTGGTGTTTTACCGCCAGCGCCCGGCAAGACATGAACGTCATCGTTGGCAGCAAAGCCACGCTCTCCTTTTCGACCTTTGGCACCGAGCCCGTGATCATGATCGCTGGAGATGGATCACAAACCGAATTCCCGCTTCACACGCCAAAACACATCCAACAGCCTTTGATCCAGACCATCGTCGACGAACTGAACGGCACCGGCACGTGTCCAAGCACCGGCGTCAGCGCGGCGCGCACAAGTTGGGTGATGGATCGTATGTTGGATGCGTACCGAGCGGAAACCAACCAACCAACCGGCGGCACACGCTAGCCCAGGCAGATCCAGGTCACCTGGCTCTCGCTGCGCAGGCCGTGCGCCACCTGTGGATCGATCACGATCAAATCGCCGGCCCCGACCGTGTGCTCGATGCCGTCAAGCGATACGGTTGCCACGCCGTCGATCAGAAACCACAGTTCGGGTTGGGCATGTTGGTGCGGCTTGAACGGGTTATCGGGCCCGGTTAAGCGGGTCACAAAATGTTTGGTCACGATTTGCCGCCCGCCCAGGTCATAAGGACGGCGACCGTTGACCATCTCGATCTCGCTTGCTCGTATAATCATACTCAACTCCTTGCACAATATCGTACAAAAGACCTTTCTCAACGCGTAGGGGCAAACCCTTGTGGTTGCCTCAACGGAGGCGCAAATGACCGTTCTCGAAAAACTCAATGTCGGCATCGTCGGTGCGGCCGGGCGTGGCGCCAGCTTTCGCGCTCCGTTCGATGCCCATCCGGTGGCGCGCATCCACGCCGTGTGCGACCTGCGCCAGGATGCGCTGGCCCAAGCGGCGGAAAAGCTGGGTGCGACGGAAACGTACACCGACTATGCACACATGCTGGCCAAATCCGACATCGACGCCGTCGTCATTGGCACGCC
>JAFGJF010000310.1 GCA_016929205.1 Anaerolineae bacterium
ACATCTACACCACAGCCTGTGCCCCCAACGGCAACGGCAACACCGCCCCAGCCAAACTTGACTTGTAGTGAAATACTCAGGAACGGCGGCTTTGAGCAAGACGGCGAATGGACGATCTTTGACACGTCGTACCCGGCGCGGTTCGTTGACACCGTCGTGCACAATGGGCAACGCGCGCTGCTGACCGGGATCGACAATCCGGGAGCCAACCACTATACCTACTCGTCCGTCGAACAGACGCTGTCACTGCCGGCAGATGCAAGCCAGGTGACGCTTGGTTATTGGTACAAGGTGGATATCAATGATCCGGAAGGACAGTCTGGCGGCGATTACACCTACATCTTGATGCGGCCCGAGGGCGCCGGTTGGATCTTGCTGGACATCATTCGCCAGGATGTCACCGAGTGGTCAAAAGTGACCCACGACTTGAGCGCCTATGCCGGTCAAACGATCACCCTGCGAATCGGCGCCTACAACAATGGACTGGATGGTGTATCGTTGATGTTTGCCGACGACGTATCGATCGAAATATGTCGCGAAGGAACAGAACCGACTGCGACGCATGTGCCGACCGCGACATCGACGCCCATTTCCCCAACGTCAACTGCGACATCGGCGCCGACGCCGACCCCCACGGCTACGACGGCTGCCACGGCTACGACGGCTGCAGCGGCTACAGCGACTGCGTCCCTGACACCGACCCCGTCGCCCACGTCGATCGCAACACCAACCTTGACCGCAACGCCGACACCCACGGCTACGACGGCTGCCACAACGACGCCCATTCCTCCCACGCCGACGAGTCCTCCATGTATCGAGGTCGCCGTTAATGGTGACTTTGAGACCACAGAAGGATGGACGATTGCCAATACACCTGTTCGGGCACGCTACAGTGACATCGTGGCCCGCACCGGTCTGCGTTCGCTGCAGTTGGGCATCAGCGATATGGCCGAAAACCGCTTCAGTTACACGTCGGCTGAACAACGGCTTAGCATTCCGTCAGGACGCAAGGCCAAACTGACCTGGTGGTATCACGTGCCAAACGGCGGCGGCGATGGCGATTACGGTTACTTTTTGCTTCGCCCGGACGGCGGTTCGTGGCGCATCATCCGTATCGTACGCGAGACAACCGTGGATTGGACGCCGATCGAAATAGATGTCAGTCATTACGCCGGTCAATCGTTTACTCTGCGCCTGGGAATGCGCAACGACGGTGGGTGGGATCATGCAGCCGCAATTATGGCCGTAGACAGTTTGTCATTGCAGGCCTGCCAACCGTGAGCTGATCGCCAAAAAGGCGGTCGCTAACAATGCAATTTGACATTTTTCTGCTTTTCGATATAATAATCCTGTTTTGCCCCCATCGTCTAGCGGCCTAGGACACCGCCCTTTCAAGGCGGCGACGCGGATTCGATTTCCGCTGGGGGCACCACGTGGACCTGACAAATCCAGAGATTTGTCAGGTTTTTCGATCTAGAGAGACACATTCTGATACCACTCGATCGAGGGCTCTTTTGTTCCATAGCGTGTCCGAATCGCCACCACATCCAGCCGCCAATTCCCTTTCCAATCCTGTTCATAGACGTACGTTTCGGCCGCTGCGATCATGTGCGCCAGTTTGCGCGGGGTGATCGACTCTTCTGGCGTCCCATACGTTTGCCCGCGCCGCGTGCGCACCTCGACAAAAACCAGACAGTCCCCGTCACGGACGATCAGATCCACTTCGCCGGCCGAGCACCGCCAATTTGACGCCACACACACGCACCCGCACTCCTGCAAATGCTGTGCAGCCAGTCGCTCGCCCCATTGACCAAGTTCGTTCCGTCTCTTGCTCACGCCCGCCCTCACTTTTTTGGAAAACGACATTTGTTGCACAAAGGCCAGCCCTGTGATAGAATACCATCGTGACTGTCCATACCCTGGAGGCTTTATGAACGCAGAGATCATCACCACCGGCACAGAACTGCTTCTTGGCGTCATCAGCGACACCAACTCGACGTATATTGCTCGCCAGTTTCGCGATATCGGGCTGGACTTGTATTTTATCACCTCGGCTGGCGATAATCAAGAACGCGTGGCCCAGGTCATCGACACGGCACTCGATCGCTCCGACGTCATCATCACCACCGGCGGGCTTGGACCGACCGTGGGCGACATCACTCGCGAAGCTGTCGCCCAGGCCACAAACCGCAGGCTCGTGCTCGACCCGGACCTGTTGTCCTACATCAAAGCCTTTTTCGCCAAACGCGGCTACACGATGACCGCCAACAACGAGCGTCAAGCCCAGATCCCAGAAGGCGCAATCCCGCTGGAAAACCCGGTGGGAACGGCTCCCTGTTTCATCGTTCAGGACCCGCGCGGCATCGTGATCAGCCTGCCCGGCGTACCTAGTGAGATGAAATACATGATGCAGAACGAGGTTCTCCCTTATCTGCGCAAGACGCTCAACCTCAACCAGATCATCAAAACGCGCACCTTGAAAACAGCCGGCATTGGAGAAAGCTCACTTGATTTCAAGATCGCCGATCTGGAAGAATCGTCAAATCCCACTATCGGTCTGGCCGCCCACCCCGGACAGGTCGACGTGCGCATCACTGCCAAAGCAGCAAATGACGCCGAGGCAAATGAACTGCTGGATGCGACGGAATCACAGGTACGAGAGCGTATTGGTGAATACATCTTTGGCACAGACGAAAACACCCTGGAATCGTCGATCGTCAGCATCTTGAAGCAGCGCGGCCTCACCATTGCAGTGGCCGAAATTAATACCAGCGGCCTGATTGCCAGCCAATTGAATCGTATCGATCCACAGGGCCGCGTCTTTCGTGGCGGATGGGTCCTGCCGGCTAGCCATAAACAGATGGCCGCACAAGAAAGTATCGAACAAGAAGCGGCCCTTCTTGCCGAAAAGATCTGCTCTGCCTTGGGCGCTGATCTGGGCCTGGTCGTAATCAATCGCGAACCGGAGCAAGCCCATATACTGGCGCTTGCCGGAGATCAGCGCCGCGAACGCTCGCTGCGCTTCAGAGGATACGACAGCCACGCACAGCGTGGTCTCGCTTCGTACGCACTCGACTTGGTGCGACGAATGTGTCTTGAACGCCAAGAATAACGCCAGATGTGCAAGCGTCCCTTTCGCCAGAACTCAAATCGTCGCGTTTGGGCCAACCATACACAACGCACCTTTCAGTTGACAGCATAAGGAGGTCCTATGTTCCGCCAACTCCAAGAAGCCGACGTTTTTTACGGCCTCGATCCAGACCAGCTGGCCAAGCTTGAAGCCATTTGCACCCAGGTGACAATGGAACAAGGCACCGTTATCTTTGAAGAAAACAGCCCTGGCGATGAGATGTATATCGTCATTCGTGGTGCAATTGACGTTCAGGTCGATCCCAAGACATTGGGGCTGGATACCGACACCGGGCCAACGACCATTGCCACATTACGCCAGGGACAGGTCTTTGGCGAATTGGTGCTCGTCGATCAAGGATTGCGCTCCGCATCTGCACGCGTTGCCACAAACATAACCCAGCTTCTTGTGATCAAGCGCGATGACTTGATCTTTTTATGTGAAGAGGATTATAAACTCGGCTATTTAATCATGCGCAACATTGCCGCGGAAATGGCCTTCAAGATCCGGGGCACCGACCTGATCGTCCGCGAACAATTGCTTTGGCGTCCACGCCCGCAATAATTGAGCTGTGAACAGGCCGGATGACTCAAGCCTGTTCGATCATGTTACGACTGATCTCGTTGTGCCGCGCTACCAGGCGCGGCACGTCGGTATCCATCATCTGACCGCTCCGGACAACAACCTGCCCATTGATCACGGATAGATCCACCACGCGCGGGGTGCAAAACAGCAATGCCGCCAGTGGTGCATGTTGCGCCCCGGCATAGTCCAGCGCATCCAGCCTCCAGCCGACAAAATCAGCCGCCATCCCCGGCGACAACACGCCGATGTCATCCCGGCACAGCGTCTCTGCCCCGCCTCTGGTTGCGATTTCGAGTGCCTCGACGGCTCCCATGGCCGTTGCCCCTTTGGTGACACGCTGCAGCAGCATCGCCTGTCTTGCTTCGGCCAACATATGCGATGCGTCGTTGCTGGCGCTGCCATCTACAGCCAAACCGACCCGCACCCCGGCATCGCGCATCTCGCGGATCGGTGCGATCCCCGAGCCCAGGCGCATATTCGACGATGGGCAATGCGCTACACCGGTTCCCGTTTCTGCCATCAGTGCGATCTCGCTCTCGTTCAGGTGCACGCAATGTGCAAACCACACGTCCGGCCCGAGCCAACCCAAAGCCTCCATCAGGGCGACCGGACGTTTGCCAAATTTCTGCAGACAGAAACGCTCTTCATCCAGCGTCTCGGCGACATGGGTGTGCAAGGTCAACCCACGCTCCCGCGCCCAGACGGCAGCCTGGCGCATTTCTTCCGGCGTCACCGAAAAGGGCGAGCATGGGGCAATCGAGATCCGGCACATGGAATAGCGCGCCGGATCGTGGTACGTATCGACCAACCTTTCGCTGTCACACAGGATCTGCTCTTCTGTCTGCACCAC
>JAFGJF010000311.1 GCA_016929205.1 Anaerolineae bacterium
CCCCACAGCACCGCGCTCAGGTACTCGCTGAGTACCGACCCTAACAGGATGAACGACATATAGTCCACCGTGCCGGTGTAGGCGGCAAAGCCCACGTTGCCCTCGGGGGTGGCAAAGCTCTTGCCCATAAAGTAGACCGGGAGCAGCCAGGTGATCGGCTGCAGCACGCCAAACAGGGCGTTCAGCGGATAGCGGATGAAATGCAGCCAATCCTTGACTACGATCGCACACAGCGCCCGCAGGTGTGAGGCCCAGCTCACGGACGAAAGGCTCGATTCGTTCACGGTACACTCCTTCATATCTCTTCCCGTATCTCTGTCTTGCCGAAAGCTCGGGACTTCGGGACGGTCGTAGAGATGTGTCTAGTACTGCCCCAGCACGCCGGTCTGCCGCGAGCGTCGCTCGACAAAGTGAAACGCCGCATAACCGATCAGGGGCAGGACTATCGCAAAGGCCGCCAGGCGGAGCAGGTCGGGGGCTACGTCGGACCACGTCGCGCCCGCCAGGGCCACGCTGCGGATCCCGCGCACGGCGTACGTCAGTGGCAGCCACGCAGCGGCCTTTTGCATCCAGCCCGGCATGACCTCCAGCGGGTAAGTCATGCCACAAAAGATCATAAAAATGCCGCGCACAAAAAAGACCATCGTGTTGGCCTCGCGAAAGCGGATCACGAGGCTGGCAAAGGCCAGGCCGATCCCATAGATCGAGGGCATGACCAGGACGAGAAAGAGCAGGATCAGCACCACGTTGCCCTGCAGCAGCCAGATGCCGAACGCCAGCCAGGTTTCGATCACGGTAACCGCCAGGAAAAACATCGACGTAAGCAGTTTGGTCAGGCTCGCGCCCAGCATCAACGACAGCCGCCACACCGGGCACAGCCAATTCGACTCGAGCGTGCCGCGCATCTGCTCGTTGCGCAGGGAAAAGCCGACATCCCACAGCGTAAAGTTGAGCCACATCCAGATTGCGGTGCCCAGGATGACGTAACTGACGTAATCCGTGGTCCCGGACAGCGCGCCAAAGGCTGCCAGGCCCGCCCCGTCCGGCCCGCTCATCGCCTTGGCGGCAAAGATGAACACCAGCGGGCCGAGCAGGGGCCAGATGACGAACGCCACGACCCAGCTCGGATAACGCCGGAAAATGATCCACTCTTTGCGCGCCGCCGCCAGCAGGGCGCGCACGTCGGAAAAGAACGACTTTTGAACGAGTGACATATCGACCTCCTCAGTCCCTGAGCTGCTTGCCGGTGAGCGAGATGAACACATCCTCCAGCGAGGGCTGCGCGATCTCCAGGTTGCGGATCCGCCCCGCGCGGCTGCCCACCAGCTCGATCAACTGGGGCAGCACGACCCGGCTGTCCTCGGCGTGCAGGCTCAGCGACCACACGCTGTCCGTGCCCAGGTGATGCACCAGCACGTTCTCCACCGTGGGCAGCGTCTTGAGCGACTCGGTCAGGGCCGGGTCATAGTTTTCCACCTCGACCTGCATGACGTCGAGCTGGTTGATCGACGTCTTGAGCGCGCCGGGCGCGTCGAGCGCGATCACGTTGCCCTGGTCGATGATCCCCACCCGGTCGCAGAGCTGGTCTGCTTCTTCCATATAGTGCGTGGTCAGCAGCACCGTGCAGCCCTCCTCGCGGATCTCGAGGATCAGCTCGCGCAGGTTGCGCGCGGCCTGCGGGTCCAGCCCCACCGTGGGCTCATCGAGCAGCAGCACGGGCGGGTTGGCGAGCAGCGAGCGCGCGATCGCCACGCGCTGCTTCATGCCGGACGAGTACTTTTCCACGCACTCGTCGGCGCGGTCCTGGAGGTTGAAGCGCTTCAGCAGCTCGTCCACGCGCTGCCTGGCTGCAGTGGGCGGAATGTGGTACAACGCAGCAAAGTAGCGCAGGTTCTCGCGGCCCGTCAACTTCCAGTAGATGCTGCGCTCGCCGGTGAGCACAGCCCCCAGGTTCTGGCGAACCCGGCCCGCCTGCTTGACCACATCGTAGCCGTTCACACACGCCGTGCCGCCGGTCGGCTCAAGCAGGGTACATAACATCTTGATCGTGGTGGTCTTGCCCGCGCCGTTCGGCCCGAGCAGGCCAAAGATCTCGCCCCGTCGGATGTCCAGGCTGATCCCATCCACGGCGACGATCCACTCTTTGGTCTGGCGCCCGCGCGGCTTGAGCCGCGACCAAACGGACCCGCCGTTGCCGACCTTTCGCTTGAGAAACTGCTTGCGCAGGTTGCAGATCTCGATCATCATATCGTCCATCGCACACTCCCGGCGGCAGGCACCGCCGCCGCACCCTATAGGTTCCTGTGACTTGGGTTCCAGAATATAATATCACATGTAATTAATTTTGTCAATATGAAACTTGATTTTTTTACAGTTCAGATTAAAAAAATTAGGCGGTCTGCAATTTGCGCAAACCGCCATCAGGTAGACAATAAATGGTCGTACTTTTTCAACAGGGTTTCATGAACTGGCGAAGAGCTCGGGCCGCACAAAAAGCTGCGTCTGGTACCCCAGGTCGTCGCTGGTCCAGAACCCGTCCGGGCGCAACCTTATCAACGGACCGAGCGTTCGATGTAGCCGCAGTACAGATCACACAGCGCCTCGTGCAGGCGATGGATGTTGTCCGGCTCCAGGTAATAATCCATCAACAGGTTTTGCAATCCACGTACGCAGGCGCTACAAACCGTTTGTCCTCACCGCCCGAATTGTGCTCCCATCGGGCATCAGGTACAAGCAGACACTTGGGGAGAAGAAAACAGCGTGGTGTAGGAAGCCACAACCACGCGGATTGAGCACTCCTCAAGCGATTGAGGAAACGGTGACAACTGCTATTTTAACCCCAAACGCTCAAACTGCTCTTCAGGGCAGTCAGCATTCTTCATGGCCTCTACCAGCATGTCCTGCATGCGTTTCTCTGCAGCAGTGCCGCAAAGGTCATGCAATTGATGGGTATCGTCGGCAATATTAAAGCACTTGTTTTCAAAAATCTCGTCATGAATCCCAAATTCGGGAATACCGGGCACCCGTAAAACGGGAATATCGATATACGACAGAAAGTGGCCTAATTCCGCGTCATTCATTCTGTCAGCTTTCATGCGGTGATGGTAGTCAGTGGGCATCAAAAAGTACTGATACAATGGACTGTTGTCTCGGGATGCCGGACCCCGGAAATACACGTACTCACCGTCAGTCACATTCACTGTCTTGCCGTACCAGCCGAAAAGCACAGCATCATGTTGCTGCGGAGCATTGTGCTCAGCGATATCTAGAAATGATCTGCCATGAATTGCATGCTCAGTCTTTACCTTGAAAAATTCGGTTAATGTTGGAAACATGTCAATACTCTGGGTTAGTTGGCTGCGCCGTTCTCCGGCATTCTTACTACCAGGCAGATGTACAAACATGGGAATGTGAGCAATCTCATTCCAGGCATGACAGGCATTCTTGCCCAAATGCCCGTGGTCGCCAAACATAAGACCGTGGTCAGTAGTAAAAACGATGAGTGTGTCAGCCCAGCCGTTCTGTCGGTCTATTTCATCAAGCAGTTCACCCAGCCACTTGTCCGTCATCTGCAGCAGATTTGCGTATTTTCTCCTGTCTTCATAAAACAAATCTATCTTTTCCTGAGCAAGACCTTCTGGTAGAGCAGGTATTGGAAAATCATCTTTCAGTTCCTCAGAATAGATACTGTCATATTCATCCGGATAATCCATGGGAGTATGGGGATCAAAGGCTTCAACCCACAGCAGATAATTGTCTGAATCTTGATTCATTTTGAGCCAGTCAGTAGCTCCCTTGAGCGTCTGGGGGGATGGAAAATCAAGATCAGTTTTGAAACGCGGTCGATTGCGCTTCATGGCATCTGTGTTCCACACCAGGGTTGGATCGAGGTTGTCTTTAGCACGGATCCTGGAAGGCATGGGGTCAAATTCCTGTCCGCGGTATGACTGCCAGGTACTAAAGGAGGTGGCGTAAAATTCACCTCCCCCCTGGAAATAGTGATAGTGATCCGTTTCTATATGACTATGAATACCGGCATGGGCAAGCACATGTGGCAGACAGATATCAAAGGGTTCCATTCCGCCCCATCCCCGTTCCAGGAAATTATACCTGCCTGTCAGCAGTTCCCGTCGGGCAGGCATACACGGCGCGGACCCGATCCAGTGATTGTCAAAAACCACTGATTTCTCTGCGAGCCTGACCATGTTAGGGGTCGTGATCTTTGCGGAACCATAGGGACTCAAGAAACGTCTGCACAAAGTGTCGAATAAAATTACAATTGCTTTCATATATATTCTCGTTTGGTTTCGTAGCTACTCGATCGCATGGACGTAACCGTCAGCCGCAAGCACAAAGACCTTGTCGCGGTAGATGCAAAGCGTCGATTCCTCGACGCGGTGGCCGAGCTTGTAGATCCATAGTGGCTTGCCGGTCTCTTTGTCGAGACAGTAGAAGAATGGTGAGTTCCCTGACCCAATATAGACGCGACCACTCGCAACGGCTGGCGCCGATAGGCCTCCGCCGTCTGGATAGGTCCAGTAGATCTTACTGGTCTCGGGATCGACGCAATAGACTGTGGAGAACAAGGGGACGCCGTGCAGCCCGATTCCGCCGCGTGCCGAAAAGAATGCGCGACCGCCGTGGAAGGCAGGCGTGGCATTGAAATCAGAGAACGCGCCTTTCTCCTCGTCGTTGGTGTTTCCTTCGTTGAGAATGTCGCCGGTCTTTCCATCCAGCGATTTCAAGATGTTGTTGTGGTGGGGGAGATAGACTTTACCGTCGAATGCGATGAGCGTACCTGAGTCGAGCCGAGTGCCGTTGGCCTTCCACACGACCTCACCTGTCTTTTTGTGAAACGCATAGATGGAGCCGCTCCAGGAGCCAAAGTAAACGAGGTCACCGTCGATTGCAGGTTCTGCCGGGATCGATTTCGCAGTTGGGAACATCCACACGATGTGGCCTGTTTTCGCGTCAAGACAGACGGCGTAACCGCTCACGGTGGGCACATAGACCAGACCCTCATGTACCGTTGCCGATCCCCACACCCAACCGCCTGGAAGAGTTTGTTTCCAAATCAGTGACCCGTTCTCCGTATCGATGCAGTAAAAGAATCGTTCACCGCCTTGTTGGCCGGCAAAGACTCTCCCATCGGCACAAGCAGGCCCCACGGAGATGGCGGCTCCCATTTCAAATTTCCAGACCTCCTCGCCCGTTTCGGCATTCGCAGCACAAAGAAATCCAGACGGGGCGCCGAAAAAGATCTTTCCGCGATAGGCTGTGGGTTTCGATTGGTAGTAGGTGCCACCAGACAGCTCGTCCGTAAAGATGCGTTGACCGGTGCTGTCGACGAATGCGTTGAGCGTGCTTTTCTCCCATAGGATCTGCCCATCAGCCGACAGGCAGTAAAGCATAAGGTTGCTATCGCTGATCAGCAGGTGGTCTTTAGCGCGCGCGATGTCGTCATCGCGCACGATGTCTGCGTAGATCGGGTGGGTGCTGATCGCTTTCGACCAGGAGAGCCTGCCGGCCGAGTCGACACAATGGAGCTTTCCGTCCACCGTCGCGACGAGAATACTTTCACCGGACGCGGCGGGTCTTGCCCGGACCCAGTCAGAGGTCTCCGTCTCCCAAACGACGGCGCCTGTTTCAGCATCCAGCGCGTAGACGCGGCAGTTGGCAGCACCGATATAGACTTTATGGCCGTGGACGAGTGGCGTGGAAAAGTGCTTGCGGGCGCGGTGCTCTACCGGATCAACACGCCTCTCCCAAAGGAGTGTGCCGGCCTTCTCGTCCAGGCAGTAGACCGAGCCGCCGTTGCAACCGAAAAAGACCCGCCCATTCTCCAGCGCTACCTGTGTGTTCACGGCGCCCGACGCCTTGAAGGCCCACGCAATGCGGTCGCAAGAGTCAGCGCTGTCGAGCTTTAGAGCATATAGGTACCCTTCCATCGTGCCGACGATCGCCATATCCTGTGTACCAACCGGCTCAGCCAGAGCATCGATGTCTCCGACGTTGAAATCCCAGAGCCAGGCATTGTTGTCAAGATCTGCGCAGATGAGGCGGTTGAAATTCTGGCAGATCGCCGGAGAACCATAGATGTCGTGTACTCCGAACGGATACAACATATAGTTGCCGTTCGTCGCGACAGACGCATACTGAGTCCGATAGTCTACGTGCCCAGCATATTTCCGATCTAGCATTTTGCCGGTCGCTTTGTCGAGGTAGACGAGGTTTTTGGCTTGTCCTTCGTTTCCGCCGTGGCTGTTGACCTCTCTTAGAACGATTCGGTCATCGAGAACAAGAGGTGTTGAGGCAATGGCAGGGTATTTATAGATGCCGAGTAGAGGATGCTCCTGGGTCGATTTCCAGATTTCCTTGCC
>JAFGJF010000312.1 GCA_016929205.1 Anaerolineae bacterium
ACGGCGGTCGATGCGGCGTGGATCAAAGGATACCAGGAGGTCGAATATCGCAATCCCGATACCTATTCGATCAACGGCTACAGTGCCTTGGAGGTCCTGGCCGAAGGCGTGAAAAAGGCCAATTCGCTTGACGCGGCGTCAGTCAGCAACGCGATCCGGAGTCTGAGCGTGGATACGCCGATGGGACAGCTCGCCTTCGAATCGAACGGCGATGTGCGCGATGCGACGGTCTACATTTTCCAGGTCCAAGAGTCGGCGTTCAAACAAGTGTATCCATAAACGATGTCCAGGAGGAAGACATGCCACAACACGTTGAACACTGCCGCTTGATCGGGGCCGAGATCACCTATCTGGGCCGCGACAAGGTGTTTGAGAACAAGCGCGACAAACCCTGGAACGAATTTCGGGCCTGGGATCTGTTGGAAAAAGAGGGCTGGGAACTGGTCTCTGTCGTTGCTAATGCCGATGGGCAGCACGTGGCTTATTTCAAGCGTTCCCTCGAAGCAGAGTAACTCGACAGGATGAACAGGATTGGGCCCGAATCCTTGCCGCAGATTGAGGATCGGTGAATGTTTACCGGGCTGCGTGCTCGCCTCATGCTCTCGTTTTCTCTGCTGCTGCTGGTCTGCCTGGGCATCCTGACGACGACCTTTGTCCTGCTCTTTTTCGTGTGGGTGAGCCTGCCCGAGCTGGCCTCCGCGCGTTTGCTCGATGCCTCGGGGTCGATGGTCACGCACGTGCGCAGCCTGGTGCAGCAGGGACAACGGTTGCCGGAAAGCATCGAGTCCGTCCAGACGTTGACCCGCGAGCGCGGCATGCGTATGCTGGCGGTGACGGTGACCGTATCCGGTGGGCGGATCGTGGCCGATTCGGAGGGAGAGTGGGCCGGCGAGCGGATCGGCCTTGTGCTCTCTGCGAAGCAAAGAGAAGAGATTCGCGCTCAACGCTCCCCACAACTGCGGGGGCGTTTGCGTGCTCCGGACGGACGGCTGTTGTATTACGTTGCCGTGCCGGTGTCTTTGACGCAAGGAGACGCGCCGCGCCTTCTTTACCTGGCCCTGACCATGACCGCGCGCGAAGCGGCACGGCCATTTATCGGTTCTTTGCTGATCAGCGTATTGTTGGCCGGTCTCGTGGCCTTTGCCCTCTCGATTCTGCTGGCCTTTTGGCTTTCGCAGTCGCTGGCCCGCCCCCTGCAGCGCGCGGCGATTGCCGCCGAACGCGTGGCAACCGGTGACTATACGGTGTCGCTCGACATTGCCGCTCCCGACGAGGCGCGCCGTCTGGCCGACAGCTTTAATACGATGACCCGCGCTGTTCAAGCCTCACAGCAGTCACAGCGCGATTTTGTGGCCAACGTTTCCCACGAACTGCGCACGCCATTGACCTCGATTCAGGGCTTTGCCCAGGCCATCCTCGACGGCACGGCCAACGATGGACCGGCGATCCGGCGTGCAGCAGGGGTGATCGTCGACGAGGCGGAACGCCTGGCGCGGATGGTCCGAAATCTGCTCGATCTGGCACGGCTCGAAAGCGGCGACGTGCCGATGGCCCGCAACGAGGTGGATCTGGTGGCGCTGCTGCAAGGGTGTGTGTCACGTCTGGACTTGCTGGCCCGCAAAAAAAAGGTCGCGCTTGTTCTTGATACATCACCAGCCGCGTCGATCACCGGGGATGGGGATCGCCTGATGCAGGTCTTTACCAACCTGATCGATAACGCGATCAAGCATACCGGTGATGGCGGCAAGGTGACGGTGCAGTTTGCGGACGTGCGGCCTGAGATGGTCGGTGTGGAGGTGCGCGATACCGGTCGCGGCATCCCTCAAGATGAACTGCCGCGCGTCTTTGAACGCTTTTACCAGGTTGACAAGTCGCGGACGCGCCAGACCGGGGCTGGATTAGGGCTGTCGATCGCCCTCGAGATCGTGCGCGCCCACGGTGGAGACATAATCGTACAGAGCGAGGTCGGGCAGGGGACGGTGTTTAAGGTGGTGTTGCCATCAAAGGTTGGCTGATTTGACAGTTTTTCTGTTCTGAGTATAATCCATTTCTGTCGTGGCGCATTCGTCTAGCGGCCTAGGATGCCACCCTCTCAAGGTGGAGATCGCGGGTTCGAATCCCGCATGCGCTACACATCAACAGGCCTCGCTCTCCAGAGCGAGGCCTGTTTTTGTTTGATGCATATCCGCCCGTAGTCCATTCTTTGTGTATCTATTTTCTCTCGGCGCATCCGTTTGTCATTTTTCCCAAATTTGACAGCGTGATCGAGGGTGGCTACCCCTACTCCCTTCGGGCCATCGTTTCGTCTTCCGGAAACCCCTCAAAGATGGCGCTTACAGCGATCTGGAATCCTTTGACCACCGTACTGGCAACGGTTCCAATCCTGACTTTGGATAGCAGTTCATAGCGGTCACTGGCCAGGACGTACTGTTCGACAGACAACTGGCCGGGATCGACGATCCAATATTCGGCGATGCCGTGCGCGGCATAATCCTCAAACTTGATCCCCCGATCGACTGTTTCGGTGGAGAGGACTTCGACGACCAGGTCTGGTGCTGGAAAGTGCATTTGGTCCAGTGCAAAAGTCCGGGCTTGAGCCGGTGTGAAATAGCAGATGTCCGGTTCATGGTCGTTGCGAGTCAGGGTGATCAGCATCTGTTCGTAGCCGACAAAGCCAAGGTCGTTGCGCCGCACAAAACTATCCAGCAAGGCGAACAGGTTCTTGCTGGCAATGATGTGTCGCAGTTTGGCCGGTGAATGGACGACGATCTCACCATTGATAAACTCGGCTTTCTGCTGTTCCGATATTTGATCGTAGAATTGTTTGCGCTTGTCCCGTTCTGCGCGCAGCAGGGATTGAAATTGTTGGACGTAGAAAGGCAGTCTGGGCGAACCGGCCAGTTGTTGAGCGGCCATATCAGACGTGATTGCTTGTGTCAGGTCTATTGCATGCATACGCAACACCTCCTGTTTGCTCGGGCAATATCCTCCAGACCTCGACTTGGTGTTTCATCTACAGTGATGACTTGGTGTTTGCTGGGTTGCTATATCACGTATCTATTCTACTAAAAATCTGAGCTGTGAGCAACATCGAGGTCCGCAAGAAAGACCGTTTATTGATCGAACCAGCGAAACCGGATATTCGTTAAGCACAGCAGGTCATTTGTTTGAAACGCGGCGTTGTCAGAGATAGTCACCCTTAAAGTCATCGGCACAGACAAGCCGCGCCTCGCCGGCAGCAAGCTCGATGCGCCGGTCTAACAAGGGGATGGTGACCATCTCTTGTCCAAAATTCGCCACCAGGCTGTAGGGTTTTCCGTTCGCATCGGTACCCCAGACGCCGCGCACCGCGTCGTGGACGCCGTCCTCGTCGAATCTGAGCGGCCCGCCCCGCATCGCTGCCGTCTCCTCGGCATTCACGTTCGAGAGCGCGGCGAATCCAATGTCAATCAGTACTTCTCCCCGCCCGCGCCGCACCAGCGTTGTCTCTGCCTGGAGGCAGAGCTCATCCACATATAACGAATGGTAACGTCCGCCGCGCCGTTCGCGCGAGCGGCTGATGACCAGGCTGTTGCCGCCGTACAGAGCGGCGAGACCGATCCTGTTGTCGACGGTAGCCCAGCGACTGCCCAGCGGGATGATCTCGTCTCGTTCAGGTGGCGATACAAGATCCAGTGTTCCGTTCGCGGTGTAGATGCGGCGGCGAAACCCGTTGAACAGGTCGTTTGCCACGTTGAGGTGCAGGCTTTTGAGGGCGGTGGTATAGCCGATCCGGTCCGGGGCCGTGACCACAAATTGCAGGCCGAGACACGTCCGGCCATCGGGCAGGGCAGCGAAGGCGAGGTGGGTGGTGGCCTGGTCCGTGCACTGTGCGCCTTCGTCGATCCTGACGTCGATGCCTTCCATCACCGATCCGCAACACACAAATCCGCCATCGAACGCGCCCACGCGCTGGCGCAGCAGGCGGCGGTGGCGCCCCGGCTGTTGTGGATCGCTGCCCAGGAACTGGACGACCGGGCACAGGTTGTGCAACCACTCGGCCAGGTGGCCAACGTCCGGCGGCTGGCACATCGCCTGGGTCAAGCCGTGTGCGCGCCAGGAGAACGAGGCGAGCCGCGTTGGACAGCGATGCATCACCGCGCCGTGCTCGGGGGCGATCCAGGCGGCACGCGGTTGGGTTTCACCGCCATCCAACCGCACACTCATTGCTATCTCGACTGGCTCGTTCACTGATTCGGAATCGTCAACAAGCGGCGCATAATTGAGCAGCATGGCCAGTACGCAGGCGCGATCCGATTCGAGCCGGGTGTAATAGTGCGGGTTGGCCTCGCGCATGTGGCCCATCCGCGCTCCGTAAAATGTGCCATCGTCGCTGGCCTGCAGTTCGGCTTCGATCAAGGCCAGTTGCTGTTTGGCCAAATGCAGGGCGTGTGGATCGCGCCAGCGATCGGCGGCGTACAGCAGTGAGGGAAGCAGGTATTCCTGGCAGTAGGCATAGCGCACCCGGCTGTCGCCGCCGATGCGGGCCAGCCGCCCGTCGCCAAAAATCAGTTGTTTGACGACCCGCCACAGATCCTCCTGGTGGTGATCCAGCGAGGCCGGTCTGGATAAGCTCGCTTTTTTCATGTCAAAGTGTAGCATCGCCGCATTGCTGATACAGATCACCATATAGCCGACGTTGAGGTAGCCGTGATGGTCGAGGGCATAGGAGGAAAAAAAGTTGGCCCCCACGTGCCGCTCGCGCACGGCTTTGCCGGCAAGCAGAGAATCGTCTTGCGCGTCAGCGGGAATGGAGATGCCGTTGATGAAATACTGGTGGGCTCGTTCCATCCACGCGCCAGCAGCGGGCTCGTTGGGATACATCTGGGCCGTGCGCCACAGCAGCGCGCCCGACCAGATGTTGGATTCAGGCGCGTTGCGCCCGTCGCTGTTCCACATGCCGGCGATCACGCCGTGCTGGTTGCCTCGGTGCCCGTGGTGCAGCAGCCAATCGGCCTCGCTGACCAGCACCCTGCGCAGCGCAGTGCGATCCTCGCCGGCGAGGTAGGGCTCCATCAAGGGCAGGCCGTGCATAGCGCGTTCGATGCCCAGCATACTGATCCAACTGCGTCCCCATTGTTCTCCGTTAAGTCCGGGGCGATCGCCGGTCAGGTGGGTGGAAAGGGCGAAGCGCAACGCGGTCAAGGCGCGATCCCGCCATGTTTCGGCCCGCTCTACGCCGGGCTGCGCGGCCAAAGCCGCCATCGCAGCGGCATAGTTGAAATTGGACTGCACCCCCCAGTGAATGTAGCCCGGCCCGTAACAGCCTAAGCCCGAGCCGTCGCCCCAGTCGGTCCAGAACTTTTCCACGGCTTGCGCCCAGTGGGCCAGCATCGATACAACTGTTGTGACGATTTTGTGCTCATCCATGCCATCTCTCCACCGTTCACTCTGACCTTGCCGCGTCAAAAAAGGCGATGACCCGCCGTTCATACTCGTTGGGAAAAACCTCGCGCATACCGCAGTGTTCGACGTCCGGCTCGATCCACAACGTGCGTGGTTCTCCCGCCGCATCGTACAGTCGCTGTGCCGATTCGACGGGAATAACCGTGTCGGACATGCCCTGGATGATCATAACGGGACGGGGACCGATCCACCCGATCCGATCGACCGGCCGCAACACATCCACGCTTATCTTGGTTTCGCGCTCGGCAAAGAAGCGAATCAGCGGGCGTAAAGGCGCAACTGGAACGGCCTTGGTGAGCTGAGCCTCCAAGCTGTAAAAAGAACTGTCGGCCACAATTGCTTTTATTTCGGGCCGGCGTGCTGAGGCCTCGATGATCGCCACCCCACCCATCGAGTAACCAAACGCGCCGACCCAGTCGACGCCATCCTGAACCAGGGCAAAGTCGAGTGCCGCTTCCACATCCAACGCTTCCTTGTACCCCACGGTGCACAGCTCGCCCTCGCTCTCCCCGTTGGCGCGAAAATCCCAGGACAGGACGCCATATCCGTGCCGGGCAAAAAAGGCGTGCATCTCGTCCCATCGATGCCCCGAGTATCCATGCGCGACCAGGATCATGGCGCCATTGGCCGGGATCGTGTACCATGCTTTCAGGGCCAGCCCATCGTTGGTGTGCAGTGCCACGTCCTGATAGGGGATGCCAAAACGGGCCGGCGTCTCGTCGTCGGCACACTGTGTGCGCAGTGGATGGACATACCGGTACGCGCTCCGGTAGCTGAGGTGCACGATGGCGACGATGAGGACCAGTAACCCAACGATCACCGTGCCCAGGCCAAATAAACCCAAATGTCGCCAGTGGCGAGCGCTTTTCATCCTAGTCGTCCTGTGAGTATTCGGGATATAATTCTTTCAGGCAGTCGGGGCAAATGCTGTGGCTGAACTCTACTTCCGAGTGCTCGTCAACATAGCGATCGAGTGGGTGCCAGTTTCCCTGGTCGTCGCGGATTTTTTTACAGTTGGAGCAAATCGGCAGCAGGCCCTGCAGTTGTTTGACCCGCGCCAGCGCACATTCCAGTTCGACGTTTAGGCGTTTCAAGGTCTGTATGTCCTCGAATCGCGCCAAGGCGATAGGAATGACCGGGCCGATGCTGGACGTGTTGGGCGGCTTGAGCAAATACGCCATAACGCCGGCGTCGCGTGCCCGTTCGATCAGGCCGGGTGCGTTGTAGGCGGTCAGTATGATCACTGGCGTTGGGTGTGTTTCCTGAATCTGTCGCGCGGCGGCAACGCCGTCCAGCTTGGGCATCTGGACATCCATCAGGACGATGTCCGGCTTGAGTGCCTGGACCATCTCGACAGCCTGGACCCCGTTCATCGCCCGTCCGACAACGGTATAATCCAGGTGTGCGAGGATGCGTTCTATCATCTCTAGCACCAGGACGTCATCGTCGACGATCAACACATGAATGGAACGTGGTTCGCCCATTCTCAACTCCTTCCCGTATGTTCAGAGACGCTGGTCGTCGTTGCACCAGTATGATGGCTCAAGGTCGGCGTGCCCGCCAAGTCGCGGGCCAACCTTGTTTTTTCCAGTTTACCATAGGAGGGGCACTCGTGCAACTTGTGATGGGTTCACCATCTGTTTCCAAAAGGGGATCGGCCAGCCACATTTGGCTGACCGATCTGGGGGCGTGTAGCGATAATGGTTTGGTCGACCTGGCAGACTTGCGGTCTAGGCTGTGGTGATCTTGAAGCAATGCGCGCATTGCACCGGACGTTCGGCGGGCAAGCAGCCGATCAGCAATCCGTCCGCGGTGTGCTCAAATGATAGCGACCCACCGTGGCCCAGCAGTTCGACCGCCTGTACGTCTGCGACCTTCATCCAGAATCCGCGGCCGGTCGTAAAGCTCTTGATCACCGTCTTGCCCTCTTGAGGCCAGCCCATCTGGAAGGCATAGACTATGCTTGTGCCGTTTACAGGGTCGTCCTTGCAGGTGAAACGAAAATCCTGGTCCGTCCAGTCCAATTCGTCCTCTCGGAACCGGCCTTCCGGCGCGTTGACCTCGCCTTCTAGTGCGATGTGCCAGGGGCGGGTGCCGTAAATGCCCTCGCCGTTCACCTTGTTCCAGGCCGCCAGGTCGTCGAGGATGGCCAGGCATTCGTCGTCCAGTGTGCCATCCGGCTTTTGAGTAAAGTTGAGCAGCAGGTTGCCGTTTTTGGCAACGATGTCGACCAGCATCTCGATGATTTGCCGGGAGCTCTTGTAGCGTCGCCGCACGTCGTAGAACCAGCCGCCAACGCAGGTGTCGGTTTGCCAGGGGGTGGGAAAGGCCGTCTTTTGTACGCCGCGTTCGATGTCCAGCACGCCGACCTTGTAGACCAACGGGTTTCGGTCTTTGTGATTGTACACGGCCTTGTTTTCGCCGCCGTTGAGCGCGGCGCTGCTGTTGTAGAGGTGGGCGATGATGCCCAGGCCGTACTGGCCAAAGGGCACGGTGCCGTCGGAATAGAGCAGGTCGGGGTGATATTTGTCGATCAGGTCTTTGATCCGGTCAAACCACTTTTTGTGCCACCAGGGATTGGCCGTGTACCAGTTTTCACCCTGATTCTGCAAAATGGGTTCGCCGTGGTTTGGTAGGTAAAAATCCTCGAATTCCGGATCGGTCCCATCATAGGGCACACCGGCATAGGGACCGGCCTGATCGCAGTTCTTGTTGTGCGACCACCAGGAAAAGGTCGCGCCAAGGTGTTCGCTGACCCCAAAGGGCAGGCCGAATGCCTGGGCTGCTTTCTGCCACAGCCCGACGATGTCCTTTTTCGGACCCACTTGCACCGCGTTCCAGCGGTTGTGGGTAGAGTCCCAGTTATCAAAGTTGTCGTGGTGCACGGCCTGGGCGCAAAAGTACCTGGCTCCGGCATCGACGTAGCGCTGCATTAACCCTTCGGGATCAAAATTCTCTGCTTTCCACAGCTTGACCATATCCTTCCAACCGTTTTGGGATGGGTGTCCGTACATCCGCCAGTGGTGGAGATACTGGTCGGTGCCTTCCATATACATGTGGCGGGCGTACCAATCGCCGTACATCGGTACCGACTGCGGCCCCCAATGCGACCAGATGCCAAATTTAGCGTCCCGGAACCAGTCCGGACACACGTACTGGCGCAATGATGCCCAGGTGGGCTCAAAAGGCCCTTTTTCAATTGTTTTCCACTTTTCCATCATAACTCCTTGTTTTTAAATTAGGCCGAAGCCTTGTTCAGTCTATCCATCTGGTCCGCGCTGAGGGAGATATCCAGCGTGCCCAGATTCTCTTTCATCTGTTCGTCCGTACTCGCCGCCATCAGCGGGATCACCGGTGGATCGCTCTGCATCATCCACGCGTAGACGACTTGGTTGGCTGTTGCACCCGTTTCCTCGGCAACGACGTTCAGTGTCGCCAGTCGTGCATCGCTGTCCGGCCCGAGATATTGTTCTTGAAAGTCGCGATCGGAGCGCGTATAGGCGCCATTGAGCAGGGGGGAGTAAGCCAGCAAGGTGACGTTCTCGATCCGGCAGTAATCCAGCAGGTCGTCGTTGGTCGAAATCTGGTTGCCGAAACTGGCTCCGGGCTTGGGGCGCAGATAGGAATAACGCTGCTGAATGCAACAGTATTGTGCCCAATTGTTTGTCCGGCTCACCCACCGCGCCTTCTCGAGCCGCCAGGCCGGGAAATTGCTGGCCCCGATGTATCGCACCTTGCCAGCATTGACCAGGCGATCAAAGGCCTCCATCGTCTCTTCTAGCGGCGTGACCCGGTCATCCACGTGGGCATAATACAGGTCGATCACGTCGGTCTGGAGACGGCTGAGGCTTTTCTCACATTCACGTTCGATCTGATCCGCGCGCAGCCCCATCTCGACGTCCTGATAGGCAAAACCGAGCTTGGTGGCGATAAACAGGCGGGAACGATTCTGGCGCGCTTGCAGCCACTTGCCCAGCACGCTTTCGCTTTCGCCGCCCTCAAAGCCCTCCAGCCAAAAGGAATAAATGTTGGCCGTGTCGAGGAAAAACCCACCGGCATCGAGGAATTGATCCATCAAGCGAAAGGACGTCTCTTGGTCGATGCGATTCCCATAGTACAGGATTCCTTGGCAAAAGGCGCTGACCTCTGTCCCAGTATTGCCGAGTCGTACTTTATTCATGCTCAATTCATTCCTCGAGATCTAGAACGATCACGGTGTCGATCGCGTCCGGCGCTCGAGCCGGGCCGGTGATGATCAGATCGTCTCCTTCTAACTTGACCGGCAGCAGCTTTTGAGATGCGTCGCTCAACAGGGTCGCGCTGCTGACGGTGCCGGGGCTGGCGAGCTTGAGCTGACCTCCTTCTGGCCAGTCAAAGACGTGCAGGTACAGCTTGCCCGGCTTGGCCGTGCTGCGGCACCACGCCTCCCCCTGGATCGGCCCGGGCTTGGTGCCATAAACCGCTTCGCCGTTGGTTTTGAGCCACTCGCCCATGGCCAGAAGCCGATCCACGCTGGGTTGCGGGATGAGGCCTTCGGCCGTTGGGCCGACGTTGAGCAAATAGTTGCCACCTTTGCTGGTAATATCGACCAATTTGCGAATCAGATCCTCGGTCGATTTCCAGTTGTGATCGTAGCTTTTGAATCCCCACGTGTCGTTGATCGTCGCCGGCGTCTCCCAGTCGATATCCACGGCCGTGTCGGGGATGCGATTGTCGCCGGCTGAGGCATAGTCGCCCTGCGAGTTGCCCACCCGCCCGCTGACCAGGCAGTCGGGCTGCAGTTCGTGCACCAGTTCCAGCAGCGACTGGCTCTGTTCGGCAGTCATATGCTTGGGCGTATCGAACCAGATCAGCCCAATCGGCCCATAGTTGGTCAGCAGCTCGCGCACCTGGGGTTTGACGTAATTCTCGACATAGCCGGCAAAATCCTGCTCTTTGGGATCGTAATCCCAGTCGTTGCCATCGCCGTCGGGGTGATGCCAGTCCTGGGTTTGTGAGTAATAAAAGCAGAGCTTGATCCCTTGTCTGGCACATTCTTGCGCCAGTTCGGCGATCACGTCGCGGCCAAAGGGTGTCGCGTCGACAATGTTGTAATCGCCGGCCTCCGATTTAAACAGACAAAAGCCGTCATGGTGTTTGGAGGTGATGACCATATATTTTTGGCCGGCTTGTTTGGCAATCGAGACCCACTCGGCGGCGTTGAATTTGACCGGGTTGAACTGTTTGGCAAGCAGTTCGTACTCGGCGACCGGGATCTGGGCGTGTTTCATAATCCACTCACCGATGCCGGGGATGCGCTTGTCCTTCCAGGTTCCGGCCGGGATGGCATACAGTCCCCAGTGGATAAACATGCCGAATCGCGCCTCGCGCCACCAATCCAGGCGCGGGTCGGTGCGAGCTTCTACGCGCTGCCCGCGCTCGTCGGCGATGGCCGGGCGGGCGTGCTGCCATTCAAGCACCCGCTGCAATAAAAAACAGGCCAGATCGGATACCTCGACCCCCTGGGCTTTGGCCATGGCGCTCAACTGTTCTGCCAATGGTTCGGTCAAGCTAATCGTTGTTTCCTTTTTTTCGCTCACAATTTTGTCCTTTCATATAATAAGGGTGACAGGGCAGCCACTGGGTTTCATCCAATCGCTTGCCATTGAATTCGTCGGACAGTCTGGGATCGATTGCCATTCAAAATGAGGATCATAATCCTTGCGTAATTACTCGGGCTGATGAGATACTGGATAAAATCAATCATCGTATGGTCCAAGAAATCGTTCGCCGTTAAAATGAATGATGTGTGTGCTCGATTCCCTGACCCAAACCTCTGTTTCCCAAGAGATGTCACCAATATGCTTGGTCATATCCCGGCGAGTCAGAAAAGCCGTGACGTACACCAAACCAGGTCGCGCTTTCTGAAACAACGCTGCGAGTTCCGCACGCCGCTTGGCATCGACAGGCCCGTGGCTTGTGAC
>JAFGJF010000313.1 GCA_016929205.1 Anaerolineae bacterium
CGCCAGGTGCGTGCTGATCGACCACACGCCCAGGCCGAATTTGTCCAAAATTGCCTTGCGGCTCTTGGCATATCCTTGCGGATCGGCCTCGGCCTTGTCCACCTCAAAGTGGTCGCCCCAACAGGCCAACTCGAGGCCGTCGTACCCAAAGCCCGCCGCTTTTTCCGCCAGCGTTTCCACGGGCAGATCCGCCCACTGCCCGGTAAAAAGTGTAACTGGTCGTGCCATCATATCCTCCCAAACGGTTTGAAAAAAAGTTGGATTACAATCGATGACGTGTTATGTGAACGACGTCCACTTTTTGTCGCTCTTGCTGCTCTCTACCGCCTTTTCGATAAACTTGACGCCGCGCGCGCCATCGTAGACGGTGGGGAAATCAAGCGCCAGTGGGTCCGGTTCAACCCCTAGCAGCTTGGCGCGGATCGTATCGCCGACATTGTTGTAAATGTTGGCAAACGCCTCAATGTACGCCTCGGGATGGCCGGTCGGCGTCCGCGTCCCTCGTTGGGCCGCCTCGCACAGATAACCGTTGCCGCGAGACAGAATCTGCACCGGCTCGTCGGCCGGCGTATAATACAGGTAGTTGGGGTTCTCTTGAATCCAGGACAGCGCACCCTTGGTGCCATAGATGCGAATGTTGAGGTTGTTCTCCTGCATGGTGCAGATCTGCGAAGCAAAGAGAATGCCGCGCGCACCATTGGTGTAATGGAGCAGCAAGTTGGCGTCGTCATCGAGCTTGCGGCCCGGGACAAAGATCGTCAGGTCGGCACAGATTTCGTCCATTTCGAGACCCGTAATCGTGCTCACCAGGTTCTCGGCGTGCGAGCCAATATCGCCGATCGCGCCGCCGATCCCCGCCATTTTGGGATCCGTGCGCCAGGCGGCTTGCTTTTGACCGGTCTCTTCCAACAGACCGATCAGCCAACCCTGGGGATACTCGGCGATCACCTTGCGTACCTCACCGATCTTGCCTTCCTTGACCATCTGCCGGGCCTGCATCACCATAGGATAGCCGGTATAGGTATAGGTCACACAGAAAACGACACCCGACTTTTCCACAGCCTCGATCAGGTCTTGCGCTTGTTCCGAGTTCATGACCATCGGCTTGTCCATGACGACATTGAACCCGGCTTTAACAAAAGCCTTGGCGATCGGATAGTGAGCGTGGTTGGGCACAACAATGGAGACAAAATCAATGCGTTCGCCCTCTGGCAGCGCGCTCTCTTTTTCCAGCATCTCTTGCCAGGTGCCATAGTTGCGGTCGTCGGCCAGGTAAAGGTCTTTGCCGGAAGCCAGCGCCTTTTCCGGTGTCGAGGACAGCGCACCGGCGACAAACGCGACGTTGCCGTCCATGGTCGCCGCCGCGCGATGAACGGTACCGATAAACGCATCCCGCCCGCCGCCTACCATTCCCATCTTGAGCTTGCGCTCAAAGTTTGCAGTTTGATCTGATCCTGCAATAACCATTTTTCGCTCCTTTGCTTGAGAAAAAGATCTTGCTTGGGTTTTCCACGCGCCTGCATGGTGAATAGGACAAAGCCCTGGAATAGAATTTTTGCCAGGAAACCATTGTGCTGATCGTCGTGATGATCTAGTATGCTCTCCTTGAATGTCGTGGCCAACTACGTGGAAATACGGGTGCACAACCGTCATACACACGCCCTATGGTAACACAACACGTCCAAATAGTCAAAAAGAGACGTCGCCCGAAACTCACCTCCAATAGGAAATACGCCCCATCAACCGGTACTGTGTCTTTCGTTCAGGAAATTCGACACCGCTGCCACGCCAGCCAGTGGTTGAAGCCACAGGCTGGTACGCCAAGTGCGTTCAAAACGCACTCTTTGTATCGTTGACAAACCTGCCTTTAGCAGGTTTCGCATGATCAGCCCAGCATTTCAATGCCGAGGCGGAGCAAACGCTGGCGTGAAAATTTCCTGAGATAAGGATACACTATCCTTGACACGCTCTATTTGCCTGTAGTATAATCGTGGTGCTAACGAGCTTGGGTTCGGACCAAGAACGAGAAACCGAATCCACACAAAACGATCTGAACCCAAACCGAGCCGGATCAGTTCATACCGCAATCCACATCCATCGTACTCGTATTCGAAAAAGGAGAAATAACCATGGGAAAACTGAAACTGGGAATGATTGGCGCCGGTTTTGTAGCCAATTTTCATGCCCGTGCGCTCACGCAGGTCCGTACGGTCGACATTGACGGCGTGACGGCGCTGCGAGGCGCGGAAGAGCTGTCCAAAGCGATCACCGACCAGGGCCTCGGCAAAGGTGTCGTTTACCCAAACATCGCCGAGCTGTGCAAGAACGTCGATGCCGTGGCGATCTTTGCGCCAAATTTTGCCCGCGTGACCATCGTGCAAGAGATCGTCGATGCGGTCAAGCAGGGCGCCGAACTCAAGGGCGTGATCTGTGAAAAGCCGCTGGGCCGCAACGTGGCCGAAGCGCGCAAGCTGGTCGATCTGATACGCAGCGTTAACCTCAAGACCGCTTACTTTGAGAATCAGATCTTTATGAAGCCCATCCGTGCCCAGTTGGCGCAGCTCGCGCCACAGCAAAAAACGATGGGGCCCCTGGCCTTGACCCGCTCCGCCGAAGAACACGGCGGCCCGCACGAAGGCTGGTTCTGGGATCCGACGCGACAGGGCGGCGGCGTTCTCTCCGACATGGGTTGCCACAGCATCGCCGTCGGCTGGTACGCGCTCACACCGATCGGCAAGCCGATCGACTTTTTGCAGCCGGTGTCGATCCAGGCCGAAACCGCACTGCTCAAATGGGGTCTGCCCCAATGGCGCGAAAAACTGCTGGCAAAGACAGGGGTCGATTACACCAAGACCCCGGCCGAAGACTTTACCACCGGGATGGTCACGTTCAAGAACCCCGAGACCGGGCAGCTCGTCAAGGCCCAGTTCACCGACTCGTGGATGTTTGAAAAGCAGGGCCTGCGCTTGTACATGGATGGAATGGGCCCCGGCTATGCCTTTGAGATAAACACGTTGCAATCCTCACTGTCGATCTTTATCGGCGACGAAGCCGCTGAGGCCACGGCCGATGCCGAGACCGCACTGGAAAAGGCGACGGCCTCACGTGGTTTGCTCGCCGTCCAGCACAACGAGGCCGACCTGTACGGCTATAACGACGAGAACGTCGACGCGGCCCGGAGTTTTTTGGCCGGCAAGGATGGGTTCCTGCCCTGGGAATACGGTCTCGAAATCACCAAGCTCTTTACTGCCGCCTACATGTCGGCCGAGCGCAAGCAGACGATCGATCTGACGGATCCCGCCGTGCAAAAAGAACTGGAAACATTCATCCCGCTCATCCAGCAGGGACGAGGCGCCGAGATCTTGTACGGCTAGAACAAAACGATTCCTATAACCGCCCCCTTGTAATCAAAGGGGGCGTATTTGTATAGAAACGGAGGCGTCCCATGCCCAAACGATTGGCTATTGTAGGACCATACCAGGTTGAGGTATTGGATTACCAGGATCCGCCACTTCAGCCAGACCAGGTGTTGGTCAAGACCGAGTTCGCCTCGGGAAAACACGGCACCACCTTTGGCATGTTTGACGGCCGCACGTTTCAGGGGCAGCGCTTTGACCTGGAGACGCGGCTGTTCCTGCCGGTTGAAGAACAGGCGGCTAAAGAACAGGCGGCGGAGAAAGAACCATCCAGGCCACACAACACCGGCACGACCGGCGTTGGAACGATCGTCCAAGCCGGCTCCGAAGTGACGCGCTGGCAGGCCGGCGATCGCGTATTCGGCTTTATGGATGTGCGCGAGACCAACATTTGTTCCCAGGACCGCCTGTGGGCGCTGGGCGAGATCGATCCCCTGCTGGCACTGTGCGTCGAACCGGCCTACGTCTCCTTCCACTGCATCCGCGAGTCGCAAATCCGCTATGGTGAAAGCGTCGCTGTGATCGGCCTGGGTGCGCTGGGCATGCTGGCCGTACGCATGGCTGTCCAGGGCGGCGCGGAAACGGTATTTGCTGTGGATATGCTGCCCAACCGGCTCGAATGGGCCGCCCGGAACGGCGCAGACCACGTACTCAACCCGGCAGAATGCGACGTGGGCCTGGAAATCCACAAACTCACCCACAATACCGGTACAGACGTGGCGATCGAGTTAGCTGGCGCGTACCCGGCCCTAAACGCCGCCATCCGCTCCGTCCGCGTCGGAGGCACGGTATGCTCGGCCGGGTTCTACCAGGGCGAAGCGCACAACCTGTGGTTGGGCCGCGAATGGCACCACAACCGGCTGACCATTGTCGTGCCCCACGGCTGCGGCTGGGGACACACGCCCCGCGACTATCCGGCCTGGGACGAAAAACGCGCCTACGATTGCATCGTGAGTATGATGCGCAAGAATAAACTCACCGCTCCCGGGCTGATCGATCCGGTCATCTCGATCGACCAGGGACCGGAGATATTCCGTCTGATCAAGGAGGATCCCGGCCAGGTCATCAAGTACGCAGTTCAGTTCTGAACAACGCAGTATCCAGTGCCCTTTCACATAACAGACCTTGACTTTTTATGGCTCAAACGTAGCCGCGTTTTCCAAACGCGAGAGTATTCTTTGACACACAA
>JAFGJF010000314.1 GCA_016929205.1 Anaerolineae bacterium
CCCGAGAATTCGGTCGCGCCCGAGAATTCGGTCGCGCCCGAGAATTCGGTCGCGCCCTCGGACGAACGCCGTCCGTGCTCCTCCTCCGCGATCGTGTCCAGGGCCAGGCCATCGGTGCAGGTATCGTACAGCGCCATGCCCATCTGCAAAACAAAGGCCAGGGCGACAAAACCCCAGTAAAAACGTGCCGGATCGACAAAGGGCGCGCCAATCAGGCACAGCGTCTGCACCGCCAGCCCCAGCAGGATGTACGGCTTGCGGTGTCCCAACCCGAACAGATTGACCTTGTCGCTCAATATGCCCATAAAAATCTTGACCACAAACGGGATCAGAGCGATCGCGGCAAAGATCCCGACCTCGGACATCGACAGCCCCTTGCTGCGAAAATAGAGCGCGTTCAAAGCCGTAAAATAGGACAAAATCGTGCCCTGTGAAAAATAAAGCAGGCCAAACATGCTGTAACGGACGATATGATTCCTGGACATGCTTCTCCTCGTTTTATCCTGATCCTGATTCGTGCGTAGCCGCGTTTTCCGAGACGCGCGAGCACGCTCGGATACACGATAGGGAACCACGACTACAATAGACCATCCAATCTCCAGCGCGTCGACATCAAACACGTCTTTCCGCCCGGCAACGTCTTTCCGCCCGGCAACGTCTTTCCGCCCGGCAACGTCTTTCCGCCCGGCGTCTCAACCTGATAATAGACGGTCAGGATCGAGCCGTCCCCTAACTCGACCGAGGCCGGGTAGCCGAGATCGCCGTTGGGCGCGTCGTCGCGCAGGACGATCCCTGCCCAGCTTTGGCCGGCGTCATGAGAAAAACACGCCCGCTCGCCAAAAGGTGCGTGACGGTAACCATAACTGACCAGAATGCATCCATTTGGATTGCGCAGACAATTCGTCTGCCGGAATAAACGTTTCCATCCTCACTCCCTTCGCATCTTACCCACTCAAGTGGGTAAAGTGCGAAAAACGCTTGACAAACCACTCACCATGTGGTATACTATAGTCACTTTACCCGCTTGAACGGGTAAAGTGCAAACGACAACAACACACAGAAAGGAACGCGCCGCCATGTCCGAACTCGGTCTCGTCGCCCCACCACAACAGATCAAGGTCACCTTTTCTGCAGCACCGGCCTACAACGCCCTCGACAGTCTTCTGCTGCTCACGTCCGAGTTCTCTATTCCCAGCCAGTGGGTCCGCGACACGGCCGCCGCGCTAACCCCCGAACAGCTCAAGGCGAACGAACGCCATACCCAGTACGCGATCATGGGCCTGGACGGGCAGGATTGGCCCAGCCTGCTCGCCTACCTCGACCACCTGGAGACGCGCGACCCGGTGGCGATCCGCGACAGGAACCTGCAGCACCTGGTCGAGAGCGCGTCAAAACAGTTCGGCGATGTGCCCACGCCGGAGGAACTGCTGGCCAACAGGGAGGTCTATATCACCCTCCTGCAGCGCCTCTATGCGCTCAAGGATGAACCGTGCCAAGACTGCGACCTGGAAGTCGATTTTGAAGCCTTGCAGGATCCGGCAGCCCAACACCGCGAGGCGATCGTCCACCTGCGCAGTATGTGGGACCGTTACCTGGCCGAGGAATGGGAGCGGAGCCTGCCGGTGATCGACGAATCGATTGCCGCGTTCAAGACGATCGACTATAGCAACAAGTCACCCGACGACATCTTTAAGCTGGTCGTCGATCGCGAATTTCCGCCCGTGTGGGCACACGCCCGCGAAACACTCAAACAGATCATCTTTGTGCCCTCGCCGCACATCGCCCCATTCTTGGGTATCATGGCTGGGCCGTGCCAAGGTGTCCATCGTGTCGTCTTTGGGGCACGCGTTCCCGAGGGCACCGTCGCCCGCTCGCCGGCACTGAGCCGTTCCGAACTGCTCACCCGCCTCACCACCCTGGCCGACGACACGAGGCTGCAGATCCTGGAACTGCTGTCCGAGCAGGGCGAGCAGAACGCAGCCGAGATCGCAGACAAGCTGGGCCTGAGCCAATCCAGCGCGTCGCGGCACCTGCGCCAGCTTTGCGCGACCAACTATATCGCCGAACGTCGTTTTCAAGGTGCAAAACACTATAGCCTCAACCAGGATCGGATCGATGTGACCTTTTTTGCCTTGAAAAACATGCTGCACAAACGTTGAGGAAAGGAGCAACCTATGTATTCCTCGAATTACGAAACACACGCCACGATCAAGCTGCACCAACAAACGCTGCTCAAAGAAGCGGCCCGGGACCGGCTGCTCAACCATGCGCAGCGAACAGGATCCAAAACGATCCGCCGCATCCTGGTCGCTGCCGGGCAGCTGCTCGTCGCCATCGGCACTCGGCTGGAAGAACGTTATGCGATCACAGCGACCACACAAACCAACCCCGAGAGCTGCCAGCCGATGTCCGTCTAGTCACTGTCTGTTTGGCAAATACCCGTCCACTTTTTGTTCAGGCCAGGCCATCGTGAGATGACCTGGCCTTTTTCCTGCCAGAAACATACAGGATGGACAAGATTTCCAGGATTTACAGGATTCTCTGCCTACCTGTATAGCTCCCCATCCCTCAATCCTGCCAATCCTGTGCCGCTTCTCCAATCCTGTTAATCCTGCCAATCATGTGCCCCTTTTCGCCCCTGATCCCTACCGAGGCTTGGCCAAAATTTCGCGGATCCTCAGCTTTTTAAAGTGCAGCCCGCAGGCCGGCCTGAGCACGATCGCCGTGTCCGCGCCTTCGTCCGTGCCGGCAATCGCGATCGCATCCTGTGTGGTATCCAGCAGCCCGGCATCGGCGGCCATGATCGCCACCTCGACCGCCACCTTGAGTCCCTGGCAAAAGCGGTACAGCGTCTCGCGCACGATCTTGTTCGGCGGATTGTCGACAAACGCCTCGCTGACGTCGTCGCCCAGGGCGTGGATCGAGGTCAACACCACGATCCCCAGTGCCTCGATCTCGGCCCGCTCTTGTGCGCTCATCGTCCAGCCCTTGTCATCAAAAGCCGCACAGATCGAGACTGCGACCAGCTTGGCCCCCAGCCCGGCAAACAGGGCATGGGCCCGGCGGGCCGTATACCCGTGCGAGGACGCGAGCACGATCTGGCTAATGCCCAGCGCTTCGGCCCGCTCGCGCGCGATGTGCAGCGTGGCATCGGTGTTGGCCTTGCCTGGCCTTTCAAAATACAGCGTCTTTAGTTCCACATCTCCCTCCCTGGACCTGGCAGCGAATCGAGAAAAACCGGATGGTCTCCCACGTGCAGCCACGGATCCCCTCGCAAAGCGAAAAACCATGCGCCCATTATAACAGAACTCGACGCGCTCGCCAATTTAGCCACACCTCTTTGTCTCACATTTGACGTTTGACGGGCGTGCCCCGCTTGACTTTTTCGCTCAACAAGTGTATACTGGTCTTGTGGATTAGTGGTCTAACCACCTTAACAATGTGCATGTGCACGATTGCATCCACCCGAGGTTTGAAAAATGGTAGACACGACCGGACGCGCCCAAGACGACTTGTTCACCTTTTCACTCAAGCGCGATAAACTGCACACCCAGATCACCGACCAGATCCAGGAACTGATCGTGACCCAATCGCTTCGCCCTGGCGACAAGCTGCCCGGCGAGCGCGAACTGGCAGACATGCTGGGGGTGAGCCGCACGGTGGTGCGCGAGGCGATCCGCGTGCTGGGAGTCAAAGGCCTGGTCAACGTCAGGCCTGGCTGCGGCACCTACGTCCAGGCCCTCGATCACAAAGATGCCTCGGCTTCGATGGAACTGTACCTCAAAACACAACAGGCTGTGGTGACGCCGGAACAGTTGTGTGAGGTCCGGCTGATGATCGAAACCGAAGCGGCGGCCCTGGCGGCAGAGCGTGCCACGGCGGCCGACTGCGAAAGGCTGCAAGCGCATATCGATGCCATGCTCGACAACATAGCCAATCCCGAGTTGTACGTCCACCACGACCTGGCCTTTCACCTTGCCCTGACCGAAGCAACGCACAATGCCCTGTTCCCGGTTCTGCTGCCCCCGATCACCGATCTGTTGACCAGGGTGATGGAGATGGCCATGCAGACCCCGGATGCGGCCGCAAAGGGAGTGGGTGAACACCGCCACATCCTGGCTCAGATTGCGGCCAAGACCGCTTCCGGCGCACGCCAGGCGATGCACGATCACCTCGTTCGCGTACACGGGCTAATCGCCCAGACAGAGACGCTATCCAAACCCGAACAAGGAGAGACATGAAAACGCTTTTATTTGGCGCCAATCCCGGCGACGTGAGCCCGGAACAACTTGAGACAATCCGCCAGATCGCGCCCGATATGCACATCCTGGTCAGCGAAGACAAATCACAGATCGAAGCCGCCATTGCCGAGATCGAGATCGCCGCACGCAGCTTTCCACATGACTTGCTGCCCAAAGCCTCGAACCTGCGCTGGCTGCAGCAGTGGGGTGCGGGTGCCGACTGGCTGATGCGTGCTCCGGAAGCGTCCGGGGGGGGAGCGTTCCACCGCATGGACTTTATCCTCACCAACGCCTCCGGCGTGCATCCAATCCAGATCACCGAGCACATTTTTGCCTTTTTGCTCGCCTTTGCCCGCCAATTGCACTTGGCCATGCGCGCGCAGAGCAAAAGCGAGTGGCGCCGCCCATCGCGCGAGTCGTTCTTTGACGGTCAGCCCTTTTTCGAACTGTACGGCAAGACGATGCTGCTCGTCGGCGTGGGCGCGATTGGCGAGCGCACCGCCCAGGTCGCTAAAGCATTTGGCATGCGCGTGATCGGCGTCCGTCGCAACCCGGAGCAGAGCGTCCCCCACGTGGAGAGAATGGTTGGCCCGGACGGGTTGATTGACGTGCTGCCCGAGGCCGATGTTGTAGTGCTGACCATCCCCGTCACCCACGAGACAAAGGGGTTGTTTGGTGAACGCGCTTTCAAGGCTATGAAAAAAACGGCCTACATCGTCAACATTGGGCGTGGCGGCACGATCGACGAGAAAGCGCTGATCAAGGCGCTCGGTGCCGGCTGGATCGCCGGCGCAGGGCTCGACGTGTTCGAGACCGAACCGCTGCCCGAGGACTCACCACTGTGGCAGATGGACAACGTGATCGTCACCGCCCACTATGCCGGGCTGACCCCGCATTACGAAGAACGGGCGATGGCGATTTTTACCGAGAACCTGCGGCGTTACAGAGCCGGCCAACCGCTCAAAAACGTCGTGGACAAAAAATTAGGGTACTAGCTTATCATCAGAAACCGGGTTCTTGATCGGGTGGGTTCTACCCACAAAATCCGGCTTCGCAAAATCATCAAGGAGAACAAAAAAATGGCATTCACATTACAACTTGGCGAACAAGCACCGGATTTTACCCTGCCCGCGACCGATGGCAAGACCTACTCGCTGGCCGATTTTGACGACGCAAAGGTGCTCGTGGTCTTTTTCACCTGCAACCACTGCCCCTTTGTCACCGGCTCTGACGAGGTGACGCGGGCCACGGCCGAGAAATTTGCGCCGCAGGGCGTGCGCTTTGTGGGCATCAACTCGAACAGCAAAGCCACCCACCCCACCGACGATTTCGATCACATGGTCGAACGTATGGCGGAATACAACTTTCCCTGGGTGTACCTGCGCGACAAATCGCAAGATGTGGCCCGGGCCTATGGCGGGCTGCGCACGCCGCACTTTTACGTCTTTGACCGCCAGCGCAAACTGGTCTACACCGGTCGAGGCGTCGACAACCCGCGCGAAACCAGCAAAATGACGGTCAACGACCTGGAGAACGCGCTGACCGAGCACCTGGCTGGCAAAAAAGTCAGCGTGCCGCTGACCAACCCCATTGGCTGCAACGTCAAGTGGGAAGGCCAAGACGCCCACTGGATGCCGGCCGAGGCCTGCGACCTGGTCTAGCCGGCACCCCCAACCTTTTCCGGCCGAGTTCACCGGCGATGAAAGGAACAAACAGATATGGAATACAGAACGCTGGGACGCACGGGGGTCAAGGTCTCCCCCTTATGTCTGGGCACGATGAATTTTGGCGGCCCAACGGACGAGGCCAATTCGATCGCCATCATCAACCGCGCCCTCGCGGCTGGAATCAATTTTATCGACACGGCCAACGTCTATACCGGCGGCCGCAGCGAACAGATCGTCGGCCAGGCCCTGCAGGAAAACGGCCAGCGCGACCAGGTCGTGCTGGCGACCAAGGTGTATGGACGCATGGGCGATGGCCCGAACGACCTGGGTGTGTCGCGCTATCACATCATCAAGGCCTGCGAGGACTCGCTGCGCCGCTTGCAGACCGATCACATCGACCTCTACCAGCTTCACCGCCCGCCGATGGACGTGCCGCAAGACGAAACGCTGCGCGCCTTTGACGACTTGATCCGCGCTGGCAAGGTACGTTACATCGGCGCCTCGACCCACCCGGCGTGGAAGGTGATGGAAGCGATCGCAATCAGCGAAAAACTGGGCCTCAACCGCTACATCAGCGAGCAGCCGCCCTACAACCTGCTCGACCGCCGCGTCGAGAACGAGCTGATCCCGCTGGCACAACAACACGGTCTGGCCATTTTGCCCTGGTCGCCGCTGGCCGGCGGCATTCTCACCGCCAAGTACCCGGTCGACGGTCCCTACCCCGGCGGGTCGCGCGGTGCGAGGGAAAGTGGCCGATTTGTGGAGCGAATCACGCGCCAGGGACGCCAAGTCGCCGCCAAACTGGCCGAGATTGCCGCGCAGCGCGATATGAGCGCCGCGCAACTCGCCATGCTGTGGCTCAAGGACCAGCCGGGCGTCACCTCGCCGATCATCGGCCCGCGCAC
>JAFGJF010000315.1 GCA_016929205.1 Anaerolineae bacterium
GGGGCCGGCGCATTTGCCGGCGTATAGGGCGTGGTATGGCCGGGAACGTCCTCGTCGCTGCGGTGCGGCATGTGCATCAGGTGCGCGCCGCATTCCAGGCGTCGATCGTAGCGACACGCATACCCGGACGCCTGCGAATTTTCTGTGCGCTGCAGCATCCAAAAGGTCTTGGGAAAGGTGTACTTGTCGCGGTGATACTCGTTTGGCGCGTCCTCACCCGGTATGAGCGAGGTCGAGGCAGTAAAGTATTCGGCCTCGGCGACCAGCATATCATAGCCGCGAAAATCCTTGATCGGCGCCGAATCCTCGCACACCCAACTGGCATAGGGCAGGTATTCGCGATACCCATCCGGGAAATCCGCGTCGTCGGCCTCCAGGAAACAGTCCCAGCAGTACGTATCGTCATTCATCGATCCGGACTCGTCCAGCACGATGACCACGTCCAATTTGTTCACGTTTTCGGCCAACGCCCGCGCCTCGACGGGCACCTTTTCAAACCCGGCAAAGATCATAAAGTTCATATTGACCAAAACGCGGCCGGTCACCAGGATCTTGTCCGAGATCCCGTCGTCCTTGTTCCCGGTCGTAGCGTCACGATAACTTGCCGTGTCGATCCAGACCGTGGGGATCGGCCATTCGTGAGGCCCGTCCATTGGCCCATTCCACGTGCTGATGTACTCTGGAAAGCTCCCCCAATCCGGCTCTACGTCGGTCGGCCCATAGCCGAGCGCCAACTTGACGGTGTCGGGCCCATAGCCATTTTCTCTCATATACTGCATGGCCCGCTGGATGGCGGCATCTTCGAACGGCAGTTCTTGAGCAGCCGCCAGTGCGGCCGCGTCACACGCCCGCCCCAGCTTGATCCGCTCAATGTACACCAAGCCCAGATCGAGCGCCAACCCGACGATCAGCAACAAGGCCACAAAAGCCAGCACGATCAAGATCAGGCTCTGGCCCGCCTCTTGCCGGTCAATGCGCTTTGCAAGGTGCTGCGACTTGTCCATAACTTGCCTCCTCATTCTCACCCAATTCCATTCTCTAGCGGAGCGACTCCTGGCCGATCCGCATCATTGTTCTAGCGTACATTGGCAGCGTGTCTGGGAAAACCCAACTGATCACCGGCGCATCCATCAATACCTGCTTGTGATAGTAGTAAATTTCAATGATCGCGATGTTGTGATCGACGGGCGCCGAATCTTGGTGCTTGTTGCCCAGCTCTTCGTTGGATATAAAGTTCTCGTCTCGCAGTTCCTGGAGCTGGGTTGCGACGTCGATCCTGCTTGTCTCGGTCAACGTCCCGGTCGTCGTGATCATGTACGTCGCGCAGGTGCCGCAAGCGGGATAGGTCGGTGGATTGCAGCTCGGGCAGCCGGCCGCCTTGTCGGGTTTGTCGTCATACGGAATGAAAAAATAGGTGACGATGACCTCTGTATTGGGATTGGGAGCGCCGGCATAACGCGCGGGCAGCTGTTCGCCAAAAAACCAGGTGGCATAGGCGAAAATCTGATCCGGCTGGTAGACGCCCCTGCTGGCAAGCCGCGCCGTTTCGCGGCTGACGTTGGTCAGCACCAGATAGGCACGCAGCGCGAACCCGACTTCGATCAATCCCAGGAGCAAGATCAGCAAAACCGGCAGCGTCAGCGCCAGCTCGACCAGCGACTGTCCTTCCAATCCTTTTTGTTTTTTCCTCATCAGCGAACCCCCTTTGCCCGTCCGCGTTCCAAAATCAGGCCATTTCAGATTCATTATAAACCGCCCTTGTCACCACTGTCAATAGGATTAGAGTCATACCACCGGCCGATCACTGCAGCAACGCACCGCTGCCCGCGTCGATCCGCACCAGGTAAACGGACTGGCTGTCCGGCACGGTGCCGATGACGAGCCATTCCAGACCGCCCGCCTCGGGGGGCTGGAGCATCGCGCTCACGTCCGCGACCGGGTGCTGGTCCAAAAAATCGCCGCCGCCGTTGTTCAGCCAGATCGACAGCGCCTGGTTGCTGTCCAGCTGCCACTCGCCAATCGGCGCGGCGGGAAGCACGTAGGGAGAAAGCGTGTCCCGGATCACCGTGACCTGTGTCTCGCTGGCGCTCACCACGTACAGTTTCTGCGTTCGCGGCGAAAAGAACTGAAAGGTCCAGTTCGTCGGCGCAGAAAAATCATCGACCTTGACAAACCGCCAGCTCGCCGAGGCCGAGACCAGCCGGGCATCCTTTTGCCAGCTCCGCGCGGCCTGGTCGGCCCGAGCATACAGGTTGCGCGCCGAGTGCGAGCTCTGCTCCAAATTGTACGTCCGCCCGCCCGAGATCGCGACCGGCGACGGCCGTTTCTCGGCAGAGCGCGAAATGGCCCGCCCCACGAGGACAAAGACGATCAGCACGATCGCAGCCAGCCCCCACAAGATGGCAATTTGCTTTCTAGTCATCACATGCTCCCTGACACCCTACAATGGCCTGGGGCGCCATGCTGTAGAAAAACGGGCCACCTGACCAAACACGACCCTCGCCTCGAACACAAAAACAGCACGCGCTCATCCTATCTTGTTTTTGAAAACGATAGGCAAATAAACGTTCAATGAAAAATCCTGGTTGGTATACCACACATTTCTGAGCGTTTTGTCCGCGGTCGATCGTTTCAGCACCGAAAAATGCGGGTAATACACGCCGCCGCTGTAGGACACCACGGCAAAATCGGGCGAAAAGTGGATACTCTCGTCCGCTTGCACCGGGATCGTGATCGGGCTGGTCCACTGGTTCGACAGGTTCGCCAGATTGCTGTGCCCGGCAGAAGCATAGAACACCTGGTAAGGGTAATTGTCGGTGATAAACCTTTCGGGATCGATAGCCTGAGGCCGCACAACGTTCACGGCCGCCGGGTTGTCACCGCCGCCACCGCCACTGGAAGCCGGCGGCGTCCACCCGTGCCAGGCGACATAGGACGTGATCACCGATCCGCTCTGGACCAGTTGTATCGACGGGCGCACACCCGAATAATCATCGTTGCCACCGTAGGCAAACTTGGTATTGACGCTTACCGGCAGCACGGCCGTCGTCAACGTCGGCACCGGGCTGGGCGACCAATCCGTTTCCACGTCGCCGCCCGTTAAAACCCGGTAGTGCATGGTGTATGTGTAGACCGGGGGATCTGTGTCGTCGACGAAATCATCTTTGCGCTCCCACAAGGCAAACAGATTGCCGTCCACCGCCCCGACGGCCGGCCAGGTATCGATCAACACCGTCCCACAGGTCGTGTTGTTCTGAAAAGTAAACGCGCTGAGCGCCTTGGCCTCGCTGCCCAGGGCCGGCGTCCAGGTAGCCGGGTCCGCAATGCCATTTCGCCGCCTGAAATAAATGCCATCCTTGCACTTGGCCGTCGTCACGGCCTGGTCATCGACGGCCCAAGCCACATAGACGTATTGATCGTCCGCGGCGATGACGGGATGATAGTTTTCGGTGTACTGCCACCCTGACGTCGTGATCGGCGTCGCGATCTGCGCATCCGATCCCCAACTCGCGCCGTTCCGGTTGTCATAGTAAACGTAATACACTTCTTCACTCTTGGAGACGTCATAATAAAACTCGCGCCAGACCACGTGCGGGACGCCGCCGGCATCGACCGCCACCTGCGGGCGCGACTTGGCGTTGTCGGAATCGCCGACCATTTCCCAACACTGCTCGGGATTGGTGACGTTGCTATCCTTGTTGCACCACCCGGCTCCGCTGGTCATATTCCAGGCCAGGTAGCGCAGTTTTTTGTCCTGATCGATCCACACGACGTGGGCCACAAAACCGTGCAAGGCCACGGCCGGTTGATCGCCCTGTAGTTTCGGATCGGCTTCGTTGAACCGCCATATCGTCTGGTGCTGCCAGGTGGCATCCCCTTCGCGCTTGAATTTCATATGCACGGCACCCTCTTTGCCGGCCGCATCCTGGCTTCCCTTCCAGACCACCACCATCACCTCGTCGTTCGCCTCAATGTCATTCATCGACGACTGGTTGGTGAGGTTGCTCGACAACGATTCGTGAAAATACGAATCGGCTTTCGCTCCAACCGCCCCCACCGGTCCTTCAGCCAGGGTCGCCTCACCTGTGCCTTGCAGCAGCAACAGCACCACCAGCAAAACGGGTATCCCGATCACCAACCCCACTCTCAACCATTTGATATTCGCCACCTGCCGCCTCCTTGAGATTCGTTGCGCCTAGATCGACACAGATAAACACGGCTGTTTGCGATCTGCACCATCCGCGTTTATCCGTGAGTGTTTTTCCAGGGTCGGAAACCCCGTTTACACACCCATCAAGGTCATATCCAGTTCGATATTGACCGCCCCGGCATTGAGCCGGATCTGGGGGATCGATGCCCAGCGCAGCCGGCCATCCACCCACACCTCGGCATAGATTTGATACAGACCCGGCTCGAGGTTATAAAAACTATAGGTCGAATCCTGGATCGAATAGGTCGAGTGCGAGATCAGGTCCGCCGGATCGACCGATCCGTCCGGCTCTTGCAGGCGGATGGCCCACACGTCGATCCCGGCCATCTTGAC
>JAFGJF010000316.1 GCA_016929205.1 Anaerolineae bacterium
CGGTGTGGCCGGACAATGCTTTCATCCGCGACCGCTACGCCCTGCGCCTGCCCACCGATGCACCGGCCGGCACATTCGAACTGCGCCTGGCGCTGCGCCGGCCCGATGACGCCTTTCTGCCCACCAGCCAGGGCACCGACAAACTGTCATTGGGCACGATCGAGGTTGAGGCCAGCCAGCGGCTTTGGGAGCCGCCCCCCTTTGCCTATCCGGTCGAAGCCAGGCTGGGCGAGCAGGTCGAGCTGCTGGGCTACAACCTGGACCGAACGCGAGCCCGGCCGGGTGAGACAGTACACCTGACCCTGGTCTGGCGCTGCCTGCACGAGATGGACACGGCTTACACAGTCTTTACCCACCTGCTGGACGAAAACGAGCAGATGCGCGGGCAGCAGGACAACCCGCCCGTCCACGGCGCCTACCCGACCACGCTGTGGGTCGAGGGCGAGATCGTGGTCGACGAATACGACATCGTGATCAAGCCGGACACCCCACCCGGCAAGCACGCCATCGAGGTAGGAATGTACGATCCGGCCAATCTGCAGCGGCTGAGCGTGCGCGATCCGGCCGGGACAGTTGGCGATCGGGTGCTGTTGGGGGAGATCCAGGTGACTGAATAACGCAGAGACCGGCAAAGAAACGACGCTGGGCCTTAAACAACGGGGCAAGGTACGAGCGATTGGCTTCAGCTTTCGCAAGGATTTTGACATTATCTCGACGTGGCCCCACCATAGACCGAGAACCAGAACGGCACCTATTTGCCCCTCTCGTCTCACGCTTGATCTCTCCTCCAACCCGAAGAAACCACTTGACACCCCAGCATTTTTGTAGTATAATAGACCTATACCACCACAGGTCATATACCACCTTTGGAGAGTTAGAAGGCAGAGAGATGGACGAACAAGAACTGACCATCCTATTGGAGCAATGGGAAGGGGTCTACAAAAAGGGACTGCTCACCTTTTGGGTGCTGCTGCTGCTCCACGAACGGCCGATGTACGTCTTTGAAATGGGAGAGGCATTGGAGACAGCCAGCCGGGGCACGATCACCGCCGACGAACGAAGCCTGTATCGCGCCCTGCGCCGCTTTGAGCGCGCCGGCTTTGTCGAGAGCGAGTGGCAAGAGTCGGATGTCGGGCCAAGGCGGCGGTATTACCGCCTCTGCAAGTTTGGTGACGAATTGCTCCGACAATTTACGAAAAGAAATATTTTATTGTTCCAGGAACCGGACATTGCCGAACGGCTGGCCCGGTTGACACATCAAGGGAAAGGAAAATAAACCCATGCCAAAGGCACTGATCACCGGCATCACCGGTCAAGACGGCTCGTACCTGGCCGAGTTTTTACTCGAAAAAGGGTACGACGTGGTGGGTATGATACGACGGACGAGCACGATCAACTTTGGACGGATCAAGCACATCCAGTCCAAGATCGAACTGGTGTCCGGCGATCTGCTCGACCAGATGTCACTGTATACGATCCTGAACGAGCACCGCCCGCAAGAAGTCTATAACCTGGCGGCGCAGTCCTTTGTGCCCACCTCGTGGCAGCAGCCCGTTTTCACCGGCGATGCGACGGCTTTGGGCGTCACCCGGGTACTGGAAGCAATCCGGATGGTCGATCCGCAGATCCGCTTCTACCAGGCTTCGAGCAGCGAGATGTTTGGCAAAGTGCGCGAGGTGCCGCAAAAAGAAACGACACCTTTCTACCCGCGTTCGCCCTACGGCGTAGCCAAGGTCTACGGGCACTGGATCACGGTCAATTATCGCGAAAGCTACGATCTGTTTGCCTGTTCGGGCATTTTGTTCAATCACGAATCGCCCCGCCGCGGCCTCGAGTTTCTGCCCCGCAAAGTCTCGCACGGTGTAGCCCAGATCAAGCTCGGGTTGGCCAACAAGCTGCGCCTGGGCAACATGGAATCGCGGCGCGACTGGGGCTATGCCGGCGATTACGTGCGCGCCATGTGGATGATGCTGCAGCAAGATCAGCCCGACGATTACGTGATCTGCACCGGCGAGACACGCAGTGTGCGCGAATTGTGCGAGGTGGCATTTGGGCACGTCGGGCTGGACTGGCAAAAACACGTGGTGCAGGATCCGCGTTTTATGCGCCCGGCCGAAGTCGATCTGCTGGTGGGAGATTACGCCAAGGCCCAAAAAGCGCTCGGCTGGAAGCCGGCGCACTCGTTTAAAGATCTGGTCACCATGATGGTTGATGCCGATATGGAGGCCCTTCGTGCCGAAACCCTGTTTCCGTAATTATCCAGGGCAACAAACAAAGTGTGAGGTTCAAAATTTAAATCCTGCGCTGTGTTTTGCCCGCGCCAATCCGCGAGCAATCCGTTTTAGGCAAAATACTGGCGGCAAAAATCGAGGACGCGACGCAGCGCTGCCCTGCAGCGCGCTTCGTCGGACGCCTCAAAGACGTCCGGGCCACACTCGACACTGATCGCTCCCTGAAAGCCATCCGCTGCCAGCCGGCGCAGCAGTTTGTCGAGTGGCAGACGCCCATCCGGCGGCAGCCGGTGCTCCCGCCCATCGAAATTGGAGAGGTGCACGTGGGCAATGCGTGCTTGTATCCGCTCGTACACGGCCAACAGATCCCAGC
>JAFGJF010000317.1 GCA_016929205.1 Anaerolineae bacterium
CCCATCGACAGCCACCACCGTGAGCGCATATCGTGCAGCACGGCCGTCACGTCCTGCAGCGACTGGCTCAGATAAATGACCCCAGCCAACCGGTCTTCGACCATCACCGGCAGGGCGATGTGCATGGCAGGCGCGTCGCGGCTGCCTGCCTCATCGGTATGACTGGCATATTGGCCCTGTAAGGCTTGCGCGACCAATGGATCGTCCTTTAGATTCTCGCCCTGCGATGCTTGTGCCGAGTCGACCAATACTACGCCGTCGACGTCCAACACCCGGATCCGCGTGTCCAGTTGGGCGCTGAGTTCGAGCGAGGCATCCGTCAGATACCCCAGATCGAGGCCGCTGGCTGGCACGCTGACCGCTGGCGGCACGGCGTTCTGTGTCTCGATCCGGTAATTGAGCAACTGCTGCTGCCGCAGCGTATTCGACGCCGCCGGTTCGGTTTCAGCCACGAGTTCGATCATCGTCGCTCCGGGGATCAGCGCCTGCGCCGTGATCTGCGCCTGGGTCACTAGACTGGCCTCCATCGCTTCCATAAAATAACGATCCAGCAGCGACAGCAGCAGCAGCCCCGACAGTCCCATGGCGACGACGATCACCGCCAAATGGCTGAGTGTCAAGCGTGTACGAATGCTCCTGCCAAGACTGAATCGCCTCCAAACACCTGAGCGCATCGCCGATCCTTTCAAATCACCAACTTGTACCCAATGCCGCGAACCGTGTCAATGATTTCGCTCTCCGGCGCAGCCTGCCGCAGCTTGGTCCGGAGACGCTTCACCGCGGCATCGACCACCCGCAAATCGCCGTAATAGTCATAGCCCCACACTCGCGCCAGCAGTTGTTCTCGACTGAGCACCTGGCCCGCGTGCTGGGCCAGCGTATGCAGCAGGCTGAATTCTTGTGTCGTCAGCGCCAGCACGTCGCCGTCCCAGCTTGCTTCGTAACGCTCCGCATCCACCGCCAGCGGGCCGGCACGAACGACGGTCGAGGTTTCGGGCGGCTTGGGAGCCGTGCGTCGCAGCACGTTCTTGACCCGGGCCACCAGCTCGCGCACGCTGAACGGTTTGACTACGTAATCGTCCGCGCCCAATTCCAGGCCGACGACGCGATCCACCTCGGTATCGCGCGCGGTGAGCATAATGATCGGTACGTCGCGCTCCCGCCGCAAAGCCCGGCACACGTCCAGCCCATCCAGTTTGGGCAGCATCAGGTCGAGAATGATCAAATCGGGCAGCTCGCGACGGGCAACCTCCAACGCCTTTTCGCCATCATAGGCCACAAAAACCTGGTAATGGGCGCGTTCCAGGTTATAACACAGCATATCCACAATCGGCGGTTCGTCATCGACCACCAAAATCTTGTCAGGCATCGTTTCCTCCCAACCGTACACCAGTTGTTCCTGTTCTCATCTTAGCAAAAAAGGCCGCCACCGTCAAGCAGATTTGCGGCAGGATCGTGACAAACAAGAGACGGATCCGGCACAATCTCGTTTTTGATCAAGCGGCAGGATTCCGGTATAATGGTACAAACCGCACCCTGCTCGGAGGAAAAATGTCCACAGTTTTAATCGTCGACGACGATCGCAAACTGCTCAAAATGCTCCAGCGCACCCTCGTTTACGAAGGGTTGGAAGTCATCACCGCCATCAACGGAGTTGAAGCCATCGTCAAGATCGATGCCCACCACCCGGCAGTGGTCATCCTTGACTGGATGATGCCCGGAATGGACGGCATCGAGGTCGTGCAGCGTTTGCGCGCGGAAAATAACCAGGTCATGGTCTTGATGCTCACCGCGCGCGATGCGATCGAGAACCGCGTGGAAGGATTGGAGAGTGGATCCGACGACTATTTGATCAAGCCCTTTGCCCCGGCCGAACTGGTGGCCCGCGTTCAGGCCCTGCTGCGGCGCGCGCAGGCCGCACAACCATCGGGAACATTCTCTTTTGCCGATCTGACCCTCAACCCCGGCACCCGCGAGGCCCGGCGTGGTCAGCGTGCCTTTGACCTGACCCCCACCGAGTTCGACCTGCTGCTGCTCTTTATGCGCCATCCCCGGCAGGTCCTGGAGCGCGGGCAGATTTTGGCGGACGTCTGGGGATACGACTTTGGCGGGGATGACAACGTGCTGGAAGTCTATATCGGCTACTTGCGCAAAAAGACCCAGGCCGCCGGCGAGCCGCGTCTCATCCACACCGTCCGTGGCGTCGGCTACGTGCTCAGAGAAGAATAGGTCGAGGACCATGTCCATCCGCTTGCGTTTGACTTTGCTGTACAGCACCATCCTCGCCCTGACGCTGATCCTGTTCAGCCTCGTTCTTTATGCCATCCAGGCTCGGTACACGTACAACATTTTCAGGCGCGACCTCGAGATCAATGCCCAGCGCATCTCGGTTGGCATCGTCCGCGCGCTCTTGAACCAGGAGCACCAGGATCGCCAGCCGCCGAGGCCGGACTTTTGGCAAAGACGTCCCGGAGATCAAGAATTGCGGGAATTGCGCGCTCGTGACCTCGTACACATCCGCGACGTGGAAGGCCAAAGTGTCGAGCACCCCATCAACAGCCAGGAGACGGCCTTGCCGCTTGGCGACAAAACTCTCGACATTGTAAAAACAGGGGAACCCCACATCGAGATCGCCCCGATCGAGGATGAGCAGTGGATGATCTATAATCTGCCTGTCATCGTCGACGAGCAAGCCATCGCCATTGTCCAGGTCGCGCGGTCGCTCGCCGACCGGGATCGTTCGCTCCAGGCGCTGGGCGGCACGCTGATCGTCGGCAGCCTGCTGACCGGCTTGATCGCCTTTGGCATCGGCTGGGTGCTGTCAGGCGTGACCTTGCGCCCCATCCATCGTATCACCCAAACGGCACATGAAATCGGCC
>JAFGJF010000318.1 GCA_016929205.1 Anaerolineae bacterium
GGACTGGGCCAGCATCTCGACCGAGGATACCAGCGGGGTGATCACCGCCCTGTGGGCGCGCGGGTTGCGCGAGTTTGCCGAAATGGCGGACTGGTTGGGCGAGAACGCCAGCCGCGAGTGGGCACAGGAACGTTATGACTGTGCCAAAGCGGGGTTTGATATCTTTTGGGATGAGCAGCGCGGGTCCTATGTGGACCACGTCGTCGATGGCGTGCGCCGTCCGGAGATGAGCCAGTTGGGCGGGGCGTTTGCTATCATCTCCGGGCTGGCGCCCGAGGCGCGATGGGCGCGGATCATCGATACGATCACCGACCCAGACAAGCTGGTTGTCCGCTCGTGGACGGGCGGCCCGGATGGGGACTATTCGCAGGACAAGATCCGAAAGCAGATGCAGGGTATCTATGAGCCCGATTGGGACGTCGAGGCCGAGATCGTGATCGGCGAACCGTTTATCAGCTATGTCGTGCACGACGCCGTGGCCAAGGCCGGAAAAGCTGACCGGCTGCCCGATCTTTATCCGCGATGGTCGCAGTTCCTGGTAGATGATTTCGATACTATCGGCGAGTGCTGGGGATGGGGCACGCACGTGCATGGTTGGAGCTGCACGCCGACCAAGGATCTGGTGTTTTATACCTTGGGTGTCACGCCGGCCGAACCGGGCTATACCGTCGCTCGCATCGCCCCGCGCCTGGGGCGACTGACCTGGGCCAAGGGTAAGGTGCCCACGCCATATGGGCTGATCGCCGTCCACGCCACGGCGGATCTGGTCACGGTGGATTCTCCCGTGCCGGTGATCGTCGATCTGCGGGGGCAGAAAGAGCAAATCCTGCCTGCAGGACATCACGAGATAAAGGCCGACAAGTAACAAGTTATGAGACCTGGCACAGGTTGCGCTGTGCAACTCGTGCCGTCTATCTTGTGGCTGTTGCAATTCGGCATCATATCACGCTCATGTGCCAAGTTGTACCTTTTGGAGGACTATAGCAATGCATTCTACCTTATCTACGGAGGACGGGCCGGAAGTCATTCCGCTGTGGCCCAGTGGCGCGCCGGGGTCTGAGGACTGGACCCAACAGGAACAGGAATCGATCATTCCCCCCAGCCTCAAGGTCGTTCGAAACGTCACTCAGCCAACTCTGACTGCATTTTTCCCCGATCCGGCTACGGCTAACGGCACGGCGGTGATCGTCTGTCCCGGAGGGGCGTTTCATTTCCTGTCGATCGATATGGAGGGCACAGACGTCGCACGCTGGCTCAACATGCGCGGGGTGGCGGCGTTCGTGCTCAAATACCGGCTCGTTTGCACGGGCGATGACTTTCCCGAGGCGGTGTGGAAAACGCTCAACGACCGGCAGGCGATGGCTGGTCGGATGGCGCCGCTGCGTCCACTGATCCTCGCGGATGGACAGCAGGCCGTGCGTCTGGTGCGCGAGCGCGCGGCTGAATGGGGCATCGCCGCCGACCGGATCGGCATCATCGGTTTCTCGGCCGGCAGTGCGGTGACGGTCAGCGTCGCCCTCGATCACGATAATAGCAGCCGACCGGATTTTGCAGGAACGATCTATGGCGGCGGCAGACAAGACATCCCCATACCGGTCGATGCCCCGCCGCTGTTCATCCTCTGCGCCGACGACGATCTGATGGCCTCGCCGGAAAGCGTGCGCCTGTATTCTGACTGGAAGGCGGCCGGCCATTCGGTCGAGCTGCATATCTATTCAAAAGGCGGGCATGGGTTTGGCATGCGAAAACAGGGTCTGCCAAGCGATACCTGGATCGATCGTTTTGGCGATTGGCTGCGGGTGCAGGGACTGCTCGCTCCGATGCAAGAAGGAAAGCACACACATGACAAAACGATTTGAGGACGTGCTGGCGGGCCAAGAGGCCAACTATATCCTGCCGTTCATCTGGCAGCGTGGCGAAGACGAGGCGATCATCCGCGAAGAAATGGCGCGTATCGATGCGTCGGGGATCAAGGCGGTCTGTGTGGAGGCCAGGCCCCACCCGGATTTCCTGGGGCCACAATGGTGGCGCGATATCGACATCATTATGGAGGAGGCCAGGCTTCGCGGGATGCGGGTGTGGATGCTCGACGACGATCATTTTCCGACCGGCCATGCGGCGGGCAAGAACGCGAACGCGCCGGCGGCGCTGCGCCGCCTGTTTCTACAGGAGCACCACGTCGACGCGATCGGCCCGCAGGACAATGCATCCGTTCTGATCAAGCCCTGGTTCATGGATTTTCGCAGGCCCACAGCCGCCGAGGGAACCCTGGTAGCTGCCATCGCTGCCCGGCGCGGCGCGGCAAACAATCTGTTGACGGGCGAATTCGTCGACCTGACCTCGCGCGTACAAGACGACGTGCTCTACTGGGATGTTTCGGAGGGAACCTGGCGCATCTTTTTGCTGATGGCCTCTCCCACCGCCGGCAGCGAGCGGCACCAGGATTATATCAACCCGCTGGTCTCTGAATCGGTCCGGGTGTTGATCGATACGGTGTACGAGGCGTTCTATGAGCGCTATGGGGATGATTTCGGCCACACCTTTGCCGGGTTTTTCTCCGACGAGCCCGGTTTTTACAACGACAGAGAGGTCTTTGACTACCAGTCCAAGCTGGGCAAAGTGGGGGTTGCTCTGCCGTGGAGAGACGATCTGCTAGAACAGCTCGAAGCCGCGTTCGGTCAGGACTATCTGGTTTACCTGCCCCTGTTGTGGCACGATGGCGGCGAACTGACCAGTGCGGTTCGTTACACGTATATGGATGCGGTGAGCAAGCTCTATGCCGAGCACTTTACCCAACAGATCGGCGATTGGTGCCGGGCTCACCGGGTGGAATACATCGGGCACGTGCTTGAGGACAACGGCGTGCACACTCGCCTGGGATGTGGCGCCGGGCATTACTTTCGCGCGCTGTGGGGGCAGGATATGGCGGGGCTGGACGTGGTGTTGTGGCAGCTCGTGCCCGGGTTTGACGAGGGTCCTTTTGCCGGCGTTTCCGGCGAGCTGGATGGCGAGTTCTTTCATTACGGCCTGGCCAAGATGGGGTCTTCTTTGGCCCACATCGATGCCAAGAAAAAAGGGCGCGCGATGTGCGAGCTGTTCGGCGCTTACGGTTGGCGAGAAGGCCTCAAGCTGATGAAGTGGATGACCGATCATTTGCTGGTCAGAGGCGTCAACTATTTCGTTCCCCATGCCTTTTCACAGGCCGAATTTCCCGATCGCGATTGCCCGCCCCATATGTACGCGCGGGGCAAGAATCCACAATACCGGTATTACCGGGTGCTGAACCAGTATACCAACCGGGTCAGTCATTTGCTATCCGGGGGGCATCACGTCGCTTCTGCCGCGGTGCTCTACCACGCCGAGGCCGAATGGTCGGCCAGCGAACCATGGGCGGGATGGATGCCGTTCCACAAACCGGTGAGAGCCTTGATGCAAAACCAGATTGATTGTGACGTGCTGCCCGGAGATATCTTGATCGACGCGGCTGCCATCTCGGACGGCAAACTCGTGGTTGCAGATGAGGCATACCACTGCCTGATCGTGCCGTATAGCGAGGCGCTGCCCGGCTGGCTGTTGTCCCGCCTGGCCGATCTGGCCGATCAAGGGTTGCCCTTGCTGTTCATCGATCGCCTGCCCGCGCGTGCCAGCGATCGGCATAACGCCAGCCGCGCACTCGAACGATTGGCGGATCACCACGAGGTGCGGCGTGTGTCGTTGCAAGAGCTGGTTGGCCTGATCAAAGAGATGGATTTTTACGAGATCGAGGTCCACGGCGAGCAGCCATATTTACACTATTATCATACGCGATACCCGGATCTGGACGTGTATCTGTTTTTCAACGAGCATCCGTATCACAGTGTCAGGACGACGGTCGACATGCCCACAAATGGGCGCACCCTGCTGTACGATGCGTTCGCCAATCAGGTCTATCAATCAGATGGCGTAGAAAGCCAAGGTCGTACAAGCCTCCCCTTGCAGCTCGATCCCTACGAATCGATCGTCGTTTTGACGGGACCGGGCATCGATCACGTCATCGCCGGCCACCCACATCGCTCACACAAGCACTATGCAAATGCGTTGGCAGTCAACGGTCCCTGGACGGTTTCCACGGCGACTTCGGAGCAGTATCCGTTGTTTGAGACTTGGGGCGAAATAAATGAATTGATCGATATGAGCCGGCCGGGTGTGCTGCCGCACTTTTCTGGGACTTGGCGCTACGAGACATCGTTCGAGTGGCCAGGTTCGGCGGATATAGACCATCCGAGTGAGGAGGCAGTGATCGACCTTGGCCAGGTTTACGAGACCGCAGAAGTATGGGTGAACGGGCACGCGGCAGGCGGCGGATACAACCCATCCGGCGGATACAACCCATCCGGCGGATACAACCCATCCGGCGGATACAACCCATCCGTCTGCATTTGCCCGCCTTATCGCCTACAAGTTGGTGAGTTGTTACGACCCGGCACGAATGCGCTGGTCGTCGAGGTGACCAATACGCTGGTCAAGGATCAGCACGACTTTTTATCTCGTTTCGCTCAACAGGAGCCGAGCGGATTGTTGGGTCCCGTGCGTGTGTTAACCTGATCTGGATGTATTATTTTTTGATGGAGGAAAAAACGTGCAAGAGAAAATCGAATCGCTTTTGAAACAAATGACGTTGGAAGAAAAAGTAGCTATGGCTGCCGGGGCCGATTTGTGGCACAGTACCGCTGTGGAACGGCTGGGTGTCCCATCGATCAAGGTAACCGACGGGCCGAACGGCGCGCGCGGCGGCGATTTTGGCGGTGGCGTTGGCTCGGCGTGCTTTCCGGTGGGCATCTGCCTGGGATCGACCTGGAATCCCGATCTGATCGAACGTGTAGGGCAGGCGCTGGGCGAGGAGGTCAAGTCCAAGCAGGCGCACATTTTGCTGGCCCCTACGGTCAACATCCATCGCTCGCCGCTCAACGGCCGCAATTTTGAGTGCTATTCGGAGGATCCCTACCTGACGGCGCGCATCGCGGCGGCCTATATCAAGGGCGTGCAAAAACAGGGCGTGGGCGCGTGCATCAAGCATTTTGTGTGCAACGATTCAGAATTTGAGCGCCATTCAATCAGCTCCGAGGTTGGCGAACGCGCGCTGCGCGAGATTTATTTGCCGCCGTTCGAGACTGCGGTTAACGAGAGTGGCGTCTGGGCGGTGATGAGTGCCTACAACAAGGTCAACGGTACCTACTGTAGCGAAAATCACTACACACTGCTCGATATCCTCAAAGGCGAGTGGAACTTTGAGGGCATCGTTATCTCGGATTGGGGTGGGACCTATAGCACGGCCGACGCGGCCAACAACGGCCTCGATCTCGAGATGCCCGGTCCGGCGCGGTGGATGGGAGAGAAACTGCTTGAAGCGGTGCAGAATGGCCAGGTCGGTGAAGCGGCTATCGACGACAAGGTGCGCCGCCTGCTGCGGACGATCTTGAAAGCCGGCGTGCAAGAGGGGCCGGAAGCGCCCGAACAGGCGATCGACCGGCCCGAACACCGCAAGCTGATCCGCCAGGCGGCCGGCGAGGGGATCGTGCTGCTCAAAAACGACGGCGTGCTGCCGCTGAATGGCGTGAAACGGATCGCCGTCATCGGCCCGAACGCGGTGGAAGCCAAGGTGATGGGCGGCGGCAGCGCCCACGTCAAGGCGCATTACGTCGTTTCGCCGTTGGACGGGATCCGGGCCCGGGCGGGAGATGGCATCGAGGTGACGTATGCATTGGGGTGTACCAATTACAAGGATATCCCCGAACTCAAGACGGAGTGGTTGACCCCATCGGGCAAAAAAGGCAGCGGTGGAACGGTCGCGTATTTTAACAACCTCGATCTTGAAGGCGACCCCGTGCTGACGGAACCACTCGATCGCACGCGGTTGATGTGGTTTGGGCAGGTTGCGCCCGGTGTGGATCGCGCTTGTTTTTCGGCTCGCCTGACCGGGACACTCACCGTGCCCGAGTCTGGTACGTATACTTTGGGCTTAACCAGTGTCGGGCTAAGCCGGATGTTTATCGACGGCGAATTGGTTATCGACAACTGGACTGATTACAAGCCTATGCGCGGACCCTTTGCTCGGGATCATCAAGCTCCGACTGCCGAGGTCGAGTTGGCTGCCGGACAACCTTATCAGCTGGTGGTTGAATACAGCAAACAGCAGGCACCGAGATTTGCCATGCTGCGTATTGGCTGCCTGCCTGCCGAACCTGCCGATCTGATGGAGCGCGCGGTACAGGCCGCTGCCGAGGCCGACGTAGCTCTGGTGTTCATCGGCACCGGTGGCGAGTGGGAAAGCGAGGGCTTTGACCGGCCCGATATGGAACTGCCCGGCCAGCAGATCGAACTGTTGGAAAAAGTCGCCGCCGCCAACCCCAATACCGTCGTCGTGCTCAACACCGGCTCGCCGATCAGCGTGCCCTGGCTCGACGAGGTGGCGGCAGTGGTCGAGGCGTGGTTCCCCGGTCAGGAGTGCGGCAACGCCATCGCCGACGTGCTCTTTGGCGACGTGAACCCCTCCGGCAAGCTGTCGCAAAGCTGGCCTGTACGCCTGCAAGATAACCCGGCGTTCATCAATTACCCGGGCGAAAACGGCCGGGTGGTTTATGGCGAAGGGCTGTTTGTCGGCTACCGCTACTATGACAAAAAACAGATCGTGCCACGGTTCCCCTTTGGTTACGGACTGTCGTATACCACGTTCGCGTACGACAACTTGAGACTGGACAAGGCCGGGTACACGTTGGGGGAGGCGATTACGGTCTCGGTGGACGTTACGAACACCGGATCGATCGCGGGACACGAGGTGGTCCAGCTTTACGTGCGCGACGTGGAAAGCAGCCTGGTACGGCCTGAGAAGGAATTGAAAGCATTTGCCAAGGTGGCTTTGGTACCGGGAGAGACAAAAACAGTAACGCTGGAACTGGATGAACGAGCTTTGAGTTTTTACGACGATGCCCAGGCACGGTGGGTGGCTCAAGCTGGTGAGTTCCAGGTGCTCGTGGGCGCGTCGTCACGCGACATTCGCTGCAAGGCGGCGTTTATACTCAATGTGCCGGTAGAAAAAGAGTGATATTCGATTCGTTTTCAAAGGAGGTTTCCAATGACGGAAGGTTTTACGACAAAGGGTGTTGCCGACGGCGTCTGGTACATTCAGGACAGCCGGGGCGGCGTGATGTATTTGGTTGCCGGGAAAACGCGTGCATTGCTGATCGACACCGGCTGGGGGGAAGGCGATTTACCTGCGCATATCAAGACGTTAACCACGCTGCAGATCCTCGTCGTCAACACGCATGGGCACCGCGACCATACAACCGGGAACCGGCAGTTTGGCGAGGTTTATATCCATACCGCCGATCTGCCGTTGGTAGAGGAATCTGAGACCCGGCTGATTCCGATCTATGACGGGTATGTGTTCGATCTAGGGCAGCGGGACATCCGCGTGATCGGCGTGCCCGGGCATTCGCCAGGCTCGATCTGCTTACTCGACAAAAAGGGGCGCATTCTGTTTAGCGGTGATTCGCCACGGCCCGGGCCGATCTGGATGCACCTGGAGACATCGCTTACTGTGTATGCATTCCATCGTAGTCTCTTGCGGCTGCGGACCTTTGCTGGCGATTTCGACGTGATTGCGCCGGCTCACGGCGAACCGCAGCCAGTTGGCTCGCTGCTAGACGACCTGATATCTTGTGCAGAGGGGATCGTGTCTGGCACGGTGGAAGGACAGCCACAGGAAACGCGTCTTGGCACGGGCCTAATGGCCGAATATGGCTGCGCCAAGATTATGTACCGGGGCGATCGCGTCCAGTGGAGCTTTGCGGCGATGTTTGGGGATCGTATCGTTTCCCCAGAGGTTCATAACGACCATACCGTGACCTTTCGTGTCAAGGCCCCCAACGCTGAACGCGTGCTGCTGCAATCCGGGACGATCTTGAACGCGCTCGGGAGCGCAGATATGGCTATGGCTTTCTATGAGAAAGGTGATGATGGAGTGTGGTCGCTCACCATCGGCCCGCTGCCTCCCGATATCTATGATTACACGTATGTGATAGATGGGGTATCCTCTATCGACAACAGCAATCCTGCTGTGAAAACCGGCACGATGTCGCCGCAAAGCCTGTTGACCGTGCCCGCCGATGACGGACCAAACTATCACGCGGCGCAAGATGTGCCTCACGGCACGCTGCACCGCCATTTTTATGCATCCAAGACGCTGGGCGATATACGTGACGTTTATGTCTATACGCCGCCCGGGTATGACGCGGATCCAGAGGCAACGTACCCGGTGCTTTATCTGCTGCATGGCGGCGGGGACGATGCCGGGGGTTGGTCGTCGTTGGGCTGCGCGCATTTGATCATGGACAACCTGCTCGCCGAAGGTGCGGATAAACGACATCCGGCGGATAAACTACATCCGGCGGATAAACTACATCCGAGAGCAAAGCCGATGATCATCGTCATGCCCTTTGGCCAGGCCGTGCCCCGCAGCGCGTCGTTTGAAGATTTGCGGACCAAAAATACGCCTCTGTTCGAACAGGATCTGTTTACCGACATTATACCGCTGGTCGAGTCGACCTATCGTATCCAGGCCGACCGCGATCATCGGGCGATGGCCGGCCTTTCGATGGGCGGTGGGCAGACCGATCAGATCGGGCTGAATCATCTCGATCAATTCAGTTATATCGGTATCCTGAGCGCGGGCAGGGGAGATTTTGCGGAAAACCATCCCGACCTCGTCGCCGATGTCGCAGCAACCAATGCCAGGCTCAATCTCTTTTTCCTGGGCTGTGGCACGCTGGATGCATTGGCCACCGAAGGGATGGAAAAGACGCACGCACTGCTCACGGAGAAAGGGATCGAGCACGTTTACTGGACGCTTGAAGGTGCGGGACACACCTGGGTGGTGTGGCGGTCGGCGTTATACCACGAGTTGCTGCCTCGGCTGTGGCGGTGATTTTGATCAAAGCACGTCTTTTTGATACGAAAAGGAGTAGCGAACTGTGTCAGAGAACATAACCTCTGTGGAATTGGCATCCGGGAACGAGATTACGCTGCGGCGGCTACGCTGCGAGTACAAAACAAATCCACTGGGCATTGACGTCCGGAAACCGCGCCTGAGCTGGGTGCTTGCCTCGACGAGGCGTGGTGTGGTACAATCTGCGTACCAGATCCGGGTGATGGGCGGTGGGACTCAACCACATGAACAGGGTGATCTGTTGTGGGACAGCGACAAGGTGTCCTCAGATCAGTCGATCCACGTGCCGTATGGCGGGGCGGCGCTGCGTTCGGGCCAGCGCTGTACCTGGCAAGTGCGGGTATGGGATGAGGCGGATCGCGCCTCTGGCTGGAGCGAGACGGCATGGTGGGAGATGGGCTTGCTCGATGTTGGCGACTGGCAGGCGGACTGGATTACGCCGGATTGGGACGACGATCCCACGCAATCCCAGCCGGCCCCAATGCTGCGCCGCGCGTTCAAGCTCGAAGGCGCAGTCAAGGCTGCGCGAGTTTACGTCACCAGCCTGGGTCTGTATGAACTGCAAATCAACGGCCAGCGCGTGGGCGATGGCCAACTCACGCCCGGCTGGACCAGCTATGACCATCGCCTGCAGTACCAGGTCTATGACGTGACCGACTTGCTTTGTGAGGGCGATAATGTCCTTGGCTCCGTCCTGGCCGATGGCTGGTATCGGGGTTGGCTCGGTTTTAGTGGAAATCGAAATACGTATGGTGACCGGTTGGCCCTACTCCTGCAATTGAACGTCACGTACGCGGATGGTCGCCAAGTGGTTATTACCAGCGATGGTGACTGGCGTGCGACCACCGGCCCAGTCCGGACGGCCGATCTGTACAACGGCGAGACCTATGACGCCCGTATGGAAAAGCCTGGCTGGGCATCGCCCGGGTACGATGACCGCGCATGGCAAGGTGTCCGCCGGCTTGACCAGGCCAAGGATAGGCTGGTGGCGCAGGCCGGCCCGCTCGTCAAGCGGCAGGAAGAGATCCGGCCCGTCCAGATCATCCACACGCCGGCAGGAGAAACGGTCTTTGATCTCGGCCAGAATATGGTGGGCTGGGTGCGTCTGCGCGTGCAGGGAACAGCGGGAACGACTGTCACCTTGCGCCATGCCGAAGTGCTCGATCAGCAGGGGAACTTTTATACGACCAATCTGCGCGCTGCCAAACAAACCGTCCAATATACGCTCAAAGGTGGCGCTGGCAACCAGGGCGGCCTGGAAACGTACGAACCACGTTTTACCTTTATGGGTTTCCGTTATGTCGCCGTGGATGGCTTTCCCGGCGAGCCGGGACTGGACAGTCTGACCGGCGTTGTCGTGCACTCGGAGATTCCTTCGACGGGCACGTTCGAGTGTTCTAATCAAATGATCAACCAATTGCAGCACAACATCGTGTGGGGACAAAAGGGCAACTTTGTGGATGTGCCCACCGACTGCCCGCAGCGCGACGAGCGCCTGGGCTGGACGGGGGATGCGCAGGTATTTATCCGTACGGCCTGTTTTAACCGCGACGTTGCCGGGTTCTTTACCAAGTGGCTGTATGACCTGGCTGCTGAGCAGCATCCCAACGGGGTGGTGCCGATGGTCATCCCCGACCCGATGGGACGCCCGTCTGCCCAGAGGCGGTCTGGTTTTGCAGGGGGAGGCTCGTCGGCGTGGGCCGACGCCGCGGTGATCTGCCCTTGGACGATCTATTTGTGCTACGGCGATACGCGTGTCCTGGAGCAGCAGTACGACAGTATGGCAGGTTGGGTCAACTATATGCGCGAGCAGGCGGGCGACGAATACCTGTGGACCAGCGGCTTTCACTTTGGGGACTGGCTGGATTATCGCGGCCGGGGGCCAATGGCAAGCGCACCGATCACCGACAAGGAATTGATCGCCACCGCCTTTTTTGCCTATTCCACCGGCTTGCTGCAGCAGGCAGCACAGGTGCTGGGTTCACTACCGGACACTTTTCAAAAATGTTGACTCATAGTATGCTCAAGCTCCAACCACAGAGCAAGGAGCATAC
>JAFGJF010000319.1 GCA_016929205.1 Anaerolineae bacterium
CGAACGCTGGGGGACCTTTGATCGGTATACAGATCGTGCCCTGGGCCTATCTCAAGCGGATATCACACAATTGAGGCAGTTTTTGCTCGATTAGCGACGTTTTGTCAGGCAGTTGGTTCAATTCAGATGTAGTAAAGGAGAACAATCATGCAACTCGATACGAGGTATTCAAATCACCCGAACGATTCAAAACACTATACGACCGCAGAACTACGAGCGCATTACCTGGTCGACAAGGTGTTCGCGCCGGATCAGATCTGCCTCACTTATTCTCACAACGACCGGATCATCGCCGGCGGCGTGATGCCCGTCGAAAAAGAGCTGGCCCTGCAAGGGGGCAAAGAACTGGGCGTCGAATACTTTTTGGAACGCCGCGAGGCGGGCGTGATCAATATCGGCGGCGATGGCATCGTCGTGCTGGATGGCAAAAAAGTGATCGTCAAATCGCGCGACGGTATGTACATCGCCATGGGCACCAAAGCGGTTTCTTTCAAGTCGGTGGACCCGGCCAAGCCCGCCAAGTTTTACCTGAACAGCTCTCCGGCGCACAAGGCGTACGAAACCGTACAAATCGAATTCAAGAACGCGCAACCGCTGCACCTTGGCGAGCAAGCCAATTTGAACAAACGCACCATTTACCAGTACGTCCATCCTGCAGTCTGCAAGTCGTGCCAGCTTTTGATGGGCATGACCATCCTGGAAGCGAACAATGTCTGGAACACGTTCCCTTGCCACACCCACGATCGCCGGATGGAGGTCTATTTCTATTTTGATATGCAGGCGGACACGCGGGTGTTCCACCTGATGGGCGAGCCGGACGAGACCCGCCACATCATTGTGAAAAATGAACAGGCGGTCATCTCGCCCAGTTGGTCGATTCACTCGGGCGTAGGCACGTCCAATTACACCTTTATCTGGGGCATGTGTGGCGAGAACCAGACGTTCGGCGATATGGATCAGGTTGACGTTGAGAGTATGGCATAATCGCGTGCATATAATAGGGAGGCCATTGTCATGACAGACACCCCACAATACAATCTCGACCAGGATCGGGTGTTATACCTGGTCGCCTATGCACATCTGGACACGCAGTGGCGCTGGGATTATCGAACCACCATCTCGCGCTATCTCAAAGACACGCTGGAAGAGAATTTCCAGTTGTTCGAGACCTATCCCGATTACGTGTTCAATTTTTCGGGATCGATCCGCTACCAGATGATGCAAGAATACTATCCTGACGAGTTTGAACGGCTTCGAGCCTACGTCCAGGCCGGACGCTGGCAGATCGCCGGATCGCAGGTCGAAGAAGCGGACGCGATCGTGCCCTCTCCCGAATCGATGATCCGGCAGGTGCTGTACGGCAGCCGCTACTTTGATCGGGAATTCCACAAAGACCCGGCAGACTATATTCTGCCCGATTGTTTTGGTTTTCCCTGGTTTATGCCGACCGTGCTTGCGCACTGCGGGATCGAGGGCTTTTCGACCCAAAAGCTGACCTGGCAGTCGGCTGCGGGCATTCCCTTTTCGATCGGCGTCTGGGAAGGGCCGGATGGCGCAGGCCTGGCATCGGCCCTGAACCCGGGCGTATACGTGGGCCGGGTTCGCGGGCGGCCGGATCGCAACAAGCGCTGGGTCCGCCGGCTAAGCGAGAATGGCCAGCGCTACGGCGTATGGGCCGATTATCGCTACTTTGGCACCGGCGACGTCGGCGGCGCGCCCACCGAAGGGTCGGTTCGCAACACGGTCAAGAGCCTGAACGCGAGCGGCGAACAAGCGATTGTGATTCACCACGGCGCGTCCGACCAGTTGTTCCGCGATTTGAGCGAGGCGCAAAAGGATCGCCTGCCTCATTACAGCGGCGACTTGCTGCTGACCCGCCACTCGGCCGGATCGCTGACCTCGCAGGCGATGATGAAACGCTGGAACCGCAAAAACGAGCTGCTGGCAGATGCGGCCGAACGGTTGTGTGTCATCGCCGGGCAACTGGGATTGGCCTATCCGCGATCGGTCTTGAATAAAGCCTGGCTGCGGGTCTTGGGCAGCCAGATGCACGACATTTTGCCCGGCACCAGCCTGCCGGTCTGCTATGATTACGCGCACAATGACGAAACGCTCGCCGCCAACGGATTTGCCGGGGCGTTGATCGACGCTGCGTCCACCCTGACGGCGTGTATGGACACCACGTGCGCCGATGGCGGGATCAGCCTGCTGGTCACCAACCCGCTGGCTTTTGCGCGTCAAGACGTCGTCGAGGCAACAGTCCCGTTAGGGGCGACCATGCCGCTCAAAGTGAGCGGTACGCTCAAAGTGAGCGGTACGCTCGAATCGGCTGTACCGGTCACGGTGACCGGCCCCGACGGTCAAGTTGTCCCATCGCAAATTGTCTCGTACAGCGAGGGCCAGGCACACATCCTGTTCCTGGCCGACCTGCCGTCCTGTGGCGCAGCGGTGTTCCAGGTGTCGCCAACCGGCGCTCCACAGAGATACGATACGGCGCTGCGAATCGACACACATGGCCTGGAGAACCGCCACTACCGGATCGCCGTAGGTGAAAATGGGCAGATCACCAGCATCGTCGACAAGGCCGACGGCGACCGGGAACTGCTGTCCGGCCCGATCGAACACCAATTCATGCGGGAGACGCCCAGCATCTTTCCGGCCTGGAACATGGAGTGGAAAGACCGGAAAAAAGACCCGGTGGCAATCCTGGGCGGGCCGGCCCAGATCGAGATCGTCGAAGCCGGGCCGGTGCGGGTCAGCCTCAAGATCGTGCGCCAGTTTGGCGAATCCCGTTTCGAACAGCAGATCCGCCTTGCTGCGGGTCAGGCCGGCGAGCGGATCGAGTTTGCCGATACGATCGACTGGCGCGAAAGCGGCTATTCGTTCAAGGCCGCTTTTCCGCTCACCGTCTCGGCGCCGGAGGCAACCTATAACTGGGAGGTGGGCAAGATCCGGCGCGGGAACAACGACCCGAAAAAGTTCGAAGTGCCCGCCCACCAATGGTTCGACCTGACCGGCGAGGCCGGGAACTATGGCGTGACCGTGCTCGAGGATTGTAAGTACGGCTCGGACAAACCGGCGGACAACGTGCTGCGCCTGACCCTGCTCTTTACGCCGCACATCGGGCTGTTGGATTTGGCGTTCCGCGATCAGGGCAGCCAGGATTGGGGCCGGCATCATATGCTGTACGGCCTGTATGGCCATCGCGCAAGTTGGGAGATGGGCGGCAGCGACCGCCAGGCATTGCGCCTGAACCAGCCGCCGCGAGCCTTTCTCGTGCCTGGTATAGCCGGCCCCCTGGACAGGCAACTGTCGTTCTTGCAGATCGATTCCGAGCAGGTGGGCCTGCTGGCGATGAAACGGGCCGAGGATCGGGATACGATCGTGCTCCGTCTGTGCGAATTGTGGGGACAGCCCACCGGCGACGTGTCACTTTCCCTGGATGGGCGGTTGGCCGGCTCCAGCGCGGGGGCGTGGGAGACCGACGGGCGCGAGCGGCGAATCAGTGAACTGGATATCGCAGACGGCACGCTGTGTTTTCAACTGGCGCCGTTCGAGATCAAGACGGTCGAGATCGACGTGCAGGGCAGTGACGTGCAGGCCGCAGCGCCGGTCTTCAAGATGCTGGATCTACCATTCAACGTCCAGGCGTTTACCGGGGACGGCGAGCGCGAGCGGGGCGAACTGCCCGGCGGTCGATCCTATCCCCGGGAGCTGATCCCGGAGCAAATCACGTGCGGCGGCGTGCTTGTACACATTCAGGCAGAGGGAGACAAGAACGCCGTGTCCTGCCGGGGACAGGTGATCGATTTGCCCACGGACGCGACCTACGACACGCTGCTCCTGCTGGCAGCAGCAGACGAGGACACCGAGGTCGAGTTGTTCCTGGATCAAATGGCATACCGTTTACGCGTGCAGGCGGGCGAAGGTTTTATCGGGCTGTGGGACCGCCGCACCTGGGACCGGGCAACGGACAAGCAGCCGGACTATCTCTGGCGGGCCAGGGTCACC
>JAFGJF010000320.1 GCA_016929205.1 Anaerolineae bacterium
CTGTCGGCTTGATCATCTTGCGCAGCCAGTTTGCCCCCACCCCTTCCGTCAGCGGGTAAACCGGTACCAAACGTCCGGTATTGATTTGCTCTGCCTCTAGCGGCTCCCACCTGGGACTTGTCATCACCTTGCGGCCAAGGTACTCGTCCACCTGGCCGCTGAGCACAATCTGCCGGCCGCGTTTGAGCTGTTGGGCCAGGTAAGGCTGATTGAACCAGGTCGCCTGGATCGCTCCAGAGCCATCGGCAACAATGGTATTGACAATCGCCGCGCCACCACGATGCCGCTTTAGTTTGGTCGAACGAATCGTGCCAATCACAGTGACCTGTTCCCCGTACAAAAGCCTGGCAATCGGCTTTAGCCTGGAATAGTCGTCGTGCCGGCGCGGGAAAAAATAGAGCATGTCTTGAATCGTCTCGATACCCAACCGCTTCAACCTTGCAGCCTGCTTGACCCCGACGCCAGAAAGAACAGTCACTGGTGAACGAATACCCGAATGCGGGTGATGATTCTCACTATCCGAACCGATCGCCGGCGCATCTGCCATTGGGGCACCTTCCGAGATCTCTGCCTGTGGCACCTCTACTCGCTCGCCTTCGGGCGCGATCCTGGAAAGAATACGCTCAATATCGTCGATGGCCTTGCACCGTTCATCGAGATCCGGCAGTGTGCCATAGTGGGCAATGAGGTCGATCGCCTTGTCGACGAGCGCAATCTGCCCCGGTTCAGGAAACGCTTGTCGCGCCTGATCAGGCCACCACTTTAGGATCCCCTCCAATCCACCAATCACCGCTTTGTTCTTATATCCCTGCTCAATCTCCAGGGAGAGTATTTTCTGTAGCTTTTCAAGTATTGCCAAATTGCCTCACAACCACCTAGATTTCAAAAGAGATATCCTCGTAAACAACAACACCCAGCGCCTCCGCACCAACGTACGATGCCAGCACCGGGCCATACGCCATCACCGGCACGTCCAGGTCCGGAAACACCTCGCGCAACTGCCCGGTGATATAATCCGTTTCTTCGGTGGGGTCTTCCGTACTCTTGATGATCGCCACCTGATTGATCGCATCAAATTCGGTTACAAATTCGATCAGCTTTTCAATCGCCGACTCGCGCGTCTTGACTTTTTCAATGGGAATGATCTCACCACCCTCGAGCGTGAAAAGCGGCTTGATCCCGAGCATCGTTCCCAACAATGCCTGGGCTTCACCGATCCCATCGGCGTGTCTCAAATCGTTTAAATGTTCGGAAAAGAACACAATATAAATCTGGGGAATGATCCCACGAACATAGCGCACGATTTGGTCGATGGTCTGTCCTTCCATCGCCGCGCGCGCGGCGGCTTCAACGAGAATGCCCAGTCCAAGAGATGTCGTTTCAGCATCAATGATCTCGATTTTGCACTGTCCCAGCAGCATATTGGCCGCCTGTCGTGCGTTCTGAATCGTACTGCCCAATTTTTCTGGCAAATGAATAGAAAGAATCTCACCACAATTTTGATGCAATTCGGTATAGATGCGGTGGAACTCTTCCACCGTAGGAGGTAGCGCCTGTGGGATCTCGCCAGATCGGGCTGAAAAATCGCCAAGCTCGTTGATGTTCAGCTCTGCACTATCGCGGTACTCTTGCTCTCCAAGCCTGATACGGAGCGGAACCACCGTCACCGGCAGTTCCCGAGTCTCGCCAAGTTCTAGCGAAAAGCGGACAGTCGAATCGGTCACGATACAAACACTCATTGCTAAACGCCCTCGTCTTTCAAGCCATCTCATCACCCGGTCAGTTCACGCTCATACTGCTCTGATCCGCGCTCATTTCCAAGTGCGAGACGAAAATGCCTATTCGGCTGAAATAATGTAATGATAGTGAGGCTGCCCGCCATTCAAGATCTCGATCTCGACATCGGGATAGCGTGCTTTGATCGTCGCCGCCAACTCTTGCGCCTGCTCTTCAGATATGGCCTCGCCATAGTAAAATGTCAGGACCTCGACCTGGTCCATATCCATATGCCCCAACAACTCGATGCACATCGAATCGAAATCCATCCCGGTCACGACCAGCTTGCCTTCCACCAGACCGATCAACTGCCCTTCCTTGACATCCAGGTCATCGATTCGGACATCCCGGACAGCAACTGTCACTTCCGCCGTCTGTACCTCGCCCAGGCTGCGTTCCATCGCTCTCGTGTTCGTGTCCAGGTCTGCATGATAGTTAAAAGCCAACATCGCGCTGATGCCCTGGGGAATGGTCTTGCTAGGAACAACCCTGACTCGCCGATCAGAAAGTGCTTGCGCTTGTTGTGCGGCAAGAATAATGTTCGAATTGTTGGGCAATATGATCGCGTGCTGCGCGGGTGAACTCTGAACGGCTTCGAGCAACTGTTCGATGCTGGGGTTCATCGTTTGCCCACCCGAAACGATCACGTTCGCTCCCAGACTCTCAAAAACGCGGCTCAACCCGGGTCCCGGCGAGACGACAACGACAGCGATATCCAGTTCCTGCTCTTCTTCCGCAGTACGTAGCACGGGTCCGGCCTGCCCCATGATGAATTCCTGATACTGCTCCTGCATGTTTTCGACAATGACGCGGCTAATCGAGCCAACGCTGGCCCCATAATTCAGCGGATCGCCGGGAGCAAGTGTATGAACGTGCACTTTGATGGTCGTACTATCGCCGACAATAAGCGGGCAGGTCCCCATTGCGGCAATAGTCTCGCGTATCTGGGCCACGTCCATATTGATCCCGCTGATCACATACTGGACATCATAACCATATTCTTCTTCGAACTGACCGCGCGGTCCGAGATCCACAGCATGCTCCAATACCTCGTCGGAAGGTATCTCTTCGCCGTGCGCGTATCGAGACATTCCCTCCAAAACGACAAAAAGCCCCTGCCCCCCTGCGTCCACCACACCGGCCTCACGCAAGATAGGCAAAAGCGTCGGCGTGCGGGCCACAGAGTCTCTCGCTGAATGGACAACGTACTCGAGCAAATCCCTCAAATCAGAGAGCTGAGGCGCGGCCTCCACTGCGGCAGCGCTCGACTCGCGGATGACGGTCAAAATCGTCCCCTCGACCGGCTTGATCACCGCCTTGTAGGCAACGGCAGACGCTGCCTTGAGGGCGTGAGCAAACTCGACTGCGTTAAAATCTTCCTTGCCTTCCAGCCCTTGAGCCAAACCACGCAGTATCTGCGACAAGATCACGCCCGAATTGCCTCTTGCCCCCATCAACGCACCACGCGAGGCATGCTGGGCAATTGTGCCCACCTCTTTGGCAGGAAGCTCCTGAATCTCTTGGCATGCGGCCTGCATCGTCAAGTACATATTGATCCCCGTATCGCCATCAGGAACAGGAAAGACGTTCAAACTGTTGACGTGCTCGATGTGTTTTTCTAACCATCGCAAGCCGGCATTCAACAATTGCTTCAAACCTCGTCCATCGCAAGCCAGAATCGGCTTTGTTGGATTGGAAAAAGATATCTCTGATACAGAATGACTGGTCAAAACGTTTGCTCCTGAAAAATGATACTTGTACCCAAGCCAGAAACTAGGTATCGCTGACGCGCAGCCCTTGCACATGAACATTGACATAAGAAACAGGTACACCTACCATCTTTTCTACACTAAACTTGACACTGCTCATAATATTGCGCGCGACCGTGGTGATGCGCACACCATACTCCATAACTACATAGAGATCGATCTCGATTTCATCGCCTTGGATGTGCACTTCGACACCCCGTTTACTGTCATGACGCAAAACGTGTGCCAGTCCGTTCGCCAGGTTTTTTGAAGACATGCCCACCACACCGTACGCATTGAGTACCGCGTGATTGACAATCGTTGCTACGGCAGCCGGAGAGACCTCGATTCGCCCTCGGACATTTGCTTCACTCATCAAGTTTCCTCGTTTGCTAAAACTCTTGTCTTGTGGTATGATATGCGACATACGCAATTCGATAAAAGACCGTGTCGCAGAGTTGGGCGCACAGTGCGATTGAATTCATCGCCGCCCGCGTTCCAATATACGTTATATAACACTTGCGGGACAATATCGTTGTCTCGCTTGTATTTTGTATTCTAACATCTGCAACTTGATGTCAAAATGAAGGAAAGGATGCATTGACAATGGCAAAATGTGAGATGTGTGGCAAGTCGCAAATGTCCGGGAACAACGTTCCGCACTCGCTGCACAAGACAAAAAGAAAATGGAACCCCAACATTCAAAAAGTCACCCTTAGCGAAAATGGCCGTTCCAGAAAAGCATATCTTTGCGCCAAATGTCTGCGAACCAAGAACAAAACGACAGGCAAATAAACCAACTTGACGAAAACAGGCTCTTGACAAGAGCCTGTTTTTGTTTTCTCAAACACAAGCTCTATTTGCCACAGTCCGCAAGCTGTTAAGCGCCTGATCAATTCCTTCCGGTGCGGCAAAAATAGCCGCTCCAGCCACCAGAACATTCGCCCCAGCCTTGACCACTCGCTCTACAGTTTCAACGTTGATCCCGCCATCGACCTCGATGTCTGTTTCGAGATTTCGAGACACGATCATGGCTCGCAACCGTTTGATTTTGGACAGCATCGTTTCGATAAACGACTGCCCGCCAAACCCTGGATTGACCGTCATCAACAAAACCATATCCACAAAAGGCAAAATCTCTTCCAACAAAGCAAGTGACGTGCCAGGATTGATTGTCACGCTGGCCCGCGCGCCCAGATTGTGTATCTGCTGAATCGTGCGATGAATATGAGGGCAGGTCTCAAGATGAACAGTAACGTTGCTCGCGCCCGCGCTAACAAACTCGGCAATGTAACGTTCCGGTTTTTCGATCATCAAATGCACGTCAAGAGGCAGCGCCGTTACCCCGCGCACCGCACGCACGATTAAAGGCCCGAACGTCATATTGGGCACAAAGTGTCCATCCATTACGTCACAGTGAATATAGTCAGCACCGGCAGCTTCAGCAGCAGCGACCTGCGCTCCCAAGTGAGCAAAATCGGCGGATAGAATCGAGGGTGCAATTTTGATAGCCATCATGACATAATAATACACTGCTTTGGCAAAAAAATCAAGATCTTGATACAGCAATTCCACACTCGCGCTGCCAAATGTAACGGCTCCACAACACCTGCAACAAACAAAAGTGCCCTCTCGGTAGAAAGGGCACTTTTAATCACTTACAAGCGGTCTAGAGCCAACCAAACAAATCGGGCAAATTGAACTTGACAATGAACGGTGCAAAAACGGTTGCGATCAAGGACATAACCACCAACAACGTATTGATCGACGGTCCGGCCGTATCTTTGAACGGATCGCCCACCGTGTCCCCTACAACCGCCGCCTTGTGCTCCTCAGAACCAGGGCCGCCGAACGCGCCATCCTCGATATACTTTTTTGCATTGTCCCACAACCCACCGGCATTGGCGAATAACAAGCCAAATACGACGCCGACAAAGATAGCGCCGGCCAGGAAACCACCCAACGCCATCGGTCCCAAGATAAAACCAACGAGCAAGGGAGCAACAAAGGACAGCAGACCGGGTTGGAGCAGTTCCCACAATGCCCCCCGGGAAGCGATGCTTACGCAGCTCGCGTAATCGGGATCGGCGGTCCCTGCCAGCAGACCGGGGATCTCGCGGACCTGGCGGCGAATTTCCAGGATCATCTTGTTCGCATTCCTACCGACTGCGAGGATGGTCATCGCCGAGAACACAGGTGGCATAATCGCGCCGACAAACACGCCGGCGATCACCAACGGATTGAGCAAATCAAGGCTAAAGTGCTGAGACGCCACCTCAAGTGACAGACTCTTGGCAGCAGCGTACTCGCCAACAATCGTTTCCATATAAGCGGCAAATAGCGCCAGTGCCGTCAGACCCGCCGCACAAATGGCAAACCCCTTGGTGATGGCTTTGGCCGTGTTACCGGCGGCGTCCATCTGCGCGCAGACACTGATCACGTCTTCGCTCATCTCGGACATCTCGGCCACACCCTGGGCATTGTCAACGATGGGGCCATAGGCATCAGAGGAAACGATCATACCGCTGATCGAAAGCATGCCTACACCGGCAATGGAGATGCCATATATCCCATCCATACCCAGTGACTGCGATACATAATAAGCGACGACAGTGGCAATTGCCAGACCCAGCATCGGCGGCGCAATGCTCAACAAACCATAGGAATAACCGGTCAAGATATTGATCGCCGCGCCGGTCTTGGACACCTCGGCCGTATGCTTGGCTGC
>JAFGJF010000321.1 GCA_016929205.1 Anaerolineae bacterium
TCGCGAGCCGGCAGCGGCACGACCTCATCCGGTCGCAGCAGCGGCGGGGGCGGCCGCCAGGTGACGCTGCCCACCTTGCCTGGCGCGGCTTTTGCCGGCACCATCGTCAGCGGCATCGAGCGCACGGCGGGCAGTATTGTCGGCAAAGTAGAGAGCTTTACCGGCAACGTGACGCAAAAAACCAACCCGCCTCCGGTCAGCACGAGCAGCAGCAGTGGCAGATCCGGCGGCAGCAGTTGTGCGTGTGCATGTGCTTGTGCAGGCTGTGCGTGTGCCTGCGCGGGGGGGGGAAGATAGGGACCGTGCGTGAAACGTGAAACGTCAAGGAGATTTTAAACATGTCTAGAGTTTCGTGGCTTAAAAACTTGTTTACAAATGAGAAACCGCTCGGAAAAGGGATGTACCAGTATCGCACCCCGCCTGATGCGGAAGAACGTTTTCGGCTGCACCTGCGCGTCGAAGACGACGGCACCGGCATCCTGGTGATCAATGCGGCCAAAGTGTTGCACCTCAACCAGACGGCAACCGAGATGGCCAAAATGATCCTGGATGAGACGCCGGCCGAGGAAGCGGCCAAGACGATGGCACGCCGCTATCGAGTCAAAAAGTCGCAGGCGCTGGCCGACTATGCTGATTTGCACGAAAAGATTCTCCTCCTGGGCCGCACCGACGAAGTCTGCCCGATCACCTATCTCGACGTGCAGCGCATCGATCCCTTCAAAACGCCGGCCTCAGCGCCCTATCGTATGGATTTTGCTCTCACCTACGCCTGCAACAACAACTGCGGGCATTGTTATGTCGGTCGGCCGCGCGATTTTCCACAGATGCGTTTGGAACAATGGAAGCAGGCCATCGACACGTGCTGGGAGGTGGGCATTCCGCACATCACCTTTACCGGGGGGGAAGCGACACTCTATCCGCATCTGCGCGAGCTGATCGAATATGCTGAAGACGTGGGCCTGGTGACCGGGTTATTGACCAACGGCCGCAAACTCGCCGACCGTGCTTACCTGGACGGGCTGATCGAAGCGGGACTCGACCACGTCCAGATCACGATCGAATCGCACGACGAGGCCATCCACGATCAGATGGTGTGCGCCGAGGGGGCGTGGCAAGAAACCGTACAAGGGATCAAAAACTGTGTCGATGCCGACGTGTACATGATGACCAACACAACTCTGACCGACCTGAACGCGCCGGGAATCGAAGAGACGATCGACTTTATCGCCTCGCTGGGCGTGCCCACTGTGGCCTGCAACGGCTTGATTTTTGCCGGCAAGGGCCGTGACGTGGGCATCGGCATCCCCGAAGCTGACTTGGAGCCGATCATGGCCCGCGTGCAAGAACGAGCAACCGAGCACGAACTGCGCTTGATCTGGTATACGCCAACCCGTTACTGCGAATTCAACCCACTGGAGCACGACCTGGGTGTCAAGGGCTGCTCAGCGGCCAAGTACAACATGTGCATCGAGCCGAACGGCGACGTGCTGCCCTGCCAGAGCTACTTTCAATCGATGGGCAACATCCTCACCGACCCCTGGGAAAACATCTGGGACAGCGCCCTGGCCAACTCGATCCGCAACCGTGACTGGCTGCCCGAGGAGTGTCTGGATTGTCCCGACGCCGAGATCTGTGGGGGCGGCTGCCCGCTCTATGCCCAGGAGGGCGAATACCAGTGCCTGGATAGCCAAAATACGGCGGGTTAGAGAATCGAGCAGGCGATCCAGAGTTCAAGCAGGTCGAGTCGATCGTGGATGTCTCCTGGCTCTGAGCGCCCAAGGTCTTGTCAAAGCAGAGAGGACAAAATGTCCCAATCCGGCATTTCACGCGGTGAATTCTTGAGACTGTCGACCGCCGCCACGGCAGGCGCAATGATGACGGCTTGCGGAGGCAACAAGACAAGCCCTTTAGAGGAATCGACAATGGCCGGTCAAGAAAAGCAAGGGATGGCGGGCTGCCTGCGCAGCATCCAACAATTTGACGTGCTGCCCTCGAACGCGCCTGCACAGAACAAAGAAAATTTGCAGCGTGCGATCGATTGGGCTGCCCGGCGAGGGGCGGCTCTCTTTGTCGAGCCCGCCGATGAACCCTACCCGGTCGCGGGGGGCGTTATTTTGCGCATGAACGCGTCGCTGGTCGGCGTTCACGGTCCCGTAGGCCGCGGCACGCGACATCCGGAAAAGGAACAGCCGGTCGGCAGCGTATTCCAGATCGAGGATCGGGATAACCCGTTCATCACCGTGGAAACGGCGACCCAGTTACGGGGCTTGCAATTTTGGTATCCGCAGCAAACCCTCGCCGATCCGGAAAAAATCATCCCCTACCCGCCGACCATTCAAGTGGCGCAGAATAGCCCCGCGCAAGGCGTCACACTGTCGTGCCTGACCTTTTTCGGCGAATATATGGCGATGGATTTTAACGCCAATCGCGACTATCCCTGCGAACAGATCCTCTTTGAACACTGCTACGGCTATCCATTGAGCGGCGAGTTTATCCGGATCAACTATTGTTACGACATCCCACGCATCCTGCACTGCCACGTCAACCCGGCCAACCAACGATTCATTCGCGGCGGGTTCGCCGTGCCGGTCGTCGATCGCGTCGTATCATCGAGGACGTTTACCTATGCCATCGACCACACCGATAACGCCCAACTTGTAGACGTATTTACCTTTGGCGTCTACGGGGGAATCCTGCTGGGGCGGGCCACCTATGGACAACTGACCAATTTCAACCTGGACTGCGTCACCGTCGGGATCCACAAATTGGGCGACAGCGACTTTAACCGCAACTGGCAGATCGCACAGGGCTCGATCATTGCCAATACCGGGCCACGGTTGGAGGACGTGCATCCGCTGATCATCGAAGGGGATGGCCACACGGCGATAACGAATGTCGAAGCCTTTTCCGGACCCAACGGCGCACTGACGACACTGGATCAGTCACAAGACTTTTTGCTGGTGCGCGGCTTTGGAAAGCCAACGGTGAGCATGTTTGGCTGCCGGATGCGCAATTACGCGGCACAAGAACCGGTTACCAATCTCTGCCCGCGCGCGCTGATCCAGGCTGTGGCATGCATCGACAAGGATCAGGCCCCTTACAATCGCACCATAAGCGGGACTGAACTGCCCTGAGCACGCGTACGCACCCGATCTGATGGCTATGCCATCAAAGTGGTAAAAGCAAACCATGATCTTGGTTCAAGAGTCCAAAATTCTCAAGTTGCTCACGGATCGCGATGCTGATGATAGGCTCAAAGCCAGCGGCGTCTGTGTTCGCAATAACGTCTTTAATGATATTGAGGGAATATGTTCGAACCAACCATCGCCGAATGGCACGAACAATTTGAGCGGCAGGCCAAGTGGACGCAAATGACGCGCAGCCAGCTTTACCGGCGTGCCAACCTGTTATCCGCACAACGCATCCTCGACGTGGGATGTGGCACCGGGGTGCTGACCAACGAACTGGCCCGCCGCACGCGAGGCACCGTCATTGGCCTGGACAAGAATCCCGATATGCTGGCCTACGCCCGCCGGTTGACCAGCCGTATTCGCTACGAAAAAGGTGATGCACTGGACTTGCCCTATCCGGACAACCACTTTGACGCCGTCACCTGCCACTTTGTCCTGCTGTGGCTGTCCGATCCGGAACAGGCGGTGCACGAGATGGCGCGAGTCGTGCGCAAGGACGGTTACGTCCTCATCTGCGCCGAACCCGATTACGGTGGGCGCCTGGACTGGCCCGATTTTCCCATTCGTGAATGGCAGATCGAAGGGTTACGCCGTCAGGGAGCCAACCCCCTTATCGGACGACAGATACGGCATTTGCTCGCCGAGGCCGGGCTGCGTCCCGACGTAAGCGTACTCCCGTCGCATTGGAATGCACAACAATTGCACGAGAATTTCGAGAACGAATGGCATTGGATCGAACACGATGCGGGCGACGCCATCGACCAAGCGACGTTTGAACGCGTCAAACAGCAAGCCTGGGCGGCGATCACCCAAGGGCTGCGGCTGATCTATGTGCCCACCTTTTGCGCCTATGCCAGAAAATAGGACTTTTCTGGAAACTAGAGGGGGGCAAAGGAGAAAGACATGAAACGCATTTTGTACGGCAAGGGCGTCTGGGTTTGGATGGAAAGTGAAATTCCCCGTGCCATCGACATGGCACAGGCCATTGGCGCGCGCTTGATCCTGTTCAAGACCGGTCAAGAGGGCGAATATTTCGAACAGGCCTCGCGGCGCGTGGTCAAACGGATCACCAACGCCGGGCTGGCCCCGGTTGCCTGGCCGGTGATCACCTGCATCAAGCCTGAAGAAGAAGCCGAGGTCGCGATCCAGACCATTCTGGACGGCTATGCCGGCCTCGTTTTCGACATCGAACAACCTGCCAGCGGGCAGTTTGCCGGAGCCCGAAAACTGGGCAAGCTGATGATCAAAACCGAGCTGCCGCCCGAAGTGATGTTTTTCACCTCGATGCCCAACATTTCGGCTTACCCAGACATTCCCTATAACGAAATGGCCGCGTTTTGTAAGGGCGGGTTTATGCCCCAGGCCTACGCCTCATTCGGGTGGAATCCACACTATACCCTTGACGTGATCGCTTATTATGAATTCCAGCAGTGGGCAAAGGCGAAAAACCTCGATCTGCCAATGTACCCCATCCTCGCCTTTTACACCGACGAGCACGGTGACGAGACGACGCCCTTGCACGAAGTCAAGATCTGGTTGGAGCGTCTGGCCCGTTTCAAGCCGACCTTTTTCAGTGTCTTTCGCGCCGGGGTCTGTCCTGAAGAGATTTGGCCGCTGCTGGCCCAATTTGAAACGACACCACGGGGCCAGGTGCCGCCCGAACCGCCCATCGAGGGCAAGCACATCACCGTACCCAAGGGAGCCACTCTCGTGGGGTTGTGCGCCGAACATGGCTGCTCGGTTCCCCAATTCTGGGATTGGAACGGGCATTTGTGGGATACGGCCGATAAGGAACGCGATCCCAAGACACTTGAGTTCGGATGGATCGTGCGCGTCGGGTAACAGGATCGTCGATGAAACATCCCAGAATGTGGCATTCCAGAATGTGGCATTCCAGAATGCGGAGAGAAGCAAAAACCGTTGCCGCCATGATCCGCCTCACCTGCCATGGCCAACATCACAACAGGGATGTGTTATGTGATGACTGCCAGGCGCTGCACGACTATGCGATGGCCCGCTTGGAACACTGCCCGTTCCAGGAAGCCAAACCGACATGCCTTAAATGCCCGGTGCATTGCTACAGCCCCGAGATGAGGGAAAAGATCAGGGCCATGATGCGCTACGCCGGACCGCGTATGCTGTTTCGACATCCGGTGCTGGCGGTGCTGCATTTGGTTGATGGATGGAGAGATCAAGCACGCAGATAACTATCCAGGCTAACCGCTGATAATGGGCGCCGCATTTTCTTTACTCCCCATCCATCAGCAACACACCACTTCCCGCGATTGGCTTGCAGACCATGATCGCCGGCGGTTTGTCGTAGGGACGATAATACTGCTCGGTCAAATTTTTGATCAACCTCGGCAGGGCGTTCTTGCGCGCCAGGACCATCATACAGCCGCCCAGTCCGGCCCCGGCCAACTGCGCGCCCACCACGCCCTCGGTGCGCAGCGAAACGTCGACCAGCAGGTCGATCTCGGGAATGCTGCAGCCATAGCCACCCGGCTGCCACTGCAACTGTGCGCCAAGCACCCGATCCGGGTCGCCGCTTTCCAGATCCTCGATCAAATCCAGCAAATACCCGTTTGACGTGGGCGACCGGTAGGGCAGTCGTTCGCCATCGGGCGCAAAGCGAACCACGCGGTCGCCGTCGTGCGAGGCATTCATCAGCCGCCCGATAGTCTCGCTGGATTCACGCTTGAGCGCATCGGCGAACAAGCGCCCCCGTTCGCATTCCGCCAGGCCAAAAAGCACCACGCCCCGGATCGGATACAAACCATCCGGCGGCGGGCGATGTGTGGCAAAGAATGCCTCCAATGGATGGACTGTATCCGTTGGCTGCAGTTCAGCGGCGTCGGGGAACATGGCCCGCAGTTCATCCTGCGTCGCCTGCTCGGGCAGCCGTAATAAGATCTTGTATATCCAACTCAATGGCAGCCCCAGGGTGCGCGTATTCACGTCGCGCAGGTGGTGCAGCAGCGGCGCGTACTGGGGAAAGAGCTTTTTGATCAACCAGAACCCAATGCGATAGCATGCCACGCGATGGTTAAAGCGGTCGCGGGCGTTGGTCGTTTTGTGGGCGCGAATACCCGAGTCGCA
>JAFGJF010000322.1 GCA_016929205.1 Anaerolineae bacterium
AGCGAACGCGCCGACCCGCCGTGGCGGATGGTGTACGGCGCTGGGGGCCAATTGGGCGCGGGGCCGATGTGTTACGCGATTGGCTCCCCGGCCAAAGGATGAATCGAATATGCTTTTCGAACCGTTACCAATCAACAAGCTGGACCTAAAGAACCGCGTTGTCCTTGCACCGTTATACCTGGCCCTGGATGGGCGCAGCGACGCGTTCCGGGCGTTTTACGTGCGGCGTGCCCAAGGCGGCGTGGGACTGGTCATTGCCCCGCAGTCGACACCCGGCGGGCTCGACGACTGGGTCGATCCCGAATTCGGCGCAGCGTTTCAACCGCTCATCGAAGGCTGTCACGCGGCAGGCGCCAAGATCGCCTTGCAACTCTTTCCCGGCGCGGGCACGGTCGACGCTTACACGCGTGAAGAGCTGGCTTCCATCGCCCCGCGTTTTGCTCGCGCGGCAGCGGGGATGCGAGAGGCTGGCTTTGATGCGATCGACATCCACGGCGCGCACCATTCGCTGTTCATGCGCCTGCTCTCGCCCTTTCAAAACCACCGCCGCGACCGGTACGGCGGCTCGCCGGAAAATGGCTGGCCAGCGCAGGTGGAGACGGTGGAAGCGATCCGCGCGGCAGTGGGGCCGGATTTTCCGATCCTGTTCCGTTTCAGCGCGACGGACTTTGTGCCGGGCGGCGTTGACCTCTCACTGACCGTCCCTTATGCCCAAGCCCTGGAAGCAGCGGGCGTCGATTGCCTGGATATCTCCGCCGGCACGGCCGATTCGCCCGAGGGCAGCTCGCATCCGGGCCGCAAGCAACCTGAAGGGTGCTTTGCCGGCCTGGCATCAGCCATCCGCGCCGAGGTCGACGTGCCGGCGATCGCCGTGGGCAGGATCGCCGGGCGAGAGGTGGCCGAGGCAATCCTGCAAGAGGGCAAGGCCGACCTGGTGGCGCTGGGCCGCCCGCTGATCGCCGACCCCGACTGGCCGCGCAAGCTGGCTGAGGGGAGAGATGACGAGATCGTGCCCTGCCTGTGGGAGAACGCCGGCTGCCTGCGCAACTCGATCCACATCGGGCAGCCCATCCGCTGCATCCAAAACGCCGAGGTTGGCTTTGAACGCGAGCCTGTCTAGCCGCGAGCGCGTCCGCCTGGCGCTCGAACATCGCGAGACCGACCGCATTCCCATCGCTATGGTCTGCTCGGGCATCAACCCACCGGCGCGCCGCGAGTTGGAACGCTACCTGAGACGCGAGCGCGGCATTGGCGTGCAGCGCTACCTGGACGCATTCATCGACATCCGAACCATCGATCCCGCGTACATTGGCCCGCCCCTCCCACCTGACGGGGATATCTGGGGCGTGCGCCGCAAGCCGGTTAGCTATGGGACGGGCAGTTATGACGAGATCGACTATTACCCGCTGGCGCAGATCCAAAGCATCGATGACCTTGACAAACACCGCTGGCCCAGCGCAGCGTGGTTCGACTATTCGGTCCTGCCGGAGCGCATCGCCGCCGCGCAGGCCGGTGGCGAGCACTGCCTGATGATCTCGAACGGCAACATTTTCGAAACGTCGTGGTACATGCGCGGTTTCGAGCAGATGTTTATCGATTTCGTCCTCAACCCCGAGCTGGCGCACGCCATCCTGGAACGGGTCACATCGTTTTACGTCGCCCATTTCACACGGATGCTGCAAGCAGCCGAAGGTCAGGTCGACCTGGCCTTCACCGCCGACGACGTCGCCGGGCAGAGCGGCCTGTTGATGTCACTCGAAATGTGGGAGCAGTTCCTCAAACCCTATCACACGCGCTTGAACCAGGCGATCCACGAATTCGGAACCAAGGTCATCTATCATACGGATGGCGCGGCAACGGAGGCAGTGGATGGGCTGATCAACATGGGGATCGACGTCCTGCAGGCGCTGCAGTTCAGCGCCGAGGGGATGGATCCGGCAAACCTGAAACGCCGCTTTGGCGACCGGCTCTGTTTTGAAGGCGGGGTCAGCGTGCAGACGACGCTGCCCTTTGGCACGGCGGAGGACGTGCGGCGCGAGGTGGAGGAACTGATCACGGTGCTTGGGAAAAACGGCGGTTACGTCCTCGGCCCATCGCACGCCATCCAGGCCGGCACACCGCCGGAGAATATTGTGGCGATGTTTGACACAGCGCTAGGCTCTTATCCATTCTAAAGACCACTCGCAACGACTCGGCATTGAATTCAGCCGGGATCTGTGATACAATCGTAACATAAACTCAAGCATATGACATCAAAGCCCTCGTCGCAGCAGTTCATTGGAGGGTAGCGTAGGACACACAACAAAGCCGATCCCTAGCCGGAAGACAGTTCTGGTAGATGGTCGGCTTGGTGTTTTGGGAGGCAACCATACAGGAGGCAGGCGATGGAACAACAATCACCAATCGTTGGCGTCGTCCGAGGCACCGATAAACTCGCTTCGTTTCGCCAGTTGCTGGAACTGACCCGCTTTGACGAAACGCTCTTGACGGCGTATGAGAACGCAGCAACAGGCAAAAGCGAGTTCAAGATCGTGATCAAACCCAACATGATGGTCTTTATGCATCCCGGCACGTTCCACGCCACCGTGACCGACAAAGATCTGGTCGAAGCGCTGATCGACCACATCCTGGAGCTGGGATTCAGCGACGTCGCGATCTGCGAGGCTCAACACGACGTGGGCACGATGCTCAAAAATCACAACGTGGCATTCGTCGCCAAACAGATCGGATACGATCCCCGAGGTCGCTACAAGATCGTCGACCTGACCCTGGAATCTCGTCCCTTTCGATACCACTACCAGGATGAGCGAGGCAGGGAGAAAACGTGGAAAGACCGGGTGGGTCAAAGCTGGCAAGAAGCGGATTTCAGGGTCACCTTTGCCAAGTGCAAAACGCACGAACATGACTGGATGACGTTGGGGGTGAAAAACATATACGGATGTTTTCCCCGCACCAACATGGTGTGCAAGTACCACATCCAAAACGAGGTGGATGAGGTGACGGCACGCTCGATCCGCAACTTTCCGGTCCATTTTTGTTTCATCGACGCCTGGGTCGCGTCCGACGGCTTTCAAGGGTACAAAATCGCCAATCCCAAAGAACTCAAGATGCTGTTTGGCGGCCCCAACGCGATTGCCGTGGACATGGAAGCGTTCAAGCGCGCAGGCGTGGACCCGCACAAATCCAAGATCTTGGGCAAATCGGTCGAACAGGTGTACGATGGTGATTACCCACCATATCGTGTTGCCGGCGATACGAGCACGCTATTCAGCCATCTGTGCGACTGGGAGAACGTCAGCGACGAGATCGTCAACAGCATCGACGTACTCGAAGAGGTGTACATCTCCTGGGCCTTTCTGAATCTCAAACCCTCGACGCTGATCGACCATGACCTCTTTCCGCCCAAGAATGTCCTTTACCGGTCTGTGGCCTGGATCTCAAAGCAGCTCTACAGCGTCTTTAAGCTCGTTCGATGGACTAAAAAGGTCACGTCCTTGTCGCGAGGAACGAAACAATAAAACTCAAACTGAACAACGATCGTGTGCAGATCGCCAAAACCGAAAGAGGCGATTTCTCGACCGTCGATATCCTGGTGATCATCTGGGTCACGATCAAGAAACTCAAGGACAAGGCGTCGATCATCCTGTGGTCGAGCTTTCTCTTGCTGGCGTTATGGGGCTTTCACGGTGACATGGCCATCTTGACCCGCCTGTTTGGCAAGGACTGGACCGCCAGGATTACGTTCGGGCTGCCGTGGGGGAAACAGCTCGTTTCGTTTGTCGCCGGTTTTGTGTTGATGGTGATCGTCCCCGGCCTGATCGTCAAGTTTGGGTTCAAAGAGAACCTCAAAGACTATGGACTCGGGCTGCCGGCCGAGGATCAGCGGCAAAAGGCCAGGGTGGCCTTTTTGTCGCTGCTGGGGATCGCATCTGTCCTGGTTGTGTTCGCTGTCTTTGACAAAGACATGCAAAGAGAATACCCGTTATTCGTCCAGCGCACCGGCGATCAGCCGTGGACGATCACCCGTTGGTGGGAGTTTGTCCTCTATGAACTTGTCTACCTGCTCTTTTTTATCACCATCGAATTCTCGTTCCGGGGATACCTGTTGTTTGGGCTCAACTCGATCCGGGTCGATTGTAAAGCAGGAAACAGCCAGCCGATTTCGGTGCCTCGTTTTGGTCTCTATGCGATCCTGATCCAGATGCTGGCCTATACCACGTGGCACTATGGCAAACCGGTCCCGGAGCTGATCGGCTCTCTCGTGTGGGGCATCTGCGTGGCGGCAATCGCCCTGCGGATCAGATCGATCTGGCCGATCATCATCTCTCACTGGCTGTACAACATTCTTCTCGACGTGATTCTATGGGTGGCATTTCCGCTATGACGAACCCTTTTCAAGGTGAAGCGATCCTCTTTGAGGCCGAAGACAAAACCAGGTTTTATGAATGGCAGCTCGGGCACGTCGCGCTGGACCCAGCCGCCGGGACGATCACGATCCACGGGCACTCGCGCCAGGACATCAAGATCACCATCTCGGCCAGCGAGATCGCCGGCTGCGAGATCGTCAAGCGGGAGGACATCAGCAAGCTTGGACAAACAGTGTTTTTCTGGGTGGTCCGCGACGAGACCGGCGCGGTCGGCTGTCCGCTTGCCCTTCTGCTGGGGCCTGTTGCCCTCGTCGATGCCATCCTCGACAAGCGGGCCAGATTCCCGGCCATCAAACTGACTCAAGCCACGAACGGTGACGCCAGGCAAGGGTGGGTCATCCACCTGCGATCGAGAAAGCGGCGGCGGCGTGGGCGGGCGGACACGATGGCGATGGCGCATCGTGTGGTCGCGTTTCTACGCCAGAGTGGATACAGCGGCCCGCTGCCCGAGTTGGCGAGCAAAGGATCCGGGGAGATGATCGATACCGAGGGAGAGCGCGATGGCTAACCAGTGGAATGCGAAACAGGACCAAACTCCAAAATCGCAATCCGATCCAGATGTCGCCGGCAACGCCGTAGAACACGAGGGCGTATCTGGCACGGCGAACAACCGTAAGAAACGCCTGGGCACGATCCTGCTGGTTCTCGGCGCGCTGCCTTCCGCCCTGCTTGGCATTGGGCTGACCCTGGGTGGAGCGGGATTGCTGGTGCTGAGTCTTCCCCCCGTAGGGCTCACCGGCCTCGGCACCGCGTTTGCTGCCTCTTTTGCCATCCTGATGCTGCCCACAGGCCTGCTGCTGCTGGTCTTGCTCGTCCTCTCCAGGCTGTCCCATCGCCTCCTGGCCATCGCCGGTGCGGTGGGCAATGTCGTTTTGGGTTTGTTGGGGATCGTCCTGCTGTTCACGGCCGGCCCCAGCGGCCGTGCCAACTGGGGCAGTGTGGTCGTCATCCTGTGCGCGAGTGGTTTGATCGCCGGCCTGTCGGCATTGGCCGGGCAATGGTTGTGGCACAACCTGACCTCGGGATGGGCAATCGGCGCAACAGCATTTGTCCTGGCGACGTTATCGGTGCTCTCGCTGTGGGAATGGAGCGCCGAAACCAAAATGCAAGTCTTGCGAGGGCATTTGGATTCGGTGCGCGCGGTGGCATGGTCGCCGGACGGCAGTAAGATCGCCTCAGGATCGGACGATCTGACGGTGCGCATCTGGGATGCAGAGACGGGAGAGCCGCTG
>JAFGJF010000323.1 GCA_016929205.1 Anaerolineae bacterium
CCAAAGCGCTGTGCGCCACCCAATCCAGGTCATCACGCCGGAGGGCAACCAGTTCTCCCACGCGGCAGCCTGTCGAGCGCAGCGTTTCGACGATAGCGATGTCGCGCAAACGGCCCAATTCCTTTTGCCGGTCGGCCGATGTGTCATCACTTGTCGGTGGCACATCGCGCGCGGCCTGGACGATCGCCTGCACGGCAGCCAGCTTGGGGTCCTTGGGGCGCGGCTCGCCACGGATGTTACGCGCGTCGCGAAAGGTTTCCTCCAGGCGGGCGATGTCGGCAGCCTCAAAGGTGACGCCGCGCTTGAGCAGAGAGCGATAAAAGCGGTAGACGGCGGTCAGGTAGAGCTGCAGCGTCGCTTTTGCCGGCTGCTCGGGGTCGGGAAAGCACTCGTGCCGCAGCCAGGGCACAAAGTCAATGGCGTGATCGACGGTCAGCGACGAGGTCGATGTGCGGTCGGTGTGAATGCCCTGGGTCTCTAAAAATGCAAAAAAGTGCTTGAGCGGCGTCGTATACGACAACTGGGTATGTTCGGTATTGAGGTTCAACAAATAGCTGGCCCCTGCTTCCTTGATTGTCTGTTCTGGCATGTGTTTGACCCTCCTATGTCCCTATAAATTATAGCAGAGTCTGGTGAAAAAACAAAAAGACGGGCCGTATCCGCTTGACAAAAGGGTGCGTTTGTCGTATAATATATCCATAACAGATATATCTGTATTGGATATTTCTCTGGAAAGGTTTTTGACGCATGGCAAATAAGAGACGTGGGACAAAGGATGGGCAACCGCTGACTCCGGCCGTGCTGCACATCCTGTTAGCACTCGCAGATGGCAGCAAACACGGATACGGAATTATGCAAGAGGTGGAGGAAATCTCGGATGGACGGGTCAAAATGGGGCCAGGTACGCTGTACGGCTCGATCAAACGTATGCTGGCAGCGGGGTTCATCGAGGAGACGGGCGATCGTCCTGCCCCCGAGTTCGACGACGAGCGCCGCCGCTACTACAACCTCACGGGATTGGGCCGGCGTGTGTTGGCCGAGGAAGCGCGCCGGCTGTCGAACCTGATTCTCGTCGCACGGCGCAAGCGGCTGCTGGGTGACGTGGAGGGCGTTTGAGTATGTCCGGGTACCGTTCTCACCCAGTACCTGGCGTCGTGTTCAAATTCTACCAGGCGCTGCTGCACGTTTATCCGGCAGAACATCGTCGAGAATATGGCCCGCTGATGATCCAGACGTTCCGCGATATGTGCCGGGAGACATATCGACACAAGGGAACCCTTGGTTTGATCGTGCTGTCTGTACACGTGTTTGTGGACACTGTTATTTCTTCGATCGCCGAACACCTTGACCGACTGGAATATGGAGCCAGAAAAATGACCAAAAAACAGCATTTTGTGATTCTTGTCTTTGCGGGATTTCCACTTGTTCTCGGATTTGTGCTCTTTGCGGTCAATCCACAGTATATGGGCCGGATGTTTATGCCGGGATATGCCAACGCGCAACCACTGGGCGGGATGATGACCGCCGCAGTTGTTGTGATGGCGGCCGTCGCCTACGTGATACAACGCTGGAGTCTGATGCTTTCCGACCGGTTGGTGGAGGAAGGCAATAGAGGCAAGGCGGTGATCCCCAGGATCTGGTTTGTGACCAGCTTTATCCTGTTTATCATACCGGCTGTGCTCCTGGTTGTGTTCGGGCCAGCAATGTTGCGGTTGATAGAAGCCGGCGTAATTGGCTGAGCACGATCAAGCGCGCTCAAGCGATCAAGTTTGGGCCTTGACCGCATCGGAAAACTGTGCTAAGATAACATTGTGGTCATATGTGCTTGTTGAGGTTAACATGAGTTGTCGAGTCTCTTTTTCCAACGCGATGATGATGTCCAGCGCCATGGTGATGTGCCATGGCTACTGGGCGTTGGGAAGGAAATGAGCGTTTTGTAATCACGTTTTCCTGGGTTTTCTGGAGCCTCCCCGACGGGAGGCTCTTTTTTTGTCTATTCAAGGAGGAGGATATGAGCAAGCCATTTTATATCACAACCCCGATCTATTATGTGAACGACGAGCCACACCTGGGGCACGCTTACACCACCGTGCTGGCGGACGTGCTGGCCCGCTACGCCCGGCTGCGCGGAGACGCGTGCTTTTTTCTGACCGGCACGGACGAACATGGACAAAAGGTGCAGAACGCGGCGCAAGAACGCGAGATCACGCCCCAGGCACAGGCGGACGAGATGGTGGTACGGTTTCAAGATGCCTGGGACAAGCTGCACATCGTCTATGACGATTTTATCCGGACGACCGAGCCGCGCCACGTGCACGTGGTGGAGACGATCCTGCAGTTACTGTGGGACAAGGGCGAGATTTACAAGGGGGAGTATGAAGGGTGGTACTGCGTGCCCGACGAACGGTTCTGGACAGAAAAGGACCTGGTCGAAGGTACCTGTCCCGAGTGCGGGCGCGCAGTGGAGCGGCTGGTCGAAGCGAACTATTTTTTCCGGATGAGCCAGTACCAGGAGTGGTTGATCGACACCATCACCGCCAACCCGTCGTTCATCCAGCCGGAGCACCGGCGCAACGAGGTGCTGGGCTATTTGCGCAGACCATTGGGCGATCTGTGCATCTCACGACCAAGCAGCCGCCTGCAGTGGGGCATTCCCCTGCCCTTTGACCACGATTACGTGTGTTATGTGTGGTTCGATGCGCTGATCAACTATGTCACCGCGGCAGGGTATCTCGCCGACGATACACGGTTTGAAGAGCTGTGGCCGTCGGTCATCCATCTGATCGGCAAGGATATTCTGACCACACACGCCGTTTATTGGTCGACGATGCTGCAGGCGATCGGACTGCCGCAGCCCCAGGCGATCTTTGCTCATGGGTGGTGGATCAGCGACGGCCTCAAGATGTCCAAGTCGCGCGGAAACGTGGTCAAGCCGCTCGATCTGGCCGAGGTGTACGGCGTCGATGCGTTCCGGTATTTTCTCATGCGCGATATGACGCCGGGTCGCGACGCCAATTTCGATCAAGAGCGGATCGGGCGGCGCTACCAGGCCGATCTGGCCAACGACCTGGGCAATTTGCTGCACCGAGTGGTCAACATGATTGGCCGGTACAACGAGGGGCGGATCCCCGAACCGGGAGGACTGGCGGAGAGAGAGTGCGCTGTGCAGGCGCGCTGCCTGGCGCTGGTGACCGACGCCCTCGATCGCGTCAACGCGCTGGCTGTCAACGACGCACTGGCCGAGGTGATGGCCGTTGTCGGGGAAATCAACCGCTACCTGGAGCAGACCGAGCCATGGAAACTGGCCAAACACCAAAGCACAGACGACGCATGCCGGGCAAGGGTTGCGGCGATCCTGTATGCAGCAGCCGAAGCGTTACGCCTGTGTTCGGTGCTGCTGTCCCCGGTTCTGCCCGAACGGATGGCCGAATTGTGGCGCCGTCTTGGCTGGCAGCCCCCGGCGGCGCTGCACCAGGCCCTTGGGTGGGGAAACCTGCAACCCGGAATGCCTGTCGTTGCCGGGCCGCCGCTCTTTCCGAAAGTGGACTGCTGAGCCAGCGGGTGAGGTGGAAACGGCTCGAGAGTGCGACTTTTGTCACTGGCAAACGATGTCATTTGTGATATAATAGACTCCATAGACTATTATCAGCGCAAGCTCGAGGAGACCCGTCAAAACAGGGAGGTGTCAAGATGACAACGGCCAGCGAGGATTCAGCACTTTTGGGCGCGATCAAGATTGCGATGGAAGCTGAAAAAAAAGCGGCGACAGCTTATCGCGATGCGGCGGCGCAGACAAACAACCCGCTCGGGAAAAAGCTTTTTAACAAGCTGACAGAGTTTGAAAATTATCACTATCAAAAATTGAGCGATTTGCTCGCGTCGTTGGTGGACGAGGGGACATTCATCGAATACGTCTTCCAGGCGACGTCGGTTCCGGCGCCAGGTGAGGTGGAGAGCATTCCCGAAGCCAACAAGATGAGCATGATGAAGATCGTGACCATGGCGCAGGGAATCGAGCAGAAAGCCGAGCAGCGGTACGCCGACCTGGCCGAACAAACTGCCGACCCGACCGGCAAGGCCATGTTTGAGCAATTGGCCAAGGAGGAAGCAGCACACTATCGCCTGCTGCGCGAGGTGTACTGGAATCTGAACGATCAGGGAACGTGGTCCTGGCCCAAGGAGTTGGGGTAGGCCCCAAGGATTGGGGTAGGCCCCAAGGAGTTGGGGTGGGCCCCAAGAACTGCAAAGCCAGTCTTTGATTGTAGAAGCGACGGATGGATCCGTCGCTTTTTTGCATGATGGGGTGCGCCCCGGCTAGCCTTGCCAGGCATCGCGCGGTAGCGCGCCAGCACGGCGGTAACGCGGTACCACAGGGTTCAAGGAGCCAGCATAGCAGCTCTAGATTGACAATTTATCTCTGAGGTGTACAATAGCCAAGTGGTTTTAGTGGGCATTTCACGCGTGTCATCCTCGCGTGTATCGACGAAACATGTTAAGCTTGGAGAGGTGGTTCAATGTCTGCTCATATCCGGTGCCGGGTATACGCCATTACCCTGATCGTCGTTGTCCTGCTGGCCTGCCAGATCGGCCCGCAGTCTCCCCAACCGACGTCTACGTTCGAGATACAGGCTGCACCGACAAGCGCGCCCACGGAAACGCCACTGCCCGTGCTGCCCACCTACACCTCCACGACAACGCCGGACGTTGAGACTTTCACGGTTTCGCCGACGGCGACGATGCTGCCACCCCCTCTTATCCCTACGCCTACCCCACCGCTGCCCGACGAAGGCGATCTGCCCGCGCTGTGGACGCAGATCGATTTCGGGATCGAGGCCGGCGATCTGTATTACCCGGCCGGCCTGACCGTCGACACTCAGGCCGGCGTCGCGTACGCATTGGGCCGGTGTGAATTGACGCCGTATGATGACGAATCGGGGCCGACGGCATGTCTTTCCCGGCTGGATCTGGAAAGTGGGCTGGTGATGGATTGTACCCAGCTTCAAGCCAGTTACAGCAGCGACCTCGTTTTGGCCGGGGAGACGCTGTACGTGAACCAATCCTGGAACGGCGCGCTGCTGGTCCTCGATGCCGAAACGCTGCAGGTGCGCGAGGTGATCTCGGACGTATTGCAGGTGGCTTTTGACGGGCAAGAGACGGCGTACGCGGCCGTACACGACGGTGTGATGCGCCTCGCGCCCGATCGGGTGGTCGCGCCCTTTGGTTTTTCCCAAGAGGGATTCAGCGACTCGATCGTCGACATCGCGGCGACGACGGAACGGGTTTACGTGTTGGGCTACGAGGCGTTGTGGCTGTTCAGCAGCGAGCTCGCGCCCATCGCGACGATCGATCTACAGTCGTGTGGTCCGCGCGACCTGGCGCTCGACGAGGAACGGCTGTACGTCGGCTGCAATCAAGGTCTCTATGCGCTGGACCTGGAGACGGAGCGCCTGGAGCAGATGCCGGTTAAAGTGCGCGGCGTCGACAAGCTGGCGCTGGGCGAGCAGGACGGCGCTCTGTATGCCATTACGCACCACCCGAGCGATTGGTTTGGCGGCACAAGTGTCGTTGCGCTTGATACAATGAGCTGGCAGACGCGGACGTTGTTTTCGACGCTGGAGGGCTGGCTGCCCGACCTGATCGTGGATGGCGAGCAAAACCGCTTGCTGGTTGCCAGTTATGACGATCATGCGCTGATCCCGATCGATCTGGCGTCTGGCGAGATCGCGCCGCGGCTGCCGCTTGGGATCGAGGTGATGGAGGTGATCGTCGATCGAGAAAGCGATCACCTGTACGTCAGCGACAGCGCAGGCTGGGTGCACGTCCTGGACCGACATACGTACGATGAGATCGAACGGCTCTATGGCGGGCGGGCGATCAGCCTGGACAGCCCGCACAAGCGGCTGTACGCAGGCGATGCCCGCCTGTCGGGAGTGATTGTGGTGGATGTGGTTTTACTAGATTCGCTACGCGAAATAGGACAATCTGGCATCCCACGCGCCGATCCCAGCACAGGACAAGTCGCAATCGTCAACAGACGCTTTTACCTATACGACGGCGAAACAGGAAAACGCACCGGAGAACTGCGGCCCGGCATCGGGGTCCCCCCACCCGAGTTCCCCGGCGGCTATTACACCGTGGCCCGCGAGGTGGTGTTCGACGCGCAGCGCGGCCTGACGGCGACGATCACCTATACTCCGTGGCCGGGCAAACCCGGGCCGCAGGAATCGATCGCCGTCGATCCGGCCAGCGGGCGCGCCTATTACGCCCTGCTCACCGGCGGGTACATTCATTTCAGCAGCATCGATATGTATGCGGACCTGAACGCCGTACAGCGCAACGCGCTCGAGCACGGCATATCGCCGCCGGCTCCAGCCCCGATTCTCACCCTGGAAGGGCTGTCGGGCTACCTCGCCCTCGACACAGCCGCACGGCGGCTGTACGTGGCGCGCGATCGGATCCTGTTCGTGCTAGACAGCGAGACGTTGAACCGCCTGGGACGGGTGAAGACGGACGGAACGCGGCCCACGGGATGGCTGCCGCGCGTCGCGGCTATCGACGACGAACTGGGACGCCTGTACACGCCGCACGAGAGCGAGCTGGCGATCTGGACGCGAACGGGTGGCGCAGCGCCCGCACCACAACCGCACGCGCCTATGGTCGTGACCAGGACCGTCTCATCCATTCTGCCCTCTCCCAACCTGGCGCACGATCGAACGCTGCTGGCGACGATCAACAGCCGATTTTGCCGCTCGACAGATGGCGGCAAGACGTGGCAGCGGCTGCGCGGCGGCCTGCCAGAGATGGGAGAGGCGGTTGCGGCTGTTGATGCGGTGTTCTCTCCTGACTATGCGAATGACCAGACGATCGTCGCAGGGATCACGTTCTTTGACAGCCATGGCGAAGGGGTGTGGATATCGCACGATGGCGGTGAGACGTGGCAGCAAGCGAGCGATGGGCTGTATCACTTGCGCGTGTACCGGATTGCGCTCTCTCCTGACTATGCGAAGGATAGTACACTGTTGGCCTATGCCCGTGCTCAAAACGGCGACGCGCTCTACCGGTCGAGCGACAGCGGCACAAACTGGGACCTGCTGGTCCGGCAAACGGGATATAACCTGCCCCCCCTGCCCCGCCCCGAGGAACTGTTCCGACGATCAGACCAGGCAGGCCAAATATACGGACCAGAATTCAGATGCGATTTCGACGGGGCGTGCGAGCGTTCGGACGATGGCGGCAGCACATGGGCGCCGTTCGATACAAGCAGCGTGCAACTGGATCGCCTGGTAACGACCGTGCGCTCGCCTCACTTCCAGACTGACGGCGTCGTCTATTTCCTGACCGAGTCCGGGTTGTACCGCGCCTGGCTGAATGAAGGCACATGGCAGCGGTGTACGGCACCTTTTTTCAACAACCGGGCCGATTACACGCGCGCGCTGACCGCCCTGGCTGCGGCGGAGACGACAGATGGCACATACACGCTGTTTGTCGGCACGGCAGATGGCGGATTTTACAGCCTGGACGCCACCAACGCGGCTCTGTGGGAACAAGTGCGGCCGATGCCAGCAGCAACCCGCGAACCACCCACGCCCGTGCCGTGCACGGCTGTGTTGGAAGCGCACCCGGTTGACGAACGTTTCGGCGTTGACTATGCGAATCTGCCGCAAAAGCTGGGCTGCGCTATCGAGCCCGGTACAAGCAGTTGGGTGGCTTGGCAGCGCTTTGAACGAGGCACGATGTTCTGGCGGCAGGATAATCGCGAGATATACGTCCTACACGACGATGCCACTTGGGCATCGTACCAGGATACCTGGGAAGATGGGCAGCCGGTCGACGATCCGGCGCTCGCCCCCCCGCCGCAACGGACCCAACCTATACGCGGGTTCGGCAAGGTATGGCGCGAGCAGCTTGGCGGGGCAACGGCCAGGATCGGCTGGGCAATGGAAAGAGAGTACGGCTTTGAGACGGCGATCCAGGGATTCCAGGGTGGGATCGCGATCATGGGGCCAGAGATGACGCTCTATGTGCTGTACAACGATGGCAAGTGGGAGACGGTACAGGCAGGCATGTGAGGGCACGCCGGCAGAAAGGAAAGACGGTGCTCAAACCCGGAGGACATCCCATTGGTTTGCAAAAGTGGTACGACCGGCTAACGCCGCTGGTGGAGACGGCGCGGAAACGGCTGGAAAGAGTCCAGCCCCCGCAGCTCATCCAGCGCAGCGGCTGCACCCTGGCTCCAGATGGCACGTACCGGCTGTGCTTCTTCTGGCAGGATTACACAATCCACCGGCCCAGTTTTTCGGTGCGATACACCGACACAGCCGCACGGCACGCCGACACGGGACAAGAGACAACATCCTTTATCCAGGCCTTGCTGCTCACTTATCTGGACAGCGCAGACGGCACGCCGCCTTCAGGGCGCTGGATCGCCTATCGCGAACTGCCTGACGGGATGTTTTACGCGAACGCCTTTCGAGGGTACGCCGAAAACCGGCTGGTGCGCGATCTGAGCGCGGTGGGCGGATTGGAGAGCTTTCGGCGGGCAGCCATGCAACTGGATGGCAAGGCAATCGACATTGGCGATGCCGGGTATGCGTTTCAGGTCTTGCCGCGCATTCACCTGGCAGCAACCTATTGGGACGGTGACGAGGATTTTGACGCACAGGCATCGATCTTGTTCGAGGACTCGGCAATCCACTACATGTCCACCGACGGGCTGGCCGTGCTGGGCACGCACCTGGTCAACGCCATCGTACGGACGGCACAAGAGGCAGGGATCTGTCAAACCCCATCGAGCCAGTAAAAACCCTTCACCGAAAAGCGGATACGCATGACTCGCCTGGAACACGAACAATATTGGCAAGAGGCGATATCGCTGATACAGGACCTCGGCGGCATTGAGCCCGTGATGCAAGCAGCCGTGGCGCGATCACTGGACGTGCTGCCGCAATTATGGAGCCGGGAGGAAAAATAGCGGGGCTCCGTGTGCATTGGAGCCCCGCCTTTACAGGGAGAAAAAGATGAGCTAACCGAGCATCGATGATGCTTTGATCTATGATGCGTTGACTGTGATTTTCTTCGTCTTGGCCGGGCCAACCTTGGGCAAAAGCAGCCGCAGGACGCCGTCCTTGACCGTCGCTTCGATCTTGTCCAGATCAATCTGGTTGGACAGCTTGAAGCTGCGATGATAATCACCGGTCTCGTACTCGGCGTAAGCCAAGGCATACCCCTCGGGTGCTTTTGGTTCAACGTACCCGTCGATCGTCAAAATGCTTTTTTCCAAACCAATCTCGATCGAGTTTTCGTCCACACCGGGCACATCGACGACAATAAAAATGCTGTCCCCATCTTCATAGATGTCTGCCCGTGGTACAAACGCCTTGCTATCGCGCGTGCGTTCAGCTTCAGTCTCGTCAATTTCTTGTTTTTGTGCATCCTGAACTTGCAGTTCGTTTTCGTTCGCCATATTCAACCTCTCAATCGTCTCGTCTCGTTTTCAGTGCAAAACCGGCCTAGCCAGCCTTGATCGTAATCTTGCGGGGCTTGTCTGCTTCGGCGCGAGGGAGCGTGATTTCGAGCACGCCCTTGTCAAACGTCGCCTCTACCTTACCCGGCTCGACCTGAAACGGCAACTGGAACGAGCGGGTAAAGCTGCCACAGCCTCGCTCACGGCGGTGAAAGCGCGACTCTTGGCCGCATTCGTCACGATTGCGCTGGCCCTTGAGCGTCAAGGTATCGTTCACGACTGAAATATCAATGTCATCCGGCTTGACGCCAGGCAATTCAGCGCTGAGAATTGCGCCGTCCTCATTGGTCCATACGTTTATTGCCGGATAACCGGCAGCCATATTGACACGGCCACCGGAAGGTAACTCGGCTGCAAGGCGGTTCATCTCTCGCCGCAGCCGCTCCACCTCACGCAAAGGGTAAAACGGACCACCAAATCTCCTAAACATGTCGTATCTCCTTTCGATCCAAAATCCAGCCTGTGTCGTTCACTCGACTGATTCTGTTTTTTTCATTCGCTGTTGATTGTACTTTAACAGATATGTATTAGAAGAACATAAGAACATGATTAGAAAGACATAAGAAAAGGGACACGGTTCAGGCGAACGAGGTTCACCCGAACCGTTTTCCATGACTAGCAGTTTGTCGGAGAGAGTAGGTAGCCGCGATTTCCGAATCGCGATTTGGCATTCTATGATGCGCGACATAGATACGCGATTGG
>JAFGJF010000037.1 GCA_016929205.1 Anaerolineae bacterium
GCCAAGCAGGCCAAGTATCCCGAATTGGCCGACGCGCACCTGCTCGAAACCCCGCCGCTACTGGGCATCCGCCAGACGCGCTTTATCGAGGGAGAATACAAGCTGACAGCAGAGGATGCGATCGAGGGACGGCGTTTTGACGATGTGGTGGCAATCAGTTCGTGCGCGATCATTCATTATTACGGCTACCGGCGCTACCTTGAACACGAGGGATACGACATTCCCTACCGCTGCCTGGTGCCAAAGGACGTCGACAACCTGCTCATCGCCGGGCGCTGCATCTCGAGCGAGCAGCAGCCCTACGAATCGCACCGAGCCATGATCCCGATCATGGCCATCGGCCAGGCGGCGGGCACGGCAGCGGCCCTGTGTGCTCAAACCGGGGTAACGCCGCGCCGTCTGAACGTAGCCAGGCTGCAAACAACCCTGCTCGCCCAGAACGTCGAGCTGCGCAAATAAAGGAGAAAGAGATGGTCCAATTCACGATCATCAACATGGGTACGTTGAGCATGAACAAATTCTGGGATGAAACAGAACGCGTGCGCGAACCGTCGGCGACGTGCACGCTGCTCCAGGCCGGCGGGAAACGACTGCTGGTCGACCCGTCGCCCAAACCGCTGCCGCTGGCCCAACTGCTCTTTGACCGCACCGGGCTGCACGCCGAGGATATCGATATCGTTTTCTGCACGCACTGGCACGGCGATCACCGCTTCGGTCTCCCTCTTTTCGCAGGCAAGTCCTGGTTGATGGCTGAGGCGGGATTACAAGAGTGGCGCGAGCGCATCCCCCAAGACGCGCACTTGATCGACCGCTTCTCACCTGCCGAGGGGCAGTTACCGGAAGGCATCAGCCTCTTGCCCACGCCGGGACACACCATGGGACATCACTCGCTGATCGTCGATACCCAATGGGGCAAATTGATCGTCACCGGCGATGCAGCAATGACGCCCGAGTTTTTCGCTGCGGAAGCGGGTTTTCACAACTCGATCGATTTCGACCGGGCGGCCGAGACGATCCGGCAGATCAAGGCCACGGCCAAACTGGTCATTCCCGGTCACGGCAATTTGATCCTGAATTGGTAACTGGCTCACGAAGCAATATCGAACCACTGAAGCACTGACCGAAGTGAGTACACTGATTGGCACGGATCCAGGCAGTGGTTCCCAACCGCAATTATCTGTACAGATCCGTGAGCGAATCGTAAAGAAAACGTGAGGCAGAGACAATGATCCCCAAAGTCCGTTTTGGCAAAACCGGCTTGCAGGTCACACGTATCGCCCTGGGCGGCTATCCCTTTGGCGGCGTCAACCGCGCACAGGGCTGGGATCCGTTTACGCCAGACGGGCGCGCGCAGGCCATCCGCACGATCCACGCCGCACTCGACGCGGGTATCAACCTGATCGACACGGCACCCGGCTACGGCGACGGCAACAGCGAGTCGATCGTCGGCGAGGCGCTGCAAGGGCGCCGCGAGCGGGTCTTCCTGGCGACCAAGGTCGGCTACCACGGCCCGGCCGAAGCGGTGACGGGCAGCGTCGAGGCCTCGCTGCGACGGCTGCGTTGCGAGACGATCGACATCATCCAGTTTCACGGCGGCATGTATACGGCCGAGGAGGTGCGCCACATCCTCGACGAAGGGCTGCTTGAGACGCTGTTCCAACTGCGCGAGCAGGGCAAGGTGCGTTTTGTCGGCTGTACGGTCGAAGAGCCGTGGACGGCCAAGCCGCTCATTGCCTCGGGTCAATTCGACGTGATCCAGGTGCGTTACAACCTGATCTATCAAAGCGCGGCGCTGCATGCCCTCGACGAGGCGCACCAGGCCGATATGGGCGTTTCGGTTATGCGCCCCATGACGTCGGGCATCTTGCAGCGCCTGGCCGAAAGTATCGCCCCACGCTGGGACGAGGCACACGACCTGTACGAGACGGCGCTCAAGTTCGTGCTCTCGGACAGCCGGGTGCACGTCGCCAACGTCGGCATGCGCTGGCCTGACGAGGTGACCCAGAACGTGGCCCTGGTCGAATCGTTTGTGCCGCCCTTTGACATGGCGAATTTGCCGCGCATGACGGCGCACATTTACAGGACTGACGACGAACGGCACGGTGTCTAGGTTCTGTTGACGTTTTGCATTGCGCCTGGGTTGTCATGCCCGAATGTCTCTATCGAGCATCTACAGACACAAAAGAACCTGGATTCCTGCTAAAAACGTGCGGGAATGACATACTATATGTCGTAAAAGTGGCAAACTGACCCGCTTGTGTGCAATCAATGTCAACAGAACCTGGATTCCCACCAAAAACGTGCGGGAATGACAGGATGTTTAGGATTTACAGGATATTGAGAGGAGGACAAAATGAGTAACGCGACAAACTGGTCTTTTCGAGGCATCTGCCTGGGCGTGCCCAAGCAGCAGGATTATGACGTATTCAAACGGCTGATTGCTGAGGTGCTGCCCCACTATGGATGCAACACCCTGATCTTGCTGGTCCGCTACCGCTATCAGTTCCCCAGCCACCCCCAGGTGAGCGACGAGGGCGCACTCACCCCGGCGCAGGCAGCCGAGATCGCTGTCTTGTGCCGGGAAAATGGGATCCGGTTGATCCCCAAGATGAATTTACTTGGGCACCAATCGGGTACGAAGCGGGGTACCGATCTGGGCCTGCTGCGCGCCTATCCCGAGTTCGACGAGACACCCGACCTGGACGAGGTGCGCTACTGCCGCAGCCTGTGCCCGCGCCACCCACAGGTGCAGGAGGTCGTGTTCGACCTGATCGACGACATGCTCGACGGATTCCAGGCCGACGCGATCCACGTTGGGTTGGACGAGGTGTTCGAGATCGGCCACTGCCCGCGCTGCACCGGCACGCCCAACGCCGAGCTGTTTGCCGACTGGGTGAATGCTCTGCACGGTCACATCGTCGGCCGGCGGCAGGCTGAGATGTTGATCTGGGGTGATCGGCTGCTCGACGCACAACCGACGGCCTATGGCGAGTGGGAGGCGTCGGCCAACCATACCTGGGAGGCGATCGTGCACATCCCCAGAGACATCCTGATCTGCGATTGGCATTACGAAGAACGGGACGACGGCTATCCCTCTATCCCCTTCTTTGTCGATCAGGGCTTCCGGATGGTCGTCTGCCCGTGGAAAAACCCCATATCCGCCAGGCTGCTGCTCGATGATGCTGCTGCACACCGCTCAGACAAGTTGCTGGGGGTGTTAGCCACAAGCTGGTGCGATTCCGGTGCCGTGGCCCGCTATCTGTGCGACGGGGATGTCGAGGTCGAAGAGACACCGAGGCTGGTCGGTGAATCGTTCAAGCTGGCCATGACCTTTCGATGATACAAGCGCTTATCTTGGACTTTGACGGCCTGATCCTGGATACAGAAAGCCCCGATTACCAATCCTGGCAGGAGACCTAGTATTTATTGTGGTCTTACCAACAAGACGTTTTCAGGACAGTACAACTCAAGGAGGCACAGATGCAAAAGCAAGGAACAAAACAGTATCCGACGGCGCGTATGCACGATTTATTCGACGCCGGTTGGCTCTTTTTCCAGGGCGATGCGGCTGGCGCGCAAGTGATCGACTATGCCGACAGCCATTGGCGGACGCTCGACCTGCCCCACGACTGGAGCATCGAGGGGTCATTCAGCCAGAATCACCCCAGCGGCGGAGGCGGCGGGTATCTGCCCGGCGGCGTGGGCTGGTATCGCAAGTGGTTTGACCTGCCGGAAAAAGACAGCAGTAAGACGATCTCGATCGCCTTTGACGGGGTCTATAAAAACTGCGACGTGTGGATCAACGGCCGTCACCTGGGGTTTCATCCCTACGGATACACCAGCTTTTATTACGATCTGACCCCGTTTCTGCAATATGGCAATACGGCAAACGTCCTGGCCGTGCGTGTGGACAATACGATGCAGCCCGATGCGCGTTGGTACACCGGCTCGGGCATCTACCGGCACGTGTGGCTGTGCAAAACCAACCCACTGCACATCGCCCACTGGGGGGTGTACCACCGGACGCCGGTCGTGACAGACGCGTTGGCCGAGGTCGAGATCCTGACCCGGGTTGTGAACGAGGGCCAAACCGCCAGGGCGTGTACACTGGTCACGACCATCGTCGATCAGGAGGGCAACGAGGCTGGCACAACCAGGAGCACCCACCCGGTGCAGGGCAACGAGGAACACGAATTCGTGCAGCGGATCAAGGTCGCGCAGCCTCGCTTGTGGTCGGTGGGCGATCCCTACTTGTACCGGGTGCAGAGCGAGATCGTCATCGACGGGCAGCAGGCGGAAGCGTCGCCGGTTGACGATCTGGAAACGACGCTGGGGATCAGGTCGATCTGCTTTGACGCCGATCGGGGCTTTTTGCTGAACGGCAAACAGGTCAAGATCAATGGCGTCTGTCTGCACCACGACGGCGGCTGCGTGGGCGCGGCGGTGCCGGAGCGCGTCTGGGAGCGACGACTGGAATGCTTGAAAGAGATGGGCTGCAACGGCATCCGCTCCAGCCACTATCCGCCCGCGCCGGAATTCCTCGATATGTGCGACCGGATGGGCTTTCTGGTGATGGACGAAACTTTTGACGAGTGGAAACAGGGCAAATTCCAGTACGGCTATCACGACTATTTTGACGAGTGGGTGATTGCCGACACCGAGAGTATGGTCTATCGCGATCGCAACCATCCCAGTATCGTCCTGTGGAGTGTGGGCAACGAGATCCCCGAACAGACGCGCCCGGAGGGTGTGGCGATCCTCAAACGATTGATCGATGCCGTCCGCCAGGCCGATCCAACGCGCCCCA